>USAI01000056.1 GCA_900552675.1 uncultured Prevotella sp.
AAACACGAAAATAGGAGATAAACACCTATGATTAGTGTTTACCTCCTACTCGATTTCAACCATTTACCAATTCTTTCAATATAATCTACTAAAATCTTATGTTGTATGTAATTTTTGTTGTTCAGTAACTTTAAACCTAATCGTATTCGTAATGAAACCTAACTGTATTTTTTACAAAACCCATTTGTGGCTTTGGACGAATGTGTTAGCCTATCTCAATGTGGCGGCTAACCTTCTTCTCTTCTTTTCGCTCCTTAGGCAGTACAACGGTCAGCACACCGTCTTCTACCTTGGCCGAAATTTTAGCCTTGTCAACATCGTCGGGCAAGATAAGGGTTTGCTCAAACTTTGAGTAGGCAAACTCGCGACGCAGGTAAATAGCTTTCTCCTCCTTTTCATCAGCCTTTCCTTTCTTTTCCATCTTGATGTTGAGATCGCCATCGTTGTTGATGTGTACCTCAAAATCTTCTTTGCGCATACCTGGTGCGGCCAGCTCTACTATATATTCGTCGATGTTTTCTTTAACGTTGATGGCAGGTGCCGTTGCGTTGGTCTTGGGCATCTTGTCGGTGTCGAAGAAATCGTTAAAAACTTCGGGTAACCAATAGTTTCTATAAACTTGTGCCATAATAGTTTCCTCCTGATAATTTGTTTTTAATATTGTTGTTTTTATTTTTTTCTTTCTGCTATCCTATACACAACTTGTGTACCACCTACGAAAAGCGTGTCATTGTGGCGCAAAGTGGTGACAAGTTGGCGTAAAAAGCCCCTCGTATCTTATATTTTTATATCTTTGTATATTCGTATAAGATAAGTTGAGATACGTATCATTCATTAAAACATTAAAATATGATTATAGCAAACCTTGCCGACTGCGAACGCTATGAGGCGTTGCACCCAAAATTGAAACTGTTGTTCGATTATGTGAAGACGCACAACCTGCTACATATGCCTGCTGGCCGTGTTGAGATTGATGGCGATAATGTATTTGTTAATATTGACGATAGCCTGATGCAGCCCGCTCAAGAACGACCACTGGAGGTGCATCGCCGCTATATGGATGTGCAGTTTCCGCTGTCGTGTGCAGAACAGTTTGGATGGAAACCATTGTCGGCCCTCGCTTCCGAGCCATCGGTACCTTACGACGCTCAGCGCGATATAGCCTTTTATCAAGAAGGGGCACAGGCTTACGTAACGGCTCGGCCAGGGCAGTTTTACATCCTCTTTCCTGAAGATGCGCATGCGCCCATCGTGGGCCAAGGACCGATACGTAAGGCTGTAGGAAAAATATTGCTGTAAGCGTTCTTCTTTTTTACTTACGGCTCTTGCAACACTTTATACTAAGAGGGTGTGTCAAAATAGGAGTTAGAGGAAGTTAAGAAGAAGTTAATCCATCTACGATGGATGGAAGTTAACAGACAAATGCTTTATTTTCAGCAATTTATACATATGTCCGCTAACTTCTGTTAACTTCGGGCGAAGCCCAAACTTCTTTTAACTTCTATTTTGACACACCCTCTTAGCTTGTTAATGTATATACTTGCTTACAAAGTTTTCTACCTGCTGTGTGTACTCGGCAGGGTGGTCTTTATACGAAGTGGCGTGAGCGCTACCCTTCGCTATCCATAGCGCCTTGGGCTGGGGCTTGGCCTCGTATAACGGATATACCATGGCGGTGGGCACAAAGGTGTCGGCATCGCCATGAATGAAAAGCATGGGTTTGGTGCATTTTGCTACCTGGTTGAGGGGAGATGCCTCGCTAAAGGTCCAGCCGTAGGTGTAACGACATAGGGCCGACGTGGTGTACATCAGTGGGAAGGCGGGCAGATAGAAACGTTTCTTAAGCTCGTGCTTAAACTCGTCCCACGCGCTGGTGTAGCCACAGTCTTCAACAAAGCAGCGCACATAGTCGGGGGTGGGCTCGCCTGCTACACACATGGTGGTGGCGGCGCCCATTGATATGCCATGCACCACCATCTGTACATCGGCGGTCGATGCTTCGGGCTTGAACATTTGGTGTGCCACCTTTATCCATTGCAAAATGTCGAGACGATCGTACCATCCCATCTGTATATCGGTGCCATCGCTTAGGCCGTGGCCGTGCAGGTCGGGCAGAATAATGTTATACCCCATCACCTTATTATATATATAGGCTATGTGCAGCATGCCCATACTGTTGTCGCCATAGCCGTGAATGAGGAGGGCCGTGCGGCCGTTGGCGTTATTTGCCTTGGCATAGATGGCGTGCTGTCGCTCGCTTAGCTCGGTGTTTTGTGCTTTGGGAATGACGATGAAGGTGTCGCGAAGGGCGCCACACTGTTGCAGACTGTCAATCCAGGTGCGAAGCGAGGGGTAGGTGTCTTTAAAGTGCTGCATGCCACCGTGGTAGGTGCTGGCGTGTTCAGGGTTGTTTTGCAACGAATAGTCGAGCATATATTCGCTTGAAACGTCGAGGCCAATGCTGATGAGCAAGATGGCTCCTACGGCACAGTATATCAGTTTGGTTTTCTTTTTCATAATGGTATGATGGTTTTTGGGGTTAGAGAAAAAGAAAAAAGGTCGGCAGCTATCCATAGATTGTAGGATAGCCGGCGACCTTTTATTTCGAAAAATGCATACGCGTTTTACTTCGAACAACGCCTTTGCATTTTAATTAAAACATGGCTTATGCTTCAGTGGCGTCGGCTTCCTTGCGGTCGTCAACATTGTCGCCAACGGTGGGTGACAGGGTGGCCTCAAAGTCGGTATAGCCATTCTTTACCAAGATGTTGTACCACTGAATGAGCTTCTTGATGTCGCTATCGTGAACGCGGTCGCGATCATAGTCGGGCAGAACCTCTGCAAAGAAGTCGTGCAGCTCCTTGGCCGAGCACTTCTTATAGTTGAGTGAGCACTCCTTCGACTGCTCTTTCTCGCCCAGGTTCTTGAATACCTGCCACAGAGGAATGTCTTCGGCATCGGTATACATGGCAATATCGGCAAGGCTTGTCACACGATCGGTGGCAAATGCCGGCTGACGGCGATGAGTGTCGTCGATAGATTCAACAATGAGATTCATTTTTCCGCGTGACACCAGCTTGTAGAGGCCGGGCTTGCCAGCGATAGAAAGAATTGTTTCCATTTTCTTTTTTCCTTTATTTGTTTTGTTGATAATTGTGTTCTCGTTTATTGGGGTGGGGGGTGCCCCGCGTATAAACATCTTTAGCTTTGCTCGTTGATAAATTTCAGCAGAGCATCAATTTGCGGTTCAAGTGCTTGCTCGCCATCATTGATAATGCAGAACTGGCTGCGCCGCATTGCCTCTTCTTGTGGCAACTGATGGTTTATCCATGTTAAGGCTTGCTCTCGGCTAATGCCGTTGCGAGCCATGATACGGGCTACACGTACCTCAAGTGGAGCCGTAACGCATACCACATGTGTGAAGGGCACGCGCTGATCAAACTGGCTGTCGAAGAGGATGGCGCTTTCTAACCATGTGTATCCCGACTGCATAAAGTCGGTAGCCACGGCTGGATGCACCACATTGTTTACGGCCTGTTTATGGGCCTCGCTTTGCAACAGATATTGGGCCAATATGGCTTTTTGCAGATGGCCGTCAGCATCATACACCGTTTCGCCTACCAATGCTTTTAGCTGTGCTTTTAGCGTGAGCGATGTGAACATGAGACGTTTGGCAGCGGCATCACAATCGTAAACACTGATGCCTCGCTCGGTCAGTAGTCGGCAAACAAACGATTTGCCACTTCCTATTCCTCCTGTTATCGCTATACGTTGCATGGCTTGCTTTGTTGTTTGATGAGCTTATTGCTTAATAACTTTATGCTCGATGACAATTATTGTTGCTCAATAATGTAGTCGATGTTTTGTATCTCAAGGCGAGCATTGCGCACGGCTTGAGGCATATTGCGCAGTTGTAGGCGGCACTTGTCGGAGGGATGGGCGGCAATGTCGTTATAGTCGACCACCACAAGAAAGTGTTCGGCCTTTACCTTACGGAACATGCTGGCGCCTACCGTAAACCGTATTTTTACTCTTGACGGGAAGGTGCGCAACACCTTACCTTCGGGCGTATTAATGGTGCGGATGGGCACCTCTATCACTTCTTCGGTAAGAATGTCGGGGTAGAGGGTCAGGGTAATCTTGTCGGGTATCACCTTGATGCCTCGTTTGTGTGCCATCTTTACCTCGCATTGCACTGTATCGTTGAAGTTTTTGATATCAACTGCTTCGGTCAGTACATACTTTAAACTGTCAAGCAACTTGTTATTGGCATAAACGGTGACGTTCTCGGGCGAGATATGGGCGCGAGCCAAATAATAACTCTTGTCGGGGATGATGGTTCCATCAAGCTTTACGGGCACTACCTTTGCGGTGCCATAGCTAAAATAGAAGTCTAAACGGTCAGGTTTGACAGCCGAGATCTTTGATGAGGCGCGTAGCCGTTGCGTCAGAAACCTTAATATGTCAACCTGTGGCACCATGCCGTAGCCTGTATTCTTATTGGCGTAGGTATTAAAGTTGATGGTTACAGGATTAATGCGGTCGCCATACAGATAGCCTGCCAGTGTGTAGCCCTTGTCGCGCACCGTGGCCTTGATAGTGTCTTCCATCTCGGTGGTGATGATAACGTTCTTGGGCAAGTTGGTAAGCTTTACAGGCACACATATCTCTTGTTCATACGTTTCGTTCAGCGTCATCATCAGCCAGAAGATGCTACTGAGGAAAAGAAAGAACAAAAAAAACAGAAATTCCTTGTTCAGCTGACTGAACAAGAAATTCCTGATGGCCCTGTATATGTTTTTAGGATTGATTTTCATCAGCACTGCTGAGTTTATTGGTCATTGGCGGCCGAAATCACCTACTTGTCATAAGCAATTAATGCCAATTAAATGATGTTGGCGGCTGAAGCCTCCGTATTACTGGGCCTTGCTAGCGTTGACATCGGCAAAGACACTGTTCTTGTCAACAGTGATAACCACGCCACGGGCAATCTCCAGTTCTATCTTGTTAGTAACCAGGTCGATGCTCTTTACGGTGCCGTAAATGCCACCACCCGTTACTACTTTGCTGCCAGAGGTCAGAGCGTCTTGAAACTTACGAATTTCTTTTTGACGCTTCTGCTGGGGACGAATCATAAACAACCACATAATGGCGAAGATAGCTACCATCATGATAAGCATGCCCATGCCGCCACCGCCTTGATTTGCGTTTGCTGCAGTTTGTGCAGCAAGAAATAATGTCATCATACTATTCTTATTTTATTTATTTTATTTGCTAATGTTTCTTTTCTCTTATCCTTTAAAGAAGACGCTTATTCAGCACTTGTTTCCCTTCACTTTTTAAAGGTTGATGCTTATTCTGCCTTTTTAAATGGAAGAATGCTTATTCTGCCTTTGTGCCTTCTGCTTCAGTGCTCTGCTCGTTGTCAGCGCTTGTGCCTTCAGTCTTCGTTTTCTTCGAGCGGGGCTCGTTCATCGACTTAAACATCTTTCCGCTATCAATAAGGAAGCGGGCAATGGCATCGAGCATACCATTAATGTAGCCACCACTGCGCGGGGTAGAGTAGATCTTGGCCAAATCTACATACTCGTTGATGGTGACGCTGACGGGAATATTGGGGAAGGTGAGCATCTCGGCAATGGCTATCTGCATAATTACTACATCCATGTAGGCCAGACGTGAGAAGTCCCAGTTGCGCGATGTCTCGCTCATATAGCGCTGGTATTGGTCGGCATTGAGGATGGTAGCGCGGAACAGCTTGCAAGCAAAATCCTTGTCTTCCTCATCTTTATATTCGGGCAACAGTTCTTGCTTGCCCGAGTTTTGTGGGTCGAAGCGCTTGATAGTTTTCAATACGAAGGTGTCGACAATTTCTTTGTCGTCGTTCCAATACAGACTCTTTTCCTCCAATAGGGCGTCGAGGTCTTTGTTCTCCTGAATAAATGTTTTATACAGCTTGCGCCACACCTCACGGTCGGCCTCATACGACTCTTCTTTGTCGTTCATATAGTCGGTATAGATGGCGCTTTCTTCTATCTCGGTGCAAAGACGGCGAACAAATTCAATGTCGGTCTCCCAGTCTTGTTTCTGGGTTTCCATAAATTCGTTCAGCATCTTGTTTTCTTCCAACTGTGTAGCAAATTTGTTGAAAGCAAACTTTGTAGAAGGGGCATCGGTGCCTTCACGCAAGGCTCGTTTCGTATTAATTTCTACTCTACGCTGCTCTTCACGGGTAATGGCTACGATAAGCTCTAATAAATAATTGTATAAATCATAAGCCTTTGACAAGCTGAAAAGAAGTTCTTTTTCGGCATTGTCCATGTTCTTGTTGCCATTCTGATAGTAAGCGTAGGTCAACTGCACTATCTTAATTCTTATCAATTCACGATTAATCATTCTCTAATAATTTGTGTTTCATTAATAATGCACTGCAAATTTAATTAAAAAAGCGCTAACTGGCAAGCAAAAGCCTTCGCTTTCATATAATAACCTATGTTTTTTTAGGGTTTCTTTGCACATTTGCGAGAAAAGTAGTAACTTTGCACCGCTTTTATGAGCACATCATGTAGATACGTCTCGTGTGATGGCGAATTAAGGCATGTATTAATATTCACAACTTAATTTAGAGTAACACATTATGAAAGAGATTAATGTAACAGGTCAGAAGCGTGCAGACCTTGGCAAGAAAGCTTCTAAAGCATTGAGAAAAGAAGGACTCGTTCCCTGTAACCTTTACGGTTTGGCAGCTGAGGATGGCAAGCCCGTTGCTATGTCATTTGCTGTTCCTATGGCCGAGCTCCGCAAGGTAGTTTACACTCCCCACATCTATGTAATCAACCTCGTTATCGACGGCGAGAGCCACACCGCTATCTTGAAGGAACTTCAGTTCCACCCCGTAACCGACGCGCTGTTGCACGTTGACTTCCTCGAGGTGAACGATCAGAAGCCTATCACTATCGGTATCCCCGTTAAGCTCGTTGGTTTGGCACAGGGTGTTCGCGATGGTGGTCGTATGAACCTTTCTATCCGTAAGATCAATGTTACCGCTCCCTATCAGCAGATTCCTGAGCATCTCGACGTTGACGTTACTGCCCTTAAGATTGGTAAAAGCATCAAGGTTGGTGAGCTGAGCTTCGAGGGTCTTGAGCTGACTACTGGCAAGGACGTTATCGTATGCTCTATCAAGATGACACGTGCCGCTATGTCGGCCGCTGCTAATGCTGAGTAATCAGTGCGAGCGTACGCGCTTATAGCATAACTTTTTAAATTGTATGGCCGTTTCTATTAAGCTGTGTCTTGTAGAATCGGCCATATCTTTTATATATATTATTGTATTTTGGTGTTTAACATCATATCTTTTTTGTTTAAGAGATGCCGTTACACGTGTAAACATGGTGAGGGCACGAATGGAGAGACAGAAATGGACAAATACTTGATTGTGGGTTTAGGAAATCCTGGCGCCGAATATGATGGCACACGTCACAACACGGGCTTTATGGTGCTTGATGCCTTTGCTCAAGCCGCTGGTGTAAGCTTCGACGACCGCCGTTATGGCTTTGTGGCCGAATGTAGCTTGAAGGGCCGTAAGGTGTTTCTGCTGAAACCCACCACCTATATGAACTTGAGTGGCAATGCTGTGCGCTATTGGCTGAACAAGGAGAATATTGACCAAAAGCGATTGCTTGTGGTGGTTGACGACTTGGCGTTGCCGCTGGGCGCTTTCCGCTTGAAAGGCAATGGTAGCAATGGTGGCCATAATGGTTTGGGGCATATACAGCAACTTATTGGTCAACAATATGCTCGCTTGCGTATGGGCATTGGCAACGAGTTTGCCCGTGGCGCACAAGTCGACTGGGTGCTGGGAAAATACAGTGACGAGGATATGCAAACCTTGCAGCCCAGCATCGACACCGCCGTTGATATGATTAAAAGTTTTGTATTGGCAGGTCTTGATATCACCATGAACCAATACAATAAGTTGGGTAAGAAATAAAGGATAGTCGTTTTCACTATGGCAAATGAAGCTCGTATAGACAAATGGTTGTGGGCAGCACGCATCTTTAAAACGCGCTCGATAGCTGCCGATGCTTGCAAGAATGGGCGTGTTACGATGAAGGGGCAGAACATGAAACCCAGTCATATGGTGAAAGTGGGCGAGGTGGTGAGCGTAAAGAAGCCGCCTATTACCTATTCGTTTAAGATACTTAAAGCCATTGAGCAACGTGTGGGCGCAAAGTTGTTGCCCGAAATATATGAAAACGTTACCGACCCTAAGCAGTATGAACTGCTTGAGATGAGCCGTATCAGTGGCTTTGTTGACCGAGCTCGTGGCACAGGTCGCCCCACTAAAAAGGAGCGTCGTGCCCTCGATGCCTTTGTCGAGCCCGTCATGTTTGGTTTTGATGATGACGACTTCGACGACGAATAAAGCATAAAACCTATAAGGCCAGCAAGGTCTTATAGGTTTTATGCTTTTTATGTGTTTAACGCGTTTTTTATGTTAAACGTGTTTTTTATGTCTAATGCTTTTATGTGTTTAACGTGTTTTATACGTTTTTATTCTTCTTCCCGATACCAGTCTTTAATATATCCCGCATAGTGTTGGGCAAAGGTTTCGGCTTGTCCTGGCGCACAGTCTTTCACTTTTTTTGCAGGTATGCCTCCCCATATTTCGTGGGCAGGCACGTGTGTGCCTTGTAGCACCACCGCTCCAGCAGCAATGATTGCTCCCTCACCAATGTCGGCTTTGTCGAGCACCGTTGCGTTCATGCCAATGAGAGTGCCTTTGCGCACTGTGGCTCCATGCACCACTGCGCCGTGTCCCACCGACACATCATCTTCTAAGATACAAGGCATGCCACCTGTTTGATGAATACAGGCACAGTCTTGTATGTTTACGCGGTTTCCGCAGCGAATGGCATCTACGTCTGATCGCAGCACAGCGCTATACCACACGCTACAGTCGTCGCCCAACAGGCAATCGCCGCTCAGTGCTGCATTGTCGGCAATAAAACAATTTTTCCCCCAGCGTGGTGTCTTCCCGTTAACAGTCTTTACAATCATGTTTTTAATATAATGCTAATAACAATAATAAGATGAAGCTTCTTTTTTATATCAAGCTTTAATTCTGATATCAAGCTTTAATTCTGATATCAAGCTTTAATACTGATATATAAGCTTCAATTCTGATACAAAGATACTATATTTGTAGCAAACAGAGCATGTAAAAGGCGTTACTATAATACTTTTTCATTAACTTTGCATAAAGTATTGGCTACGTATAGCCCTAATAGTGGGTGCTACTATATAAAAAGGTGGTGCCACTGTCAACCTTTTTGTAGGAAACAATAATAATGGAAACAAGAAACAGTAAAGAAGAACAAATTCTTATTCGTATAACAGGTAAAGATCGCCCAGGTCTTACCGCTTCAGTGATGGAGATATTGGCCAGCAAAGATGCTAAGGTGTTAGATATTGGTCAGGCCGATATTCATTCAACGCTCTCGCTGGGCATTCTCATTCGTATTGACGAACACGCGTCGGGCCAGGTGATGAAAGAACTCCTTTTTAAGGCCACCGAGCTGGGCGTAAACATTGGTTTTGACCCTGTTACTGACGACGAATATGAAAACTGGGTAAACCGTCAAGGCAAGAACCGCTACATCCTTACCATTATAGGTCGCACGTTGTCGGCCAAGCAGATAGAGGCTGCCACAAAGGTTATTGCTAAACAGGGCCTTAATATCGACTCTATCTTACGCCTTACAGGTCGTATGAGCATTAAGCATCCCGAGCGCAACAATCGTGCCTGCATTGAGTTCTCGCTGCGTGGCAATCCTGAAAACCGTGCTGCCATGCAAGAAGAGTTGATGCACATCTCGGCCGATATGGAGATCGACTTCTCGTTCCAAAAGGATGATATGTATCGTCGTATGCGTAGGCTTATATGCTTTGATATGGACTCTACCCTCATTCAAACCGAATGTATTGACGAGTTAGCCGACCGTGCTGGCGTAGGTGCCGAGGTGCGTGCCATCACCGAGAGTGCTATGCGTGGCGAGATAAACTTTAAAGAGAGCTTTACGCGACGTGTAGCCTTGCTCAAAGGCCTTGATGCCAGCGTGATGGAAGATATTGCCAACAAGATGCCCATCACTGAAGGCGTTGACCGACTGATGGCTGTTCTTAAGCGTTGCGGCTATAAGATAGCAATTCTTAGTGGTGGATTTACCTATTTTGGCGAGTTCCTTCAGCGCAAGTATGGCATTGACTATGTGTATGCTAACGAACTGGAGATAGGCGATGATGGCAAGCTTACGGGTCGCTATGTAGGCGAGATTGTTGACGGACACCGCAAGGCCGAACTGTTAAAGCTTATTGCACAGGTTGAGAAGGTGAACCTTGCGCAGACCATTGCTGTGGGCGATGGTGCTAACGATCTTCCTATGCTTGGCGAGGCGGGTCTCGGCATTGCTTTCCATGCTAAACCACGTGTGGTAGCCAATGCTAAGCAAAGCATTAATACCATTGGTCTTGACGGTGTGCTCTATTTCCTTGGCTTTAAGGATAGCTACTTGGGTGAGGAGGGACGTTAAAAAGAAACCCAACGCTTTTAAAAGAAACGCTACGTTATTTTAAATGAAATACAGTAGCATTTCATTTTTATCTAAACGGATGCACTCTGCAAGTAGGACGGGGCACGGAGGCCACCGTCCTACTTGGATAAATTCGTGTTCGTGAAGAGTGAATTTCGTGTTCGTGGATAATTTATATAAAAACGTGTTCAAGCAAAAAACCTGCGAAGCGCGAAATAGATTGTTAAAAACACGACAATATTGTTTTCTAAGCCCTTTCTTAGGTTATTTAAAAATCTCGGCCAACTTCTTTCCTAATGCTTCGCCACGCAAGTCGCGAGCCACGATGATGCCTTTAGGATTGACAAGCAGCGAGGCGGGTATACCCTGAATTCCATATGTTTGAGCGGCTATTGAGCGCCAGCCTTTAAGGTCAGACAGGTGTATCCAGTTGAGGCCCATCTCGTTGATAGCCTTTTTCCAAGCATCGGCCTTATTGTCGAACGATAAACCTACCACGTCGAAACCCTTCGCATGATATTTCTCATAGTTTTCTTTCACATTAGGCATCTCCATACGGCAGGGGCCGCACCAGCTGGCCCAGAAGTCGATAAGCACGTAGTGGCCCTTACCACAATATTCGCTTAGCTTATGTGCCTTTCCTTCGGTGTCGTTCATCTCAAGGTCGGTAAAAGGTTTACCTATAATGGCATTGGCGCGTTCAATGTCGGCCAAAGTCTGGCGTGCTTGGGCCAGCATGGGGTGCGAGGCGTAGGGGCGTGAAGAAGCAAGCAGAGCCTTTAGTTCAGCCGCATCACAGTCGTATACAATGTTGGTAATGTAAGCAGCCGGAATGAGGTTGTCCTTGTTCTCGTTAATAATTTGGCGTATCTCCTTGTTTAGCTGCTCCTCGATAGGTGTAATCTGCTCAATAAGCTTCTGCGACTGTTTTTCTCGTTCTGCTTGGTCCAGCGTCATATTGCTTGCCAGTTTTCTAAATTCTTCGGCAAAAGGCTCTATCTTATCAGTGTAAACCTTTGTTCGTTGCTGGCAAGTGCCATAACGTGTGTTTAATGCCGAACCCTTCAAGGTGCCTGTTGTGAGGTCGACGTTGGCGGGTGTGCCATCGTTGAAGAGATACACAGCCAGAGTGTTAGGTGCTGTTATATACATAATAGCGTTCTTGTCGGCCTTCATATTTATTTCAAAGGTGCCGTTTTTTGTTGCCACGCTGTCTTCTTTCACGTTGCGCTTCGCCCAGTCGCGATAATACACCCACTTAGTGGCAGCCGAACAGTTACCTTTAACCAGTGTAGTAACCTCTTGTGCCATAACCGTTGATAGGGCTGCAAGGGCGAGGATAGATGTTGTAAGTCTTTTCAATTGCATATATTTCAAATAATAAATTATTTCTTGTTTCAGTGAGTGCAAATGTAAGAATAAAATGGTGATGCTCAAAGAAAAGGTAGGTTTTTATCATGTTTGTTTTGCTATATTTTGGTTTTTTAGTAAATTTGCAAACTGTTTGGGTCTGTTCCCTACGAAAGAGTGCTTGGTAAACCTCTTAAAAAACAAGAATTATGACTGATAAAAAGAATAATGTGAGCGTGCTGTTTCTGTTTTACAGCATCCTTTTTTGCGTGTGCCTGATTACGGCAAACGTTCTTGAGACAAAACAGATTTCATTAGGTGTATTCAACATCACGGGCGGACTTATTGTCTTTCCCGTTTCCTACATCATTAACGATTGTGTGTGCGAGGTGTGGGGCTACCGCAAGGCGCGTCTGCTCATTTGGCTGGGCTTTGCCATGAACTTCTTGTTCGTGCTGTTTGGTGCCATTGCCGATGCCATACCTGGTGCCCCCTATTGGCATAATGATGAAGGTTTTCATGCCGTCTTTGGCTTGGCCCCCCGCATTGCTGCAGCCTCGTTTGTGGCCTTTCTTGTGGGTTCGTTTGTCAATGCTTATGTTATGAGCCGCATGAAAATCAATTCAGATGGCCGCAACTTTTCGCTTCGCGCCATCCTCAGCACCATCTTTGGCGAGGGTGCCGATAGCCTTATCTTCTTCCCCCTGGCGCTGTATGGCGTGGTGCCCACGTCCGAGTTGCCCATCTTCATCGTTACCCAAGTGGTGCTGAAGACGCTGTATGAGGTGGTGGTGCTGCCTGTTACCATTTATGTGGTAAAGAAGACTAAGCAGATAGAGGGCGAAGATGCCTATGATAACGGCATCAGCTATAGTGTGTGGAAGGTGCTAAACGTTTAACAATGAAGCAATTATTGAATATGGAAAATAGAAAAGATGAGGGCTTGCAGGCCCTTGGCGCCAAGACGCGCTACCGCGACGATTATGCCCCCGAGGTGCTTGAAACCTTTGTAAATAAGCATCCAGACAACGACTATTGGGTGCGTTTTAATTGCCCCGAGTTTACCTCGCTGTGCCCCATTACGGGTCAGCCCGACTTTGCCGAGATACGTATCAGCTATGTGCCCGACGTGCGCATGGTTGAGAGCAAGAGCCTGAAGCTGTATCTCTTCAGCTTTCGTAACCATGGCGACTTTCATGAAGACTGTGTAAACATAATCATGAAAGACCTCATTCGCCTGATGGATCCCAAATATATTGAGGTGACGGGCCTCTTTACACCGCGTGGTGGCATCAGCATTTATCCCTACGCCAACTATGGTCGCAAGGGCACAAAGTATGAGCAGTTGGCCGAGCAACGCTTTGCCAACCACGATATGCTGTAAGCTATTCGTGTTTTGTTGAAGGCGTTTTCGCTTGAAACGTCTTCGCAAAGGGTTTTAAAAACAAATAGAAGATGGAAAATATTGAGATAATGGTGATACTTTTCACCATTGTTGTGCTGGGTTATGCACTGTGCAAGTTGGGGTATATGGGCGATAAGTTTGACCAGAAACTGTCGTCTATCGTGATTGATGTTACCTGTCCGGCTCTGATATTATCGTCGGTGATGGGGGCTGAACTGCCTGACCGCAGCCTTATTCTTCCATTGCTTGGCATAGGTTTTCTTACCTATATCTTGCTGCTTGTGTTTGGCTTTTGGGTTCCGCGCTTTGTGGCCAAAAGCCGCGACGAGCAGGGCATGATAGGCTTTGCATTGATGTTTGCCAATGTAGGCTTTATTGGTTATCCCATTGTTAGTGCTATCTTCGGCCCCAAGGCTGTGTTTTATGCCGCACTGCTCAATATTCCGAACACGTTTTTTATTTTTACCGCTGGCGTAATGCTTGTAAAAGGCGAACACAATATGAAGAGCCTTAGCGCCAAGGTGCTGTTCTCGCCCGCCATGATAGCGGCCTTTGTGGCTGCCCTAATGGTGGCGTTTGGCGTGCGCACCCCCGACATTATTGCCCGTCCCGTAACCATGGTGGGCAATATCACCATTCCGGCAGCATTGATGGTGATAGGCTCGTCTATGGCGCGCCTGCCGCTGAAAGAAATTATTGGCAGCCCTAAGGTATATGTTGCCTCGTTGCTTCGCCTCGTTGTTGTGCCACTGTCGGTTTATTTCCTGTTCAGATTTTGTGGCGTAAGCGACGTTATCAACAACATCAACACCGTAATTATTGCCATGCCCGTGGCCTCGTATGGCACCATGTTTTGCTTGAAATATGGGCGCAACCCCTCGCTGATGACCGAGATGACGTTTGTCACAACCCTGGGGTCGATACTCACCATACCGCTTATCACGCTTTTGTTTAAATAGCCGATGGCCTTAGCGGCGTATGAGTCTTTGTTTTATATTACGTTAACGTTTAGCCAATGTTATGGGCTTAAATTGTTAAAATCGTAATGCTCCAGAAGGGCCTCCTTTCAAAATAAAAGTTGCGAGCGCGTAAAAGGCCGATTGTAGGGGCGTTAGGCGAAAGTTTTCTGCAAGCGTCTGAGCGTGAGAAGTTTGTATCGTTTAGGTGGCGTTTTCTTTGTTTTAGTTTCCGAAAAAGAGCCTTCTGTTTTGTGAAAGCATGGGTTTCAGCTTGTGAAACCCAGCATATCAGGAGGTGAAACCCTTGGTTTCAGGAGGTGAAATGCGGCATATTGCAAACCGAAAGTGTGCGATTGACCTTGAAAAACCCATCATTTTATGTTGCAAAACATGGTGGTAAATTTGGAAAAACAATTATGTGTTGAAGACCTCAGCTGCAATTTTTCTAGAAGCAAACTTTTACTCGATCCTAAAATGTTAATATTTTAGCATCTGTTAACAGCTTTATGCCCACCTTTATATCGGCGTATCTCGATATTGGAATAATTTACATAAAACAGCTTAATTTATAATGATTATCGCAAAATTTAATGTATATTTGCAGCAAAATTCG
>USAI01000057.1 GCA_900552675.1 uncultured Prevotella sp.
TCCGATCTTCACTGTTTATGTTCTTATCTTCTTTTACTTCCTTTCCTTGATAAGGTCGTGCCGATAGGCATACAGCAAGTCTTGCAGGTCAGAAATCTGACGTTTCAGCTCAGTACCTATATCGGTGTCGGCCACTAACATTCTGCGATGCGACATCTCTATGATGTAGGTTGTGCTACGAATGTCAAGACACTTGCGTATGGCGTCGGCCGTACTGGTGAATGGTTCATGCTGTACAAGCTGGAAACCGCGGCTGTGATAGATGAGCGTGTAGCCAGCTATGCCCGTTTCTTTATGATAGGCCGAAGAAAAACCGCCATCAATCACCATCAACTTACCATCGGCTTTAATGGGGTTTTCGCCGTTTGCTACGTGTACAGGTACGTGTCCGTTGATGATGTGTCGGTTAGGTCCTGTCACACCGAAGGCATCCATAATGGCATCTACGATGTCGGGGTTATCGCGCAGCAAGAAGTAGTTGCCTTTTTCCTCCTTATGTGTTTCTTTATCGGCAATGAAGTAACGTTCAAACGTAGCCATCTTCGACTTGTCGAACAGCGGGCTATCAGGTCCACACCATAAGTAAAGAAAATAGTCGGTAGCATATTTTCGCTCCTTGGGTGTAGCATCGTCTTGAAATGCTTTCCTAATGAGCATGCCAATATTATACAGCAAATCTTTGCCTTTATATTTCCTTCCAGGTGTAACTTCTACTTCTTTCAGTGTTCCATCTTCTTTCAGTGGGATAGAGGCGTGAAACAGCAGATTGTTGTTAAACACCGCATACATGCAGCCATGTTGTAGCAGCAAGCGTATGTGCTTGTGCAGCTTCTCGCTTACGCGGAACGTGTGCACCAACTTCTCCATCAAGTCTTCTTCTTCTGCGCTCAGGCGGTAAGGGTCTTTGGGGTCGATGGTAACAAAATTGTTGCTGCGCAATTCATACTGTTTTCCATCAATATCGATGGTGCCGTCGGTATAGTTGATGTGGTTGAACAACAGACGGTCGGCCATGTTCCATTCAGGATGCTTGATGAACAGTTCTCCCTCAACCTTAAATTGTAGAATGGCTATTGCCTTATGCATCAAGGTGATGAGGCGTCGCGTCTTGTCATCAACGTCGTTATCCTTGCCTAGTTTTGGCTCAAATTCAGTACATGGCTCATCGCCATACGTCTCCATGGCAAAGGTGGCCAGCGGCACCAGATTGATGCCGTAACCTTCTTCCAGTGTAGAGAGGTTTGCGTAGCGCAACGACAATCGTATGACATTGCAGATGCAAGCCTTGTTGCCAGCCAGTGCGCCCATCCATAAGATGTCGTGGTTGCCCCATTGTATGTCCCAACTATGATATTTGGCCAGTGTGTCGAGAATGATGTGTGCCCCCGAGCCGCGATCGTAGATGTCGCCCAAAATATGCAACTGGTCAATTGACAGCCGTTGTATAACGTTACAAATGGCAATGATAAAGTCGTCAGCGCGTCCTGTTGAAATAATACTGTCGATGATGCCGTTTACATACGCAGTTTTGTTTGCGTCGTCGGTGCGTTCATGCAGCAACTCTTGTATGATATAGCTGAAGTCGGCGGGTAACGACTTGCGCACCTTCGAGCGTGTATATTTGCTCGATACCAGTCGGCAGATAGAAACCAAATAATGAATGGTGATGTGATACCAGTCGTTTATATCTGGTTCAGAAGCCTTTACCAGTTCCAACTTTTCGTCAGGATAATAAATCAGGGTGCATAGCTCGCGTTGTTCCGACTCGCGTAAGGTGTTTTCAAACAAGTCGTTCACCTTTCGGCGTATGTTACCTGAAGCGTTTTTCAGCACATGTCTGAACGCTTCATGTTCGCCATGCACGTCGGCCAAGAAGTGCTCGGTACCCTTCGGTAAGTTGAGGATGGCTTGTAAGTTGATGATTTCAGTGCTTGCCTCGGCAATTGACGGAAACGATTGCGATAGCAACTTTAGATATTTTACATCTGGTGTTGTTCTTTCCATATTATTGGGGTTTTGTGGGGTATGGTCGTTCGTGTGAAAATTATATTTCGTGTGTGCGGCCAGTGCCATCATGTTATTTTAGAGTTTGTTTACTGTGATTATTTTCAGTGGCTTCTTGCTCCGTTTGATGGGCATGAAGCCTTCTGTTAGCAATGATTGCTCTTCCAGCAATGCCAGCAGTTCTTGGGTGAATGTTGTTATGCCCAACTTGGGCAACAGTGCCGCCAAGCGGTCTTCATCATAGTCGGTACGAATGAGCAGTTGTGCCGTTTCTTCCAATCGCTTGGTAGTTAGTAGTCCGCGTGTATTCAGATATTTGTCGTACAACAGTTGTTTGCTCACTACAGCTACTTCATCTGCTGCATCGACCTTTACCAAAGCCAACTTTTTCTCTATTGTTTCCTGCACTGTTTGTTCATGTTTCGCCATGGTAGTGCTATACAGATGTATCAGAGCTTTCGTCATCTCTTTAAACGAAGTGGCACCCGTAACTGCGGCATTGGCAATAGTGGCTACTTGAAGGTTGGGCACTGTTGTTTGTAGGGATGCTGCTTCGGTTTCGCCTATTGCGTGTACGGCTGTAGCCCGTTTCAGTACTTGCCTCTTTAGCATCCGTCCCGATTTTTGTTTCAGTTCAGCATGTTTCTGAGTGTAGGTTGATAGGGCGTTGCACACTGTCAATACCGTTGGTATTTTCAAGTCGTGATAGCGGTCAAGCAGGTGTCGTGTTTTCCAGTCGAACTCGCCAAACAGATGCACAATGTCAGGGTTCTCATCGCCTATATGGTGTGCTGTGTCTTGGCTTATAATGCTACGCAACCCTTCTACCATGTCAAGGTATGCTTGGCACGAAGGTCCTTCAGAGGTGAAAACGATGCTTATATTCATATAACTGGGGCTTATTACTGATAACAATATAACGCTTGCTTATGGAAGCACTTGTTCACGGAAACGCTTGCTTATTCTTATTGCCAGAAGATTTAGTTTACAGTTTATGACTTGAGAACACGTGTTTATCGGCATAAGCATAGCGTATGCGGTAGATGAGGCTATGCCAGAAGCCGCGAAGCTCGTATGGGATGGCTCGCCAAGCCGACAGTTGTGTGTCGAAGCTTTTAAACATCTTGTTGGCGATGATGGTGCGAGCCACCAGCGTGCCGATAAAGGCCACACAGGCTGCAGCCAACATAATCCAGTTTTGTGAGATGGCCGCCCATGTGCCAAATGCTATGTCGGCAATATAGTTGGCATACAGACAAAAGGTGTCGAACATATGCAGAGCTCTGTAGCGGTTGATGCCTTGCAGTGAGCCACGATAATTGATAAAGCCTATCTTTTCGATGCGCCACGCGTTCTTGCTGGGGGCATCTTCTTGCATCCATGCGTCGGGGCTTGTTATCACGGCAGCGTTGCCTTTTTGGGCATATTTGTTTACGATAAAGTCGTATTCGCCCTGAATAAACTGCAAGTTTCCACGATAGCCATCGTTGTTGATGAAGAGGTCGCGGCGGAACATTACATTGCCCGCATTGGCACAAAAGGCCTTGCCGTTATATGCCATGCGTAGAAAGTAAGTCTGCTCACGTAAACGTTCAAAACGATAGAATGGTTTAGCCTTGGCCTCATAGTTTGAGTAGCCCAGCACCAGGTCTTTATCGTTGCTGCATCCTGTAGCCATGGCTTTAAGCCAATGGTCAGACACGGGGGTATATCTCGAGTCGGTAATGATAACCCACTCGTTGTGAGCTGCTTTTGCGCCAATGGTCATGGCCAGTTTCCCCCTACTCATAAATAGCGAACGCTGTGGCACAAAGGTGGTATAGAGTGTCGAGTTGGCCGCATAGCGTTTCAGTACGTCTTCTGTTTCCGAGTCGCGATGCCCTGCAACCACAATCACCTCGAAACCAGGTTCATAGTGTTGTGAGAGGATGGCCGATAGATGGTTGTCCATTTGTTCGGCCGTACCGTTCGACACCACTATCACCGACAGGCGTGGCCCCACATTGTCCTCGTGGTCAGCGTTATCTTCGTCGCAGGGCATATCGTTATGTCCTGGGCGAAGTCGGAAAAATGGGTTTGCCACCAATGTTGTGATGATGGCCAAAATAATCAGTATTGTTGATACAATGACAGTTAAATTATCTACAATCATAAATCTTCAGTTACATAGCCTTTTGGTAGTTGGCGGCAATTGTATTGGCTAGCCATTATCTCGCCGTAGGCTCCTGCCGACCGTAGCGCTATTAAGTCGCCGCGATGGCATTTATTGATTTCAATGCTTTTGGCAAACACGTCGCTCGACTCGCAGATGGGTCCCACCACGTCATACACCTCGCAAGGTTCGTTGCTGCTGATGTTTTCAATCTTGTGGGTAGCCTGATAGAGTGCTGGACGAATGAGGTCGGTCATGCCCGCATCAACGATGGCAAACTGTTTGCAGGTGCCTTGTTTGACGTATAGCGTGCGTGTGATGAGCGCGCCACATTGTCCTACCACGGCACGTCCCAGTTCAAAGTGCAACTGCTGTCCTTCGCGCAGCACGAGGTGTTGAGCATAGGTGTCGAAATATTCTTTGAAGTTGGGTATGGGTTGCCCGTTAGGGTCGTCATAGTTGATGCCCAGTCCGCCACCTACATTAATGTTTGCAATATTAATATCAAGCTGGTCCATTTCATCCTGTATCTCGTTGATGCGATGGCACAGTGCAACAAAGTCAGACATGTCGAGAATTTGCGAACCGATATGAAAGTGCAAGCCGATGAAGTGTATGTTCTTCATCTTCTTGGCCTTGACAATGGTGGGCACCATGTCTTGCATGGCAATGCCAAACTTGTTTTCGGCCAGCCCCGTAGTGATGTTGGCGTGTGTGTGTGCTCCCACGTTAGGGTTTATGCGCAGCGCCACGCGTGCCACCTTGCCTTTAGCTTCGGCCAGCTCGTTGATAACCTCCAGTTCGGCCACACTTTCAACGTTGAAGCAGCTGATGCCAGCGTCCAGTCCGAGGTTTATTTCCCAATCGCTTTTTCCTACGCCAGCATACACAATATCTTCTGCTTTAAATCCTGCATCCAGCGCAGCCTTCATTTCGCCACCGCTTACGCAATCGGCGCCCAAGCCCGCTTGTTGTATGATGTTCAGAATTTTAGCGTTGGCATTAGCCTTTACAGCATAATGCACATGATAGTTGCTATGCTTGGCTGTCTCAGCGTTGATAGCTTTCAAGGTGTTGTTCAGCACCTTTGTGTCATAATAGTAGAAGGGTGTTTGTATGCCTTCGAATTGGCCAATTGGAAACTGTCCTTTCATCGTTTTTCTTTCAATCGTTATGTAAATCTCTCTCTGTTATCCTTTTTTTATTTAAACAGCACGTTGCTCAAGTTTTGCAAAGCCTTTTGCTTGTCAGACTCTTTGATGAGGAACGAGATGTTATAATTAGAGCCGCCATACGAAATCATGCGCACGGGTACATCCTTCATCGCCTCAAGCACCAGTGTTTCAAAGCCCATGTTGCTCCAGTCGAGGTCGCCCACCACGCACACAATGCACATATCTTCGTCTACCGTTACGGTGCCATACTTCTTCAGTTCGTCAACAATGGCGTTTAAGTGCTCAATATTGTCGATGCTCATCGATACGCCTACCTCGCTGGTAGCCACCATATCGATAGGTGTTTGGTAGCTTTCAAATATTTCAAACACCTTGCGTAAGAAGCCCGTAGCCAGCAACATACGGCTCGACTTGATTTTAATTGCGGTGATATTGTCTTTGGCTGCCACGGCCTTTATCTTACCCTTAATGAGCACGTTGTCAATGATGGTTCCAGGAGCCTGAGGGTCCATAGTGTCTTTCAAACGTACAGGTATGCCCGAATATTTGGCAGGCTGCACACAGGTGGGATGCAGAATTTTAGCGCCAAAGTAGGCCAACTCGGCAGCCTCTTCAAAGTTCAGCTGACGTATAGCGTCGGTACCTTCAACAAATCGTGGGTCGTTGTTGTGCATACCGTCAATGTCGGTCCATATCTGTATTTCTTCGGCTTGCAGTGCCACGCCAATGAGCGATGCTGTGAAGTCGCTACCGCCACGCAGCAGGTTGTCGGTCTCGCCGTATGCGTTACGGCAGATAAAGCCCTGTGTGAGGTATATCTGGTAGCCTTCGTTATCGGCCATTATGTTTGTAAGTTTTTCTTTGATATACTGTGCGTCGGGTTCCGAGTTCTTGTCGGTACGCATAAAGTCGAGCGCAGATATTAAGATAGCTTTGATGCCTATTTCTTCAAGATAATTAAGCATCATGTTTGTGCTCATAATTTCGCCCTGTGCTACGATGCTTTTCTCTTCAAAACTGGTGAAGATGTCTTTGGTGAACGAGCGCATATAAGCAAACTCGCTTTGCAGGAATGTGATGGTTTTCTGCTTATACTCGTCGGTGGTAAACAGCTCTTCAACGTGCTGCATATACGTTCTTTCAAGGTTGTTGATAACCTCGTTAGCGCCGTCAGAGTTTTTCTTATACAGATAGTTTGAAATTTCCAACAGCGTGTTGGTCGTACCAGACATTGCCGACAATACGACAAACGTAGGCTCACCTGATTCAGTGATGAGCGAGGCCACATGCTTGATGTTTTTGGGAGAGCCGACCGATGTGCCTCCAAATTTCATTACTTTCATGTCTATCTTTATTTATAGGTTGCTATTAATGATGTTTCTTCTATTTATTATGTAATATGTTGCGGTAGGGGCGAAGCCGAAACAGCTTTCTATCAACTGTTTATCTTTTGCAGTTCGCCTTTTTCACAGCGATACACTATGCCAGGGTGCTTATCGACGATGGGCAAGTTGTGTGTCGACATTACCACGGCAGTGCCTGAACTGGTGATGTCGTGCAGCAGACTAACAATGTTGTCGGCTGTTTCGGGGTCGAGGTTTCCAGTAGGCTCGTCGGCAATAATCATTTTTGGTGTGTTCAGCAAGGCGCGTGCTATGGCAATGCGTTGCTGCTCTCCACCCGAAAGCTCGTGTGGGCGTTTGTCTTTTTTGTCTTCCATGCCCACTTTTTCCAGCACCTCGGTTATTCGGTTGTCAATGTCGTCGTTGTTTTTCCATCCTGTCGATTTCAGTACAAACCTTAGGTTGCTGTACACAGTGCGGTCGTGCAACAACTGAAAATCTTGGAAGATGATGCCCATCTCTCGGCGCAACGCAGGTATCTCTTTGCGCTTTATGTGTATGAGGTCTCGCTCCAGCACTTCGGCTTTTTCGGCCTCGTCGCTGTAGATGTCGAGCTCGCAATACAGTGTTTTCAGCAGCGAGCTTTTACCCGATCCTACCTTACCGATGACGTACACAAACTGTCCTTCGTCGATATTCCAATCAACGTCTTTCAATATCAGTTCTTCGTCCTGGTAAATATTTACTTTACGATAGTCTACCAACATATCTGTTATGTGTGTTAATGCTTATATGCTTAGTGTTTATGCCAAGAAGGGTCGTGGCGCACCTGAAGCTCTTTGGCAATGTCTTCAATGCGCAAGCCCTTGCTGGTAAGCAGCACGATGAGATGATAGAACATGTCAGAAGCCTCGTATATCAGACGTTCGTTGGTGCCATTAGTGGCCTCAATTACCGCCTCAAGAGCCTCTTCGCCCACCTTTTGTGCCATTCTGTTCAGCCCGTCTTTAAACAGACTGGTAGTATATGATCCTTCAGGCATCTCTTCGTGACGCTTGTTTATAAAGTCTTGCAATTCAGTAAGAAACAAAAGCGGATTGGCAGTGTTGTCTTCGCCCCAACAGGTGTCGGTGCCTTTATGGCAAGTAGGCCCTTCGGGGTTTACTTTTACCAACAGCGTGTCGTTATCGCAATCGTTCTGTATGCTAACTAGATGCAGATAATGTCCTGATGTTTCGCCCTTTGTCCACAGACAGTGTCGCGAGCGCGACCAGAAGGTCACCTTCTTTGTCTCGATGGTTTTCTGATAGGCCTCTTCGTTCATGAAGCCCAGCATCAGTACGTTTTTGGTGGTGGCATCTTGAATGATAGCTGGCACCAGTCCTCCCATTTTTTCAAAATCAATCTGCATCATGTTTCTTTTTGTAATGTCGTTGTATTTGTGTATGTATATATAATAAGGTGTAAAACCTTTATTCGCTTTTCCCTCTTCAGGCTTACAGCCTAACGTTAATACCTTCGTGGGCAAGATAACGTTTTAGGTCGGGTATGGCTATCTGCCCGAAGTGGAACACGCTGGCAGCCAGTGCCGCATCGGCCTTACCCAGTGTGAAAGCCTCTTTAAAGTGCTGCATGGTGCCTGCGCCGCCGCTGGCAATGATAGGTATTGAGAGACGGTCAGAGAGCTGTCCCAGCGCCTCGTTGGCATATCCCTGCTTCACACCGTCGTGATCCATGCTGGTAAATAGTATCTCGCCAGCGCCACGGTCGGCCACTTCGCTGGCCCAGTTGAACAGGTTCAGCTGAGTGCGTTCGCGTCCGCCTTTCACGTAGCAGTGCCATCCGTCGTCATCCAGTCGGGCATCGATGGCACACACACATACCTGTGAGCCAAAACGTCGAGCAATGTCGTTCACCAACTGTGGGTTTTTGATGGCCGCCGAGTTGATGCTCACCTTGTCGGCACCCGCCATTAGCAAGCGTTCAACATCGTCAATGGCGTTGATGCCACCGCCCACGGTGAAAGGTATGTTTATCTCTTCGGCCACGCGTGTTACCATATCGGTGAAGGTTTTACGTCCTTCAAAGCTGGCTGTGATGTCGAGGAAGACGAGCTCGTCGGCACCCGCTGCGCTATACATCTTTCCCAGTTCCACAGGATCGCCCGCCCGTCGCAGGTTTACGAAGTTGGTGCCTTTCACCGTTTCGCCATCCTTCACGTCGAGACATGGTATGATGCGTTTTGCCAAGCCTCGTTGAGCCGAGAAGTGTTGTGTTGTTGTCATAGTTGCAATGTTTCAAGATTAATGCGACCCTCGTAGAAGGCTTTCCCAAACACTACGGCAGGTATACCCGCTGCGTTCAGCGCCTCGATGTCGGCATTTGATGATACGCCCCCGCTGGCAATAAGGTGCAGGCTGGGGTAGCGTTGCATGATTTGCCTATACAGGTTGATGGCAGGCCCTTCGAGTGTTCCGTCTTTCGATATATCGGTGCATAGCACCTGTGTAACGCCCATGGCGGTGTAGTGGTCGAGAAAGTCGAAAAGGTCGGTGCTCGAGTCTTCCTTCCATCCGTTTATTGACACCTTACCGTTGCGCACATCGGCCCCCAATATTATTTTATCGGCCCCGTAGGTTGCCAGCCATTTTGCGAAGAGGGTGGGGTGGCTCACTGCAATGCTGCCCACTGTTACCATATGTGCGCCGTTGCTGAAGGCTTTTTGTATATCGTCGTCGGTCTTGATACCACCGCCAAAGTCGATGCGCAGCTGCGTGCGTTCGGCAATGCGTTTCAGCGTATCAAGGTTTACCACGTGCTTTGATTTGGCACCGTCAAGGTCAACCACATGTAGACGTCGTGCACCCAAGCGTTCAAACTGTTGCGCCATGTCGGCAGGATTATCGCCGTAAACGGTTTTCTGGTCATAGTTGCCCTTTGTAAGACGCACACACTGGCCGTTGATGATGTCGATGGCAGGAATAATTTCTATCATAACTCTAAAAAGTTTTTGATGATTTTTTCGCCTGTGGCACCACTCTTCTCTGGGTGAAACTGTGTGGCGTAGAAATTGTCTTTATGTAAAGCCGCGCTGAAGGGCGCTATATAATCGGCCGTGGCAGCGGTGAAGTCGCACAGGGGCACATAGTAGCTGTGTACGAAATACACAAACTCGTCAGGGGCAATGCCTTTGAACAATGCCGACTGGCAATTGTAAATGCTATTCCATCCCATGGCTGGCACCTTGTCTTCGTGTCGTTGGGGCACAAAGCGTTTTACGTCGGTGGGGAAGATGCCTATGCAGTTGGTGTTGCCCTCTTCTGAGTGGCGGCACAGCAGTTGCTGTCCAATGCATATGCCCAGCACGGGTTGCCTTAGGTTTTTTATCACCTCGTCAAGGCGGTGCGCCTTCAGATATTGCATGGTGGTAGCCGCCTCGCCTTGTCCTGGGAACAAAATGTGGTCGGCCTTCATCAGTGCTTCAGGCTCGTCGGTGTAGGTAGGCGTTACGCCCAAGCGCTTCAGCGCGTTCACCACCGAGTGAATGTTTCCGGCGTTGTATTTTATGATTGCAACATTCATCTTTTCTCTCTTGTTTGTGTTGTGATGTTGTTGTCTTATGTCCACCTCTTATTGAGGTGTGATTAATATAGTATGCAAAGATAATAATTTTCTTCAACAAAGTGTATGTAAAGAGGCGTTTTTTCACCTGCAATGCTATTGTTTGCTTATAATTTGAATTTTTATGTAAGCAAAATGCGAAAAACTGTAACCGTTGATGTGTTCTTGATGCTTGGCTAATGTCAAACTGGTGAGAGAGGCATTTCTTGTTTTTGCATATTTATGCAAGAAACTGCATAAATATACAAAAACGGGTATTTAGAGAATTAACTTATGTTTGTATAAGAAATGTGAAAAATATTATAACCTATAAGCAAATGCGTATGGATTGCTTACACTTTTCAAAGTTGATACTTCTCGTTTGAGAAAGCATGGGTTTTAGGGCCTGAAACCCATGCTTTCAGGCTGTAATATGCTGGGTTTTACGATGCGAAACCCATGCTTTCAGACTGTAATTTGATGCCTTTCAGAAGACGCATACCATATTGCATATTTATGCATAAAATGCATCCTCATTTTCGTCAATATCAATCCGAAATAGTTAAAAAACATTATATCGCTTTAAAGTGTAGTTTTTTATATCTACCTTTGCACATAATAATATATTATTACTTATCTTATTTTTTTACTTAATTGTTGAGAGAGTTTGAATGGTGAGCCAATCGAGAGAGGCGGCTTATTGTTCTTTTTGGTTTGACTAAGTTCAATTTTTTTTGATTATGAAAAAAAGTTTTATCCTGACCGTGCTGCTCATGGTCGTGGCATTAGTGCCAATGCAAGCTTTCAACGTTACCGTGAACGTTGACGACGCTTCAAAATTAACATTGTATTTAGGATCGTCGGCCCAGAGTTTGTCCAATGGCGACAACGTGCTTGATGTGAAGACGGGCGACCGTCTGTATTTCTCGGCGAACACTGGTTTCGTGCTTAAGCAGGTGAATAATGGTACCTCTGACGAGTATATCTCTTCGCTCACCAGCTGCACCGTAAATCTTGACGAGAGTAAGCATGATGGCGCTAAGTGGGTGGTAACCACCGCCACGCTTGACGAGGTGCGTACCGCAGTGTGCAAGGTAACAGTCGACGATGCCTCAAAGGTAACGTTAGGCACCTCGGGCACCTATAGCAAGCTGAATCTTGAAAACGGTGTAAACAATGTTAAGTTTGTGCCTGGTATCGAGTCGCCACTGGTGGTTTCGGCTAAAGATAGCAACACATCATTGTATAGCGTGACGAAGAACGGCACTTCAGTATCAGCCTCATACGGCTCATACCGCATCGATGTGGTTGATGGCGACGAGATTAATATTGAGGCCAACTATCCCAATATCGATTATGCTGTGAAGTTTAACCTCAGCGAGAAGGCCGACGGCTTTATCACCGAGGTGCTGGTAAACAACGTTCCTGTAACCAATTATCTCGACGACAACTTCACTGTAAAGGCAGGCTCAAAGGTTACCATCAAGGGCAATACCAACGATTATAAACTTGAGAGCTTCAAGGTAAACGGTAGCGATATCGACTTCTACGGCAGCTACGAATTTATGGTTACTGCTGCCAGCACCGTTAACATTGTAGCCCACAAGTATGGCAACATGACTGCTCATGTAAACATCGACGATGCTTCGCACGTAACCGTGTATAAAGGCTACTCATATTATGGCAATAAGGCCGATGTGAAGACAGGCTTGAACGATGTTGAAATTCCTGAGTCGGCTCCCATCCTCTGCATCGCTGCTAACGATGGTTTCCGTTTGGTAAGCGTTACCGATGGCACCACCGAATATACTGACCGCGACGGCTTTAGCGAGGTAAACGTGAAGGCTGTTGATGGCATGAACCTTACGGTTACTACTGCTGCATTGGTGCGCGACAAGAAGGCCGTGGTGTATGTTGAAGATGCCGACGCTCCCTCAATGATGCGTTTCATGCGTAAAGACTACACTCAGCAGAAATTGGCTACTGGCTATAACACCGTCGAGTTTTACGATGGCGACAATCCTTTCGAGACTTCGGTTTATGGCACCACATCTCTTAACGTGTATAAGAACGACGAGCTGGTAACACCGTCTTACGCTGGTGCCAAGTCTTACTCGCTCACCCTTGCCGATAACGATGTTGTAAAACTGTTCTTCACCAAAACGCCTGCCATGGTTGAGGCAAACATCACTGTTGATGGCGATGCTGAGAAACTGAACGTAACAAAAGACCGCATCGTTTCTGTTACCAATTTTGCCAGTGCCCTCTCATGTCTTGAAGGCACCGAGGTGGCTTTCAGCACGGCTGATGGATATGCTATCAAGGCTATCGACATGAACGGCACCGCTGTAACAGCTGAAACTGATGGCTCATACAAGGTGGTGGTTAACAGCAACAGCACCATTAATGTGAAGGTGGCTGTGGCTTCAGGCATTGGCAGCGTAACCACATCGGCACAAAAGGGTGCCGACGTTTATACCGTAGCTGGTGTGCTGGTGCTGAAAAATGCTACTCCCAGCCAAATTAACGCACTGGCCAAGGGCCTCTACATCATCAACGGTAAAACCGTGGTGCGCTGATAACCCATAATGGCGATAATTTTTTTATTCTATCAATATTTATAACGAATGATTCGAACAATACGATTGTTTATGGGGCTGGCCCTGTGCTTCTTCTATATCACAGCACAGGCCAATACCCCTGATGACACAAAACTTTACGTCGTTACGAAGGCTGGAGGCGAAAAATCCTTTAACCTGAGCAATGTAAAGAAAATAGTGTTTCAACCCAACGCGTTTACCGTTGTGCAAAAAATGGGTGGTGAGTATCAGTCGGCCTATACCGATGTTGTGAAGTTTTGTTTCGCTCCTCAGGCAACGGGCATCACTAATGTGGCTACCACAAAACTGGCCGCTCGTTACAACAACGGCACGCTCTTCATCGACGGATGGAACGAAGGCAGCACCAACGTTGTGCTGTATGACGTAAGCGGATGCTTGCGCAGCGAGGTAAAGGCTTGGAATGGTGGCGCAATAAGCGTCGGACAGTTGCCCAAGGGCCTCTATCTGATGAGAGTGAAAAACTATTCAATAAAAATCATGGTAAAATAAACATCACACAAGTATATAATGAAATTACGTTTTAACATTATCACACTCGTAGCCGTGTTGCTGTGCAGCATCGCTGCTCAGGCCCAAGAACGCAATGCTAACCGTATGGTTTTTCATAAGGGTGGCAATATCTTAAAAACCTACTCGGTTGACGAGGTTGACAGCATCTGCTTTGATCAGGTAGACAATAAAGAGGTAGGCATAAAGGTAAAGAATGTTGACAACTATACCGTTACGGTGGCTTTCACTAAGCCCGACAACTGTCAGTATTATCTGGTGTCGGCTATTCCTGCCAACTCGAAAGAAGACCTCACTAAGTATGTGCTCTCTAACTATAAGGCAAAGTTAACAGAAGATAAAGAATATACATTTGAGGGCCTAAAATCGGGCATCGAATATTATATCATGGCGCTGCCTGTTGATAAGTATGGCTTGTCTACCATCTTGTCAAAGAAAAAGGTTACCACATTGTCGTCTGATTATAAAGAGCAGGAGTCGCTGTTCTTTGATGTCGACTATTGGGGCGACGCCTATTTGAACGGATATCAAAACTTTGTTATACGTATGGGCGACTGTCCTCATAACGGTGTTTATCCTCAAGGCAATGGTCGTATCTTCAACTTCAGTATCTATAACAAAAAGGCCGACGGCACCACTGCTCCTATGCCGCAGCTGGGCACCTACTCATATTATACTGGCGATACGCCTATTGATATGTGTATGGAGCACTCAGAGAGCATTTTGCTGGTTTATTCTGATTTTAAGGGCGAAAAAGAATACACTGATAAAAACATGAAGTATAAAGATGCCACACTGACAATCAGCAAAAACGCTGATGGTACCTACACTGTAAAGGCGCTGATTGAGCAGGAAGATGGCGAACTGATTGCTCTTAACTACACGGGTAAATGCACCTATCGCGACCGCTCGTTTAAGGGATACACGGGTCCGAATGTAGATAAAGATCTCGAGTTTGAGTGTGACTGGCTCATCCCCTATGACCTCGATGGCACATGCTTCGAAATTATGGATGGTGGCGACCCCTCTGCCGACGGTGCTTCATGGTACAAACGTAATCGTATCACCATTTTCTTGGCCGATGACAATGGCACGCTCTTACCTCGTACCGGCACCTTCCTTGTAACTAAGGATGGCGCTAACGGCACCGTTCGTGCTGGTTCGTGGAAAAACTTTGGTGGTGGTGTTTCGGGTTCTGACGGCACACGCTACGAGTATCGTGAAGGCGTAGAAGGTATGTCTACGTTCGGCTTTATCAGCGGTGGCTCTGTAACCATCAGAAAGAATAATGCTACTGGCGACTATATCATCGCTACCGACTTTGTTACTGATAAGGGCTTTAAGATTAACGCTACATATGTAGGTCCGTTTAAGAGCAATAAGGCTGCTTCTGTTTTTCCTGACTTCGTCACTCAAAAAACACTTATTTTTAACTGATTGATAAACAAT
>USAI01000058.1 GCA_900552675.1 uncultured Prevotella sp.
TATGTGCAACTTTTTACTCATATTTATCAACTTAAATTAATTCCGCCAACGGGTTTACTTTAACAACTAAATAATTAAAAATGAAAAAAAACATTAACTCTAAACACATCGGCAGAGTGTTTGTCTACACACTGCTCTCGCTATTTTTCTGTATGGCAGGTGCTGGCAAGGTGTCTGCCAAAGGACTCGAACCAGTTGTCCTGTTAGGCAATACATATTATAGTAGGAGTGGCATAGAAACCAGTCTTCAGTTATGGATATTCAACGGGAAATTGGAGACTTTAAACCCCAAACTATACAATTCCCGTTTTACTGGCGATGTGTATCTCTACATCGACGACAAAAAAGTAGCTAATCTTAAGGAAATGTGGTCTAATATATCCGATGCACACCTCACTTATTTTAAAGACATATCTGGTGATGTCGGCTATAGTTCAAGTATAATTCTTAATGGCAAAACGGTAGGCTCTGCACAGCTCCAAGATTTAAAGTGCGGACAGGTAGGCGCATTTAGTAACCCCTACGAATCTGAGAAATCATGGGTTACCGTTGACCTTAAGCTCTCTTTCAATAAGACATTCTCTTATTATGGTCATAAGTTTACGGTGAAGGGCAAATGGCAAGACCAGTCCAGCGGTTCTTTAGTACAAAAGGACGTGGCTCTTGACAGAAGCACCAGCGGAAACGTTCGTCCTATCAATTTTAAGGTGCAGCCTTCTGGTGATAAGATGATGTTCATTTGGGAGCAGCAAAGCTATAAAGAGTACTCCTCTACTTTAGGCAAGTGGTTGGTTTATAAGCGCGTGGGCAACAAAAATGTCAAGCTGGGCGAGGTGGCTGCAAACGAACATTCGCTCCTTATAGAGAAGAAGAAGTATAGCTGTACGCATGATTACATTATAACATTCGTCCCCCAAGAATGTGAGGGGGAAGAGACTGTTTCTGGTCTTACCGCTAATCTTCCTGCCACAAGTCATAAGCTTAACGATGATATATGTCAAGTGTGCGGGAATAGTTTTTTCCGTTACCAAACAACCGATGGTAATAAGGTGGATATATCAAATAAAAATTTTGGTGCTACGGTAGTGGAGCATTATAGGGTTGGTGAAGATAATAAGTGCGTGATAGAGTTTGACGCTCCGATTACGCAAATTCCTGCGCAAGCGTTCTATAATTCAAACATTACAGGAAACCTTGTCATTCCTAATACAGTAACAACAATAGATAATGAAGCCTTTTTCGGATGTGAAGATCTTAATGGCACTCTAACACTGTCAAATTCACTAACATCGATAGGCAATAAGGCTTTCATTGCTTGTTCAGGATTGACGGGAGAATTGACAATACCAAACTCTGTAAAAACCATTGGAAAATTGGCTTTCAGTGATTGTTATGGGTTCACGGGAAAATTGACATTATCAAACTCTGTAACAACCATTGAAGAAAATGCTTTCTATAATTGTTCTAGATTGACGGGAGATTTGACAATACCAAGCTCTGTAAAAAACATTGGAAGTTCGGCTTTTTGGAATTGTTCTGGATTCAAAGGAGAGTTGACAATACCAAACTCTGTAACAACTATTGGAGGTGTGGCTTTCTCAGGATGTTCTGGATTGACGGGAGATTTGACAATACCAAGCTCTGTAACAACTATTGGAAATGCGGCTTTTTATAATTGTTCAGGATTGACGGGAGATTTGTTATTACCTAAATCGTTGGAAGTAATTGGTACTAGTGCTTTTGGTAACTGTAATAATATTAAAACTATCACTTTCCAGTCGTTGCCTAAAGTTATAGGGGCATATTTCTATCTTCAAGCGAAAAAAGTAAGCCTGAGCGATGACTCATATATTAGCGACAAGGCAAATGGAACAGTTGATGCTATATCCTACACTCGCACGATGACGAACAACTGGGGCACACTCGTGTTGCCGTACTCATTGACGCTGACTGGCAGCGAGCCTTACTGCCTGTATAAGATTGAAACACTGACTGGTGACGAGCTTGTGCTGAGCCGCCTTGAAGGAGTGGTGGCTGCCGGCACTCCATGTATAGTAAAGCGCAACGGCACAGGGTCGGAACTGACATTTGACGCTAACGATGCTACGTTGAATGTGGCAATAGAGGCTCAAACAGTGGACGACATGACATTCAGCGGCACTTACTGGACAGAGGATGTCAACAGCGGTTATGTTATATCAAAGGATCGCTTCTGGAATGTGGCTGAACTGAATAGCTCGGCTTCGGTTAAGGGTGTCAAGGTTCAGCCGTTCCGCGCTTGGCTCAGTGGCACTTCTGCCAACGCCCCTGCTCGCCTCAGCATGCGCATTGATGGCTCGGCTACTGGCATCAACGCTGCAGAGGCTCTCGACGCATTGAACGATGCCGAGGCAGAATATTACAACCTCAGCGGAAAGCGTCTCAACGCACCACAGAAGGGCGTAAACATCGTGCGCATGAAGTCGGGAAAGACAAAGAAGATAATTATTAAATAACGAAACAACTATTATGGACAAGAAAGAATATAAAAAGCCCCAAATCGATGTTATTGCTGTCGAGGCATTAGGCATCATGGCAGGGTCGCAAGAAACCCTCAAAAAGGGCTACGTAGAAGATATAACAGATGATATGACTGACAACAACGGATATTTTATGGCTGATTAGATTGTGTCTTATATTTGCGAAACCCGAGATAGTGGTGTTACGCCTCCTTTCAAGCAATGAAAAGGGGGCGTAACGTTTTGTGGGATGCAAAAAAATAAGTAACTTTGCATACTCATACCATCTTTTACCGCTGCATCTTAGGCAAACATTGTGGGCCGTGAGGGCGTAGTGGCTGGCATGAAGTCATGAAAAAAACGTTTTTAGGATAAGTTATGAAGCTCTATACTGATGCCGAACTGGCACAAATACTTGATAAGGATATATTTCACTTGATTGGCGATACTGCCGACGAACTGAACCTCGACTGCTATGTTGTGGGAGGATATGTGCGCGACCTGTTTCTCGAGCGCCCCTCAAACGATATCGACGTAGTGGTGGTGGGCAGCGGCATACAGGTGGCCAACGCCTTGCGCAAGAAGATGGGACGCAGGGCGCAGATATCCGTGTTTAAGAATTTTGGCACGGCACAGGTGAAATATAAGGGTATGGAGATAGAGTTTGTGGGGGCTCGCCGCGAAAGCTACAGCCACGACTCGCGCAAACCTATCGTTGAAGATGGCACGCTGGAAGACGATCAGAACCGTCGCGACTTCACCGTCAACGCCATGGCCATACAGCTTAACCGTGCTCATTTTGGCGAACTTGTCGACCCCTTCGGCGGCATCGAAGACCTGGAAGACGGCATTATTCGCACGCCCCTTGACCCCGATATCACGTTTTCTGACGACCCCTTGCGTATGTTGCGCTGTGTGCGTTTTGCCACGCAGCTGCACTTCTTTATCGAAGACGAAACGTTTGAAGCGTTGGGACGTAACGCGCATCGCCTGAAAATTATTAGTGGCGAGCGCATCAGCGAAGAACTGAACAAAACCATTAAGGCAGCACAACCCAGCCGTGGCTTTGTCGACTTGCAGCGTTCGGGCCTTCTTCAGCTCATCTTACCCGAGCTGGCAGGGCTGGATATTGTTGAAACACGCAATGGCCGTGCCCATAAAAACAACTTCTACCACACGCTCGAGGTGCTTGACAATGTGGCACAAAAGAGCGATAACCTATGGTTGCGCTGGGCGGCTCTGTTGCACGATGTGGGAAAAACACGTAGCAAACGCTGGGACCCTGCATTGGGATGGACCTTTCATAACCACAACTATCTGGGCGCCAAGATGGTGCCTGATATCTTCCGCCGGCTGAAAGAGCCTATGGATGCTAAGATGAAGTATGTGCAAAAATTGGTCGATTTGCACATGCGCCCCATCGCAATTGCCGATGAGGAGGTGACCGACAGCGCTGTGCGACGCCTCTTGAACGATGCTGGCGACGACATCGACGACCTGATGACGCTGTGCGAAGCCGATATTACCAGCAAAAATCAGGTGCGCAAACGCCAGTTTCTTGACAATTTCCGCATGGTGCGCGAGAAGTTGGCCGACCTGAAAGAGCGCGACTACAAGCGTCTGTTACAGCCTTGTATCGATGGAAACGAAATTATGCAGATGTTCAACCTAAAGCCTTGCCGCGAAGTAGGCGCACTGAAACAATGCCTAAAAGATGCGGTGCTTGACAATAAGGTGGAGAACGAACGCGAGCCGCTTATGCAGCTGCTCATGCAGAAAGCACGACAGATGGGGCTGGCCTAATGGCCCCATCTATCTTACACCCCTTCTTCTTTTTACGTTCTTCTCGGCCTTGCCCCATTTTTTACATCTCAAGCCCCGTTTTTTTACATCTCAAGCCCTATTCCTTTACATCTCAAGCTCCCGTTCTTTTTTCATTTCTATCTGGCTACTCTTTTGTGTAATAGCCTCTTTTCTTCATCATAATACTTTCTCATTCTCACCACCTTTCCCTCTCATTCTCACCACCTTTCCCTCTTATTCTTCCCCTCTTTTCCTTCTCATTCTCCCCCTCTTTTTCTTCTCTTTTTCTTTGTTTGGCAACCTTTGTTTATATTCTTCTTCACTGTACTTCTACTATCTGTGTGGTGCGAAAATATCTTAATGGTTGAATAATATTTGTTAAATATATAGGGATGATTACCTTATTTATATATTTTGTTGGTATCTTTGCAGCCGAAAACTAAAACCAGATACTTAGTTTTCTCTTGTCGTCCAGCCTTAAGGCTTGGCCGATGGTAAAAAGATGGTGATAACAAATTAGGTTAAAGATAAATATATCTGCTATAATATATAAGGTGTAGCCAATATAATAAAAGGTGTTACTAATAAAGATAAAAGTGAAGCACCTGGCAATACTCTAAGATACGTTGGCCAGTGAATGGCCTGACAAACCCAATAGCAGACGGATAACAGATTAGAACAAATATTAAATTTTTAAGAGATAATTATTTAAATAGGTATGAAAAAAAACAAGTTTTTGATTCTTGCAGCTGCAGTAATGGCTGCGGTGCTTACCTCTTGTGGTGGAGGTAAAAGTGGTGGAAAACCTGATTTCGGCGACAACGAGTATGCTGTTCGCACCGTTCAGGGTCAGGAAGCCAATTTGCAAACAACGTATCCCGCTACTATTAAGGGTATGCAAGACGTAGAAATACGTCCGAAAGTGTCGGGCTTTATCACCAAACTGTGTGTGAAAGAAGGCCAAACAGTGAAGGCTGGCCAGCTGTTGTTTGTGATTGACAATGTAACATACGCTGCTGCCGTACGTCAGGCAAAGGCTTCGGTAAACGCTGCTAAGGCTGCTTTGGCCACAGCAAAGCTTACCTATGAGAATAACGAGAAATTGTTTAAGAACAATGTTATTGGTGCTTTCGACCTTCAGTCGTCACGCAATAACTATGAGAGTGCACGGGCACAGCTGGCACAGGCTCAGGCTGCTTACGTATCGGCTAAGCAAAACCTCGACTTCTGCTTTGTAACAAGCCCCACCAATGGCGTTGTAGGCGATCTGCCTTACCGTGTTGGTGCGCTGGTTAGCGCTTCGTCTCAGCAGCCTCTCACCACCGTGAGCAACATCAGCACCATGCAGGTTTACTTCTCAGTAACCGAGAAAGACTTGCTGGAAATGACAAAGGGCGCTGGCGGTTTGAACGCTGCCATCAGCAGCTATCCCGCAGTAAAACTGCAGTTGGCCGATGGCACTATCTACAATCAGCCTGGCCGTGTGGCTACTGTTAGCGGTGTTATCAATGCTACCACTGGTTCAGTGTCAATGCGTGCCGACTTCCCCAACCCTGATCATCTTTTGAAGAGTGGCGCTTCAGGCTCTATCGTTGTGCCTCATGTGTCTTCATCGGCCGTTATCATTCCTCAAGATGCTGTGGCTCAGGTACAAGATAAATACTTCGTTTATGTTGTAGGTAAGGATAACAAGGTGAAATATACCGCTGTTACCATCAACCCCAACAACGATGGCAAAAACTATATCATCACCAGTGGCTTGAACATTGGCGACCGCTTCGTGGTAAATGGTATCTCAAGTTTGCAAGACGGTATGGAGATCAAACCTTTGACCGAAGCTCAGTATGCTGAGAAACTGAAGAAGACAGAAGAGTTGGGTGCCGCTCAGGGCGACCTCAAAAAACTGAAGAAAGCATTCGGAAAGTAAAGAAAATAAAGGCTAAGAATGTATAGGTAAGTGCTATTGCTCCTTTCCATGGTCAGCGTCATCTTCTGCAGCTATCGTTATAATCATGATACTGCTTTAAAGATAATATGGCTTTTGAAAAGAGATAGGGCTAAACTTTGTTGTTCTTTCCTTCTTAACTCTTAAATAGAAAACAGATGAAATTAGATAGATTTATCAAACGCCCAGTGCTTTCCACCGTGATCTCTATCTTGGTGGTAATCTTGGGTGTGCTCGGACTGGTGTCGCTGCCTATTGAGCAGTACCCGAACATTGCGCCGCCTACAATCATGGTGCGTGCCTCGTACACGGGTGCCAACTCTGAGACCGTGCTGAACTCGGTGCTTGCTCCGCTTGAGGAACAAATCAACGGTGTTGAGGGTATGACCTACATGACCTCTTCAGCCACTAACGATGGTTCGGCTTCAATCACCGTATATTTCCAGCAGGGTATGAACGCCGACATGTGTCAGGTAAACGTTCAGAACCGTGTGTCGCAGGCTTCGGCCTTGCTGCCCGCCGAGGTTACCAAGGCTGGTGTGCAGGTAATGAAGCGTCAGTCGTCTACCGTTATCCTCTTTGGTCTTACTGCCGATGATGATCGTTATGACGACGAATTCCTTGCCAACTATGCCAACATTAACGTGGTGCCAGCCATCAAGCGTATTAGTGGTGTGGGCGAGTGCCAGTGCTTCTCGCAGAAAGACTATACCATGCGCCTGTGGATTGACCCCGTGAAGATGAAAAACTATGGCATGATTCCTTCTGACCTTACGGGTGTGCTGGCTCAACAAAATATTGAGGCCGCTCCTGGTTCGGTAGGTGAGAATAGCGACAATGCTTATCAGTACACCTTCCGTTATAAAGGTCGTTTGAAGACTCCTGAGGAGTTTGGCAACATGATTATCAAGTCGACTCAAGATGGTCAAACCATTCGTGTGAAGGATGTGGCTCGCGTTGAGATGGGCGCCTTGTCTTACACCGTTGCATCAGAGCTGAACGGCAAGTCGTCAGTAACCATGATGGTGACACAGACCGCTGGTTCTAATGCTACTGAGATTGCCAATAATGTAAAGAAGCTGCTTGAAGAGCAGGGCAAAACCTTGCCTCCCGGACTTCATTTTGATGTGATGCAGGATGTTACCGAGTTCCTCTTCGCTTCTATTGAAGACCTTGTCAAGACCCTTCTCGAGGCTTTCGTCCTCGTGTTTATTGTGGTGTATATCTTCTTGCAGGACACCCGTTCAACGCTTATCCCGCTGATTGCCGTGCCTGTATCGTTGATTGGTACCTTCTTCTTCCTCTATGTGTTTGGCTTCTCGCTGAACCTTCTGACCTTGGCCGCCCTTGTGCTTGCCATTGCCATTGTGGTCGACGATGCCATTGTGGTGGTTGAGGCCGTACACGCCAAGCTCGACCTTGGTTATAAGTCGGCCCGACAGGCATCTATCGACGCCATGAACGAGATATCGGGAGCCATCATCTCAATCACCCTTGTGATGGCGGCTGTGTTTATCCCAGTATCGTTTATGGGTGGAACCTCTGGTACCTTCTATCGCGAGTTTGGTATCACCATGGCTATCTCAATTATTATTTCGGCATTGAACGCCTTGACCCTCTCGCCTGCTCTTTGTGCTATCTTGCTGAAGCCGAAGAATGAAGACGGCACCGCACGCAAGATGTCGATGGTTGACCGTTTCCATGCTGCCTTCAACGCTACCTATGGTAAGGTGCAAGACCGCTATCGCAATGGCGTGCGTCGTATTGTTGAGCGCCCCATTATCGCCATTATCTCGGTTGTAGTAGGCATCGCTGCGATGGGCATACTCATGGCTACCACTAAGACAGGCCTTGTGCCTGACGAGGATACAGGTACCGTGTTCTGTACCGTGTCAACCCCTCCGGGCACTTCAATGAAGAAAACACAGGAAGTGATGGATCAGGTAGACCGTATGTTGGCTACCAACCCCGCTATCGAAAGCCGTATGCGTATTACGGGTTACAACTTTATTGCTGGTCAGGGTTCAAACCAGGGTACCTTTATTGTCAAGCTGAAGAGCTTTGAAGAGCGCCAGAAGATGGAGGGCCCGTTGAAGTATATCGGTGTTCACAACCTTGGTTCAAGTATGGTGCTGGGTATGATTTACAAGCAGACAGCCGCTATTAAGGGCGCCCAGATATTGGCTTTCCAGCCGCCTATGGTGCAAGGCTTCTCGGCTACCAACGGTCTTACCTTCTCAATGCAGGACCGCACGGGTGGCGATGTAAACAAGTTCTACGACGTAACACAGAAGTTTATTGCCGAGCTGAACAAGCGCCCCGAAATCAGCAACGCCATGACCTCATACAATACCAAGTATCCGCAATACAAGATTGATGTTGATGTGGCCAAGTGTAAGCAGAGTGGTATCGACCCCTCAACTGTGCTTAGCACCATGCAGGGCTACTATGGTGGTATGTATGCCTCTAACTTCAATGCCTACGGTAAACTGTATCGTGTATATATTCAGGCCGACCCCAAAGATCGTTCTGATTTGAAGAGCCTCGACAATATATATGTACGTACCCAGTCGGGTGCGATGGCTCCTATCAACGAGTATGTACAGCTGAGCCGCGTATACGGCCCGCAGGAGATTGACCGCTTCAACCTGTTTACCTCTATCAACGTGAATGCGTCGGCTGCCGATGGTTATTCTACTGGCGACGCCTTGAACGCTATGTCCGAGGTGGCTAAGGAATCGTTGCCCTCAGGTTATACCTACGAGTTCTCAGGCTTGACCCGTAACGAGCAAGAGTCGAGCAACTCAACAGGCATCATCTTTGTGCTCTGTCTTACCTTCGTTTACCTCATCCTTGCCGCACAGTATGAGAGCTACTTGCTGCCTCTGTCAGTAATTCTCTCTATCCCGTTCGGTTTGGCTGGTGCCTTCATCTTTACCAAGCTGTTTGGCAATAACAACGACATCTATATGCAGATTGCGTTGATTATGTTGATGGGTCTGTTGGCCAAGAACGCCATCCTTATTGTGCAGTTCGCCCTTGAGCGTCGCCTGACGGGTATGGCTATCTCATGGTCGGCCGTGCTGGGTGCTGCAGCCCGTTTGCGTCCTATCTTGATGACTTCACTGGCCATGATTATCGGTCTGTTGCCTATGCTGATGCCTTGGGGCGTAGGTTACCACGGCAACATGACACTGGGTGCTGCTGCCATTGGCGGTATGTTGATAGGTATGCTCTGCCAGATTATGATTGTGCCCGCCTTGTTCTACATCTTCCAGATGCTGCAAGAGAAGATCAAGCCCATCGAGTTTGAGGATGACAATGCAAGTGTTGACACCGAGATACGTCAGTACACAAACCCCTATGTGGCTGGTGCCTTGCAGGAGCAGATTGATAAGACTTCAAAATAACGAAACAAAATGAAACTAAATAAAGCAATACTTTTCGCCTCTGCCACCTTGCTGTTAGGCAGTTGCGGAATATATAACAAATACGAGCGCCCTGAAGTGAACACGAAGGGACTGGTGCGCGACGTACAGTCGACCACCGACACCCTGGCCGTGACCGACACCGCCAGCTTTGGCAATCTGCCTTGGCGCAGTGTGTTCACCGACCCCCAGCTTCAGTCGCTCATCGAGCAAGGCTTGGCTCACAACACCAACATGCTTAACGCAGCCCTCAATGTAAAGATGGTGGAAGAGCAGCTGAAGGTGGCCAAGCTGGCTTTCGTGCCCTCGTTCACCTTCTCGCCCCAGGGCGTTATCACGTCGTGGGATGGCAATAAGGCTACTAAAACCTATTCGTTGCCTGTACAGGCCAGCTGGAGCATCGACCTCTTTGGCAATCTTCTCAACGTCAAGCGCAGTGCACAGATGAACCTGTTGGCCACAAAAGACTATCAGCTGGTGGTGAAGACAGGCCTGATATCGAACATTGCCAATATGTATTACACCCTTATGATGCTGGATAAGCAGCTCGAGCTGGTTGATGATATGACCACTCTGACCAAGGATACTTGGGAGCTGATGAAGCTTCAGAAGGAACTCGGACGTGCTAAGGAAACCAGCGTGCAGAGCGCCGAGTCGAACTACTACTCAGTGCAGGCACAGGCTGCCGACCTGAAACGTCAGATACGTGAGGTAGAAAATTCGCTCTCGCTGCTGTTGGGTCAGCCCGCACAAACCATTGCTCGTGGCAAGATTGAGAACCAGTCGTTGCCCACCGAGTTTAGCACAGGCATTGGTGTACAGCTGCTCAGCAACCGTCCCGACGTGCATTATGCCGAGATGAGCCTGGCACAGTGCTTCTATAACACCAATCAGGCCCGCTCACGTTTCTATCCCAGCATCACCATCAGTGGTTCGGGTGCCTATACCAATAATAGTGGTGGCGGTATCGTAAACCCTGGCAAGATGTTGTGGAACGCCGTTGGATCGCTCACACAGCCCATCTTTGCTCATGGTCAGCTTATCGCTGGCCTGAAGGTGGCCAAGGCTCAGCAAGAGCAGGCTTACAACACTTGGCAGAATGCCGTGCTGTCGGCTGGTAGTGAGGTGAGCAACGCCTTGGTGCTCTACAACTCGTCTGACGAGAAGAGCAAGCTCGAAGCCAAGCAGGTAGAGAGCCTTACCAAGAACGTTGAGTATGCTAAGATGCTGTTCTCACAGGGTCAAGGCACAACCTATCTTGAGGTTATCACCGCCCAGCAGAGCTTGCTGAACGCTCAGCTTTCGAAGGTGGCCGACGACTTTAACAAAATGCAGGCTGTGGTAAACCTTTACTATGCTCTGGGTGGAGGAAGAAACTAAATGAAATGAAGAGTGAAAAACGAAGAGTGAAAAATTCATTTGCTTCGTGCTCTCGTAAGAAAAAAGTGTAAGCTTTAGCCTCTTCGTTTTCCGCTCTCTTTCCATAACTTTTAAAACATAAAATTATGATAAGTGATAAAGCATATATAGCTCCTGGCGCAAAGCTTGGAAAGAACGTCACCGTTTATCCTTTCGCCTATATTGAAGACGATGTCGTGATAGGTGACGACTGCATTATCTATCCTGGCGTAAGCATTATGAAGGGCACACGCATGGGCCGCGGAAACAAGGTTTTTCAGAACACCGTGCTGGGTGCCGAGCCTCAGGACTTCAACTATAAGGGCGACGATACCGCTCTTGTGATTGGCGATGAGAACATCTTCCGCGAGAATGTGGTTATCAACCGTGCCACCTTTAAAGATGGCGAGACCCGCATAGGTAATCGCAACTTCTTTATGGAGGGCGTACACATCTCGCACGACACCAAGGTAGACGACTATGTTACCTTTGGTTACGGTACCAAGGTGGCAGGCGACTGCGAGATATACAGTGCTGCCATCTTCTCATCAGGCGTTATCGTCAATTCAAACGTACGCATTGGCGGCGCCTCAATGGTGACGGGTGGTGTGCGCATTTCGCGCGATGTGCCTCCGTTTATCGTGGCTACTGACAACCCCGTGCGCTATGCTGGCGTAAACGAAACACTGTTAAAGTCGTCAGGCACACCCGATAAGGTTATTAACCATATTGCCAATGCCTATCGCTTGGTGTTCCATGGCCAAACCAGCGTGTTTGATGCCATCAACCAGGTTAAGGAACAGGTGCCTGCTGGCAAAGAGATAAACAGCATCATCAAGTTCCTTGAAGCAACCCAACTGGGTATTATTAGCAAGATTTAATCTTCATACCTTTTCTATATATTAGTGTTGTTCTAATATTTGAGCACGGCCGACTGTTTGAAGTTAGCCGTGCTTTTTTTCGTACCTTTCTTTTGCCGTTTATCAGAATAACTGTAACTTTGTACGCGATTAAGTATGTTAGGTTAGAAGAATTATGGAGCAGAGAATTATTATTTCAAAACATTTAGAGGAAGAACTGGCAGTAGCCATTTCTGAGTGCGAGCACGACCGTGTGTTTGTCTTGGTCGACAGCACCACAAAAGCCCAGTGCTGGCCCGTGGTAAGCGGTTTTTTTAGTCTGCGCAACGCACATGTTATTGAGATAGCGCCCACCGATATGCACAAAGACATCAATCAGGTGATAGCCGTGTGGCAAGCTTTGGCCGACCATGGTGCTACGCGCCACTCGTGCCTGATCAATCTGGGCGGTGGCATGGTAACCGACCTTGGTGGCTTTGCTGCCTCTACCTTCAAGCGTGGCATCGACTTTATCAACATTCCCACCACATTGCTGGCCATGGTCGACGCCTCGGTAGGTGGAAAAACAGGCATCAACTTTAATGGTCTGAAGAACGAGGTAGGCGTGTTTAACGACAGCCGTTACGTTATTCTTAACACCCAGTTTCTGTCAACCCTCGACCACGAAAACCTGTGCTCGGGTTATGGCGAAATGTTGAAACATGCCCTTATCAGCAACCACGATATGTGGGCACAGCACCTATGTTTCGACCTCGACCACCCCAACCTGCATGTTTTGCAAGAAATGGTGGGGCAGTCGGTAAAGGTGAAAGAGCAGATTGTTAGTGCCGACCCCTTTGAAAAAGGCATACGAAAGGCCCTTAACCTGGGCCATACCATTGGTCATGCCCTCGAGTCGTGGGCCATGCAAAAAGGGCAGCCTGTGCTGCATGGCTATGCTGTGGCCTATGGCTTGGTGTGCGAGTTGTACCTCAGTGCCGCTAAGGTGGGCTTCCCCACCGACGTGTTACGCCAAACGGTGCAATACATCAACGCCCATTATCCTAAGTTGCCCATCACGTGCGACGACTACGAAACACTGTTCGCCCTCATGAAGCACGACAAGAAGAACACGGCCCACCATATCAACTTCACCCTCTTGGGCAACATTGGCGACATACGTATCAACCAAACGGCCACGAAGGAAGAGATATTCGAGACGCTCGACTTCTTGCGCGAAGGATAATAACAAGAAATAACTATATACACATATACATACATGATGACAATTGGTGTTATTATTGCGATGGATAAAGAGCTGGCCCAGCTGCTCACCCTGCTGACCGAACCCAAGGATGAGATTAAGCATGGAAAAGTTTTTTACATTGGAACAATAGGAGATAAAAAGGTAGTGATACAGAAGTGTGGCATTGGCAAGGTAAATTCGGCCATTGGCACCGTAGAGATGATTGACAATTATCACCCCGACCTCATTATATCGTCGGGCTGTGCTGGTGGTGCCGACCCCTCGCTCGAGGTGGGCAATGTGGTGGTAAGCACCGAGTGTTGCTACCACGACGCCTATTGTGGTACCGAGCAAGCCTATGGCCAGATAATGGGTATGCCTGAGCGCTTTGTCTCGCCCACAGACCTGGTAGAGAAAGCCATGCACCTCGACTGCGATGTAAAGGTGGTGAAGGGCTTAGTGGTGAGCGGCGAGTGGTTTGTCGACTCACGTGCTAAGATGCGCGACATCGTATCACACTTCCCCGAAGCCATGGCCGTAGATATGGAAAGCTGCTCTATTGCTCAAACCTGTCATATCTATGAGGTGCCGTTTGTGTCGTTCCGCATTGTGAGCGATGTGCCCTTGCGCGACAACAAAGCACAGATGTATTTCGACTTCTGGGCTCGCATGGCCGACGGCTCGTTCCAGGTAACAAAGCATTTTCTTGAGGCGATCTAACGCTTCTTTTGAAGACAGAGAACGCTTCTTTTCAGAAAGATACATGTTTTTTAAGATGGCTGTTTCTCTTACTTCAATAATAATCAATAAACAAGAATATCAATCAATAAACGAAACAATATATTATGGATAAGATACCCAGTTTTACCATTGATCACAACCGCCTGTTGCGCGGCATATACGTAAGCCGTAAAGATAACGTAGGAGGCGAGGTAGTAACCACCTTCGACATTCGCATGAAAGAGCCTAACCGCGAGCCCGCCTTGCATCCCGGAGCTTTGCACACCATTGAGCACCTGGCGGCCACCTATCTGCGCAACGACCCCGAGTGGAAAGACAGCATCGTATATTGGGGCCCCATGGGTTGCCTTACGGGCAACTATCTGCTGATGAAGGGCGACCTGAAGTCGGAAGATATCGTTGAACTGATGAAGCGAACCTTCAACTTCGTAGCCAACTTTGAAGGCGAAATTCCTGGCGCTGCACCCAAAGATTGTGGCAACTGGCTGCTGCACGACCTGCCTATGGCACGTTGGGAGGCTCGCAAATATGTTGATGAAGTGCTGGAAAACGTTCAGCCCGCTAACCTAAATTATCCAGGATAAGCTCTATTATCATAAATAGACAGAGGCGAGAGACGAAAGAGATATTGAAAAATATGTTAAATAATAGCTTTCCGCCTTTGAATATT
>USAI01000059.1 GCA_900552675.1 uncultured Prevotella sp.
TCAATGAGCAATGGCGCAGACATTTCCCTATGCCAGACTATGAGATTGACCAGATCAAGAAGAAAGTAGTTGTCCGCATTTACGGCAATGAAATCAACAAACGATACACAGATTTGTTGAAGACAAACGACACTCTTTCACTATGGGATTGCATCTCGCTTGATGCAGTACAAAAAGGCAGAACTATTCATGATTCTCTTTTTTATGTAAAACCTACTTCTCCCCACCACCTTCTACACCTTATTATATATACTACCCAGCACAAATGGTGGGGTGATATATGTTTCTACCATATTTGTGGTATGCGAAATGCCGTGTTTGTGCTATTGTGGGTATGCAAGAAAGTGCGTATCTTTGCAATGTCAATAATAAAAGAACGCAACATTATTTATAAACGGCTGCGGCGTGGCACTGGCGATGACAAGCGGTGTATAGCGCTGGTGGCATAAAACTAAAGAAAGGACATACAATCATGAGCAACAAGAAACTTCATTTCGAGACACTGCAACTGCACGTAGGACAAGAACAGCCCGACCCCGCTACCGACGCTCGCGCGGTGCCTATCTACCAAACCACCTCGTATGTGTTTCGCAATTCGCAACACGCTGCCGACCGTTTCGCCCTTCGCGACCCTGGTAACATTTACGGCCGTTTGACCAACTCTACTCAGGGTGTGTTTGAAGAGCGTGTGGCTGCTCTTGAAGGTGGCGTGGCTGCCTTGGCTGTAGCATCAGGCGCCGCCGCTGTAACTTATGCTCTGCAAAACATTGTTCAGGCTGGCGACCACATTGTTGCTGCCGACAACCTGTATGGTGGTTCGTTCAACCTCATTACCCACACACTTGAAACACAGGGCGTAACAAACACTATCGTAAACGTAAACGACCTGGCTGCCCTTGAGGCCGCTATACAGCCCAACACTAAGGTGGTGTATGCCGAGACCTTTGGTAACCCCAACTCTGACGTTACCGACCTTGAGGCCGTGGCTGCTGTGGCACATAAGCACAACATCCCATTTATTGTTGATAACACCTTTGGCACACCGTTCCTCATTCGTCCTATCGAACATGGTGCCGACGTGGTGGTACACTCGGCCACTAAGTTTATCGGCGGACATGGTTCAAGCCTTGGCGGTGTAATTGTCGACGGTGGCACCTTCGACTGGAAAGCCAATGCCGACAAGTATCCCACACTGGCCAAACCCGACCCCTCATACCACGGCGCCATCTTTGCCGATGTAGCTGGCAAGGCAGCCTTCGTAACTCGCATACGTGCCGTCATCTTGCGCGACACGGGTGCCGCCATCTCGCCCTTCAACGCATGGATATTGCTGCAAGGTCTTGAAACCCTCTCGCTGCGTGTAGAACGTCATGTGGCTAATGCGCTGAAGGTAGTCGACTTCTTGGCTCATCACCCCAAGGTAGAGAAGGTAAACCACCCATCATTGCCTTCGCATCCCGACCACGAGCTGTACAAAAAATATTATCCCAACGGTGGTGGTAGCATCTTTACCTTTGAGATAAAGGGTGGCGAAGCAGCAGCCTGGAAGTTTATAGACTCGCTTAAGATCTTCTCGCTGTTGGCCAACGTGGCCGACGTGAAGAGCCTTGTGATACATCCCGCCACTACCACTCACTCGCAGATGTCGCCCGAAGAGCTTGCGCAGCAGCACATCACGCCCTCTACCATCCGCTTGAGTATTGGCGTTGAACACATTGACGACATTATTGATGATTTGCAGCAAGCCTTCGACCAAATTTAAATAAACATTTTCGTCGCCCCCGTAAAAACAGAAAGGAAAGATATTATGGCAAAGATAGCAAAGAAGCTGACCGACCTCATTGGCAACACGCCACTGCTGGAGCTTGATAAATTTTCGGCCGAGAAGGGACTAAAAACTCCTATCATAGCAAAGGTAGAATATTTCAACCCTGGCGGAAGTGTGAAAGACCGCATAGCGCTGGCCATGATTGAAGATGCCGAGCAGAAAGGTATACTGAAGCCTGGTGCCACCATCATCGAGCCCACCAGCGGAAACACAGGTGTGGGTCTGGCACTGGTGTCGGCCGTGAAGGGCTATAAACTCATTCTCACCATGCCCGAGACCATGAGCATTGAGCGCCGCAACCTGGTGAAGGCCTATGGCGCTACGGTGAAACTGACAAGTGGTAAAGATGGCATGCCCGGCGCTATCAAAGCAGCCGACGAGTTGCGCGACAGCATACCTGGCGCCGTAATCTTACAGCAGTTTGAGAACGCCGCCAACCCCCGTCGTCACTACGAAACCACGGGTAAGGAGATATGGGAACAGACCGACGGTAAGGTAGATATTGTAGTGGCTGGTGTAGGCACTGGTGGCACCATATCGGGCATAGGCAAACGCCTGAAAGCATATAACCCCAACGTTAAGGTGGTGGCTGTAGAGCCCGCCTCGTCGCCCGTGCTGAACGGTGGTAAGAGTGGCCCGCATAAAATTCAGGGCATAGGTGCTGGCTTTGTGCCTAAGACCTATGATGCAGGCGTTATTGACGAGGTGCTCGACATTGACAACGACGATGCCATACGCACAGGTCGCGAGTTGGCACGTGAAGAAGGATTGCTGGTAGGCATCTCGTCGGGTGCAGCTGCCTTTGCTGCCGCACAGTTGGCCAAACGTCCTGAGAATGAGGGCAAAACCATCGTGGCCATCTTGCCCGATACTGGCGAGCGCTATCTGTCAACGGTGCTCTACGCCTTCGACGAATATCCACTTTAATAGGCAACGTATATTATCAAGAAACGATATCATTAATTGCTAACGATTGTATTGTCATTTCAACGAAATGGCGCTTTATGAAAGGGGCGGCACGCGATGTGCTACCCCTTTTTTAATTCAGTTGTCGCTTCTTTTTAACTGGCCTTCATCCCTTTAGTAGTATTGGCTGCTAATACATCAAAAACACAATTAAATAACATTTAACTCAATAAAAGTAAGGAAATTATATAAAAAAGCGTAACTTTGCAACTTAAAGCGGCACCATGCCTACCAAGCGGGCTGCCGACAGGCTATAGATAGCGAATTTTCAAATAATAAAATACATACAACAATGGCACAAGAAGACGTTTTTAAGAAAATTGTGAGTCACTGCAAAGAGTACGGTTTCGTATTCCCCAGCAGCGAACTGTACGATGGACTGGGAGCTGTGTACGACTACGGACAGAATGGCGTAGAACTGAAAAATAACATTAAGGAGTATTGGTGGAAGAGCATGGTATTGCTGCACGAGAACATCGTGGGCATCGACTCGGCCATCTTCATGCACCCCACCATTTGGAAGGCCAGCGGACACGTTGACGCCTTCAACGACCCCCTCATCGACAATCGCGACTCGAAGAAACGCTACCGCGCCGACGTGCTGATTGAAGACCAGATAGCAAAATATGACGAGAAGATAGCCAAAGAGGTGGCCAAGGCTGAGAAACGCTTTGGCGACGCCTTTGACAAAGAGAAGTTTATGGAGACCAACGGCCGTGTGCTGGAGCACAAACAGAAGCGCGACGCGCTGCACGAGCGTTATACCAAGGCTATGCAGGGTCCCGACCTCGACGAGCTGAAGCAGATTATTGTTGACGAGGAGATTGTTGACCCCATCAGCGGCACTAAGAACTGGACCGACGTGCGCCAGTTTAACCTCATGTTCTCTACCGAGATGGGTTCGGCCTCTGACTCTACCAGCAAGATATATCTGCGTCCTGAAACCGCACAGGGTATCTTTGTTAACTATCTGAACGTGCAGAAGACTGGCCGCATGAAGATTCCTTTCGGTATTGCACAGATAGGTAAGGCTTTCCGTAACGAGATTGTGGCTCGCCAGTTTATCTTCCGTATGCGCGAGTTTGAGCAGATGGAGATGCAGTTCTTTGTGAAGCCTGGCACCGAGATGGAGTGGTTTGCTAAGTGGAAAGAAACACGTATGAAGTGGCATCAGGCTCTGGGCTTCGGTGCAGAAAACTATCGTTTCCATGACCACGAGAAGTTGGCTCACTATGCTAACGCCGCTACCGATATCGAGTTTAAGATGCCCTTCGGCTTCAAAGAGGTGGAAGGCATTCACAGCCGTACCGACTACGACCTCAGCCAGCACGAGAAGTTCTCGGGCAAGAGCATCAAATACTTTGATCCGCAGGAGAACAAGAGCTACACACCGTATGATATCGAAACCTCTATTGGTGTTGACCGTATGTTCCTGAGCGTGATGTGTCACTCATATTGCGAAGAGCAGCTTGAGAACGGCGAAACCCGCGTAGTGCTGAAGTTGCCCGCACCATTGGCTCCTGTTAAGTTGGCCGTGCTGCCCTTGCTGAAGAAGGATGGTCTGCCTGAAAAGGCTCGCGAGATTGTGAACGACCTGAAGTTCCACTTCAACACACACTACGATGAGAAAGACACCATTGGCAAGCGCTACCGTCGTCAGGATGCCATTGGTACACCTTACTGTGTGACCGTTGACCACGACACGCTGAAAGACAACTGTGTGACCTTGCGTTTCCGCGATACCATGCAGCAAGAGCGTGTAAATATTGACCAGCTGCGTGGCATCATTGAAGACAAGGTGAGCATCACCAGTCTGCTGAAGAAGCTGCAGTAAGCGCGTGGTCTGTGTGCACGATGGGTGCTCGGCACCATACTGATAATGGTGCTCAGCACCACTGAAACACAACATCATACATTGTAAATGAAAAAATATTTATATGTTCTTCTCGCTGCCTTCGTGGCCGTGTTTGCACTGTCATCGTGCAGCGAGGATGATAACACTCCGGAAGAATATCCCGATTGGCAGGCTACCAATGAGAAATATTTTGACGACCTGTTTGCCACGGCTAAGATGAAGCAAGCCAGTGGCGACCCCTCGTGGAAAGTAATCAGAAATTGGACGCTTGACGAGAACTCGGCCAAACATAGCTACGACCACATTGTGGTGCATGTGCTGCAGTCGAGCGGCGAGACGGTGAAACCTTATTCTACCGACTCGGTGCGTGTGCATTATAGCGGCCGCTTGTTGCCCTCGCTCTCGTATAAGTTGGGATATGAGTTTGATAAATCGTATAAAGGCGAATTTGACGTAAACACCGCCATTCCCACCAAGTTTAATGTCACTGATATGGTTAATGGTGTTACCACCGCGTTGCTCAACATGAACCTGGGCGACCGCTGGGAGGTGTATATACCTTACCAGTTGGGGTACAAAGACGAGGAAAACGGAAGCATTCCTGCTTACTCGATGTTGAAGTTCGACCTCTACCTCGTGGGCATCTACCGCAAAGGTACCGCGGTGCCCGACTGGAAGGCTAAAGAAAACACCTTTGAACTGTGGGATGAGGCGTGGTAAACCTCTCATCATCCGCATAACGATAACATAAACAAGAAGCGCAAAGCAGCAAACCTATTGAGGGATGCCCTTTGCGCTTCTTTTTTTGTATAAAACCTACTACTATATCAAGAAAAGATGCTACCTTTGCATTGCAATTTTTTGTAGTATCAGCAAGAACCTTTTAAACAAATGGAATCATATAATTTCGACACCATTATCGACCGTCAAGGCACCAACACGGTGGCTATAGACGGACAGAAAGCTACCTTCGGACGCGACGGACTGATGCCGCTGTGGGTGGCCGACATGGACTTTGAAACGCCCTCGTTTATTGTGGAAGCGCTGCAGCAGCGCCTTAACCATCATTTATATGGCTACACCATTGTGCCCGATGCTTATTGGCAGGCTGTGCAGCAGTGGCTCTTCGACCGCCATGGCTGGCAGGTAGAGCGCCAGTGGTTGTGCTATATACCTGGCATAGTGAAGGGTATAGGCATGGCTGTCAATGTGTTTACAAAGCCTGGCGATAAAATTATTATTCAGCCACCCGTGTACCATCCGTTCCGCCTTACACCACAAGGCAACGGTAGAGAGGTGGTGTTTAATCCGCTTATTTGCCACGATGATGGGTCGTACAGCATGAACTTTGATCACCTGAAGCAGATAATCGATGAGAAAACAAAAATGCTTATTGTGTGCAACCCGCACAATCCCGCTGGCATTGTATGGCCTAAAGAGGTGCTGGCGCAGCTGGCACACATCTGCCACGAGCATGGCATCATCGTTATCTCTGACGAGATACACTGCGATATGACGCTCTTCGGACATCGGCATACGCCCTTTGCTACCGCCTCTGACGAGGCCGCACAGTGCAGCATCACGTTTGGGGCACCATCGAAGACGTTCAACATTGCGGGTATCGTAAGTTCTTATTGCGTTGTGCCTAACGCCGAGCTGCGCCAGAAGTTTTATTCGTGGCTCGAGGCCAACGAGTTTTCTGACCCGCCTATGTTCTCGCCCATAGCCACTATTGCGGCCTTTACAAAGGGCAACGCGTGGCGCGAGGCCATGCTGCACTATGTTGAAGACAATGTGCGCTTTGTTGAAGACTACTGTCGCCAGCATCTGCCTGCTATCGTGCCCGTGCGCCCCGAGGCATCGTTCTTGGTGTGGCTAAACTGTAAAGGGCTGGGCTTGAACCACGATCAGCTTATCAATCTCTTCACCGAGAAGGCTCACTTGGCCTTGAACGATGGCGAAATGTTTGGTCCTGGTGGCGAAGGCTTTATGCGCCTGAATGTGGGTTGCCCACGCGCTAAACTAAAGACGGCGCTCGACTTGTTGGTGCAGGCGTTGAAGAAATAAGGCACACGCCGAAACACATAACAATGTTATTATTTTCACATTTCACCCTTTTATTGTATCTTTGCAAGTATGAATAATGATACACTGACGAAAGCAAACTGGAGTGAAAATGTCGTCATCGTCGATGCCGATTATGTTGACAGAGTGGCCTTTGACCTCATCGTCAATTTTGAACGAATGATTGGCCGACGTATTCCTAAGGCCGACCTGGCAAAATGGATTGACTGCGTGGCGCTGGATGGAGGGCTGCGCGAGGGCGAACACGACACTCAGGTGGTGCTGATACATGATAAAAAACAGGCGGCACTGGACAACTTTGTGCCTGCCAGCTATGACGACGAACTGAACGGAAAGGCGTTTAAAGACCATCTGGGTGAGTTTACCGTCAGCTCGTTCCCCGTTGAAGATATCACTACTGCCACCGACTTCTTCCTCGACACCGTAGCTATGGTGTGTGCACAGAAAGAGGTGAAGCGCGTGATGATTATTCCTGATGCTGAAAACCGAGCTCTGTATGCCGACTTACGCCATACCTTGCAACGCGTTGACGACGAGAAACGCATAACGGTGTTTGCTATGCAGCCGATGGAGGGAGGCAACTTCCGACAGGAAATATTGGGCTACTCGCTGATGAACGCCTTAGGAATTAGGGCGGAAGAGCTGAAGTAATTCATAATTCATAATTCATAATGGGCTTCGCCTTACGTGATTTATAATTTATTATAATGAGGGTGAGCCTTCGAAAATAATCATTGAAATATAAAAATAAATAAAATAAAAGAAAGAAAATGGGAAAAGTACTCATGATTGGCGCCGGTGGCGTCGCTACGGTTGCAGCGTTCAAAATCGCTCAGAACGCTGACGTGTTTACTGAATTTATGATTGCCAGCCGCACAAAGTCGAAGTGCGACAAGATTGTAAAGGCTATCGGTAACCCTAACATTAAAACCGCACAGGTAGATGCCGACGATGTAGAGCAACTGAAGGCGCTGTTTAACGACTTCAAGCCCGAGCTGGTTATCAACCTCGCGCTGCCGTATCAAGACCTCACCATTATGGAGGCTTGCTTGGCTTGCGGATGCAACTATCTTGATACTGCCAACTATGAACCTAAGGATGAGGCTCACTTCGAGTACTCATGGCAGTGGGCTTACAAGAAGCGCTTCGAAGATGCTGGCCTGTGCGCCATCTTGGGCTGTGGCTTCGACCCAGGTGTAACAAGCATCTTTACCGCTTATGCTGCTAAGCACCACTTCGACGAAATACAGTATCTCGACATCGTAGATTGCAATGCTGGTAACCACCACAAAGCTTTTGCTACCAACTTCAACCCTGAGATTAACATCCGCGAGATTACACAAAAGGGCTTGTATTGGGAGAACGGACAGTGGGTAGAGACCAAACCGCTCGAAATTCATAAGCCACTGACCTATCCTGAAATTGGTCCGAAGGAGAGCTACCTGTTGCACCACGAAGAGATTGAGAGCTTGGTGAAAAACTATCCCACCATCAAGCGCGCTCGCTTCTGGATGACCTTCGGTCAGCAGTATCTCACCTACCTCGACTGCATACAGAACTTGGGCATGTCGCGCATCGACGAGATTGAATATGAGGCTCCGCTGGCCGACAACCCCTCAGAGAAGGTAAAGGTGAAGATTGTGCCGCTGCAGTTCCTCAAGGCTGTGTTGCCTAACCCCCAAGACTTGGGCGAAAACTACGACGGCCAGACCTCTATCGGCTGCCGCATCCGTGGCTTGAAAGATGGCAAAGAGCACACCTATTATGTATATAACAACTGCTCGCACCAGGCTGCTTACGAAGAAACGGGTATGCAGGGTGTAAGCTACACCACTGGCGTGCCCGCCATGATTGGTGCAATGATGTTCTTCAAGGGGTTGTGGCGTAAGCCCGGCGTGTGGAACGTTGAGGAGTTTGATCCCGATCCCTTCATGGAGCAGCTGAACAAACAGGGCTTGCCTTGGCACGAGCTGTTTGACACCGACATCGAGTTTTAAGAAATCAAACACACACACTCAGATAAATAACAGAGGAGAACGAACAATATGGCAAAGAAAGACGAAGACATGCCGTTGATGCAGGAAGGCAAACTGAAGGCTCTGCAGGCGGCCATGGCAAAGATAGAGAAAGACTTTGGTAAGGGGTCGATCATGAAGCTTGGCGACGAGCATATTGAAAACGTAGAGGTAATACCTACAGGCAGTATCGCCCTCGACGCCGCTCTGGGCGTAGGCGGATACCCCAAAGGTCGTATCATTGAGATTTATGGCCCCGAGAGTTCGGGTAAGACCACACTGGCCATTCACGCTATTGCCGAGGCACAGAAGGCGGGCGGCATTGCTGCCTTTATCGATGCTGAGCATGCCTTCGATCGCTTCTATGCCGCTAAGCTTGGCGTTGATGTTGACAACCTGTGGATATCGCAGCCCGATAACGGCGAGCAGGCACTGGAGATTGCCGACCAGCTTATCCGTTCATCGGCCATTGATATTTTGGTAGTCGACTCGGTGGCAGCCCTCACGCCGAAGAAGGAGATTGAAGGCGATATGGGCGACAATGTGGTAGGCCTTCAGGCTCGACTGATGAGCCAGGCTCTGCGTAAGCTCACCAGCACCATCTCAAAAACAAACACCACTTGCATCTTCATCAACCAGCTGCGTGAGAAGATTGGTGTGATGTTTGGCAACCCTGAGACCACAACTGGTGGTAACGCGCTGAAGTTTTATGCCTCGGTGCGTCTCGACATTCGCCGCGTAACCAGCATCAAGGATGGCGACCAGGTGGTGGGCAACCAGGTGCGTGTAAAAGTGGTGAAGAACAAGGTGGCACCTCCGTTCCGCAAGGCTGAGTTTGAGATTACCTTTGGCGAGGGCATCTCAAAGATTGGCGAGATGGTTGACCTGGGTGTTGAGTATGGCATCATTCAGAAGAGTGGCTCATGGTTCTCATACGGTGGTAGCAAGCTGGCACAAGGACGCGACGCCACAAAATCGTTGCTGAAGGACAATCCTGAGCTGTGTGAGGAGATTGAGGCCCAAATTAAACAGGCCATTGCCGATAAGCAGGAAGCTGAATAAAACAAGCTGAAAAAGGCTGAAACAAAAAGGGCGTGCGTCATATCGTTTGGGTATGTGCGCACGCCTTTTTCTTTAGTAACGGGGCACACTAATGTCCCTTCATCATAAAAGTGTATTGGGTATGGAAATAGCAATTGTGTTAGTGTTAGTGGTAGGAGTGATTGTGGGCTACTTCATCGGTATGTTGAAGGCGGCTAAAGCAGCAAGCGAAGAGAAAACACAGTGGGTGGCAAAGGCCGAGGTGCTGGCATCGGAAGTGGAACAGCAAAAGCGCATGGCCGAACATGAACGCCAGTATGCCGCACAGCTGCGTGAGGAGAGCGACCGACAGTGGGAACAGAAGCTGGAGGCTCTGCGACAAGAGATGCAGAAGATGGCTGCCGAGCAGTTGGCTGCTAAGCAGTCGGCCTTGCAGGAGAGCAACCGCCAGCAGATGAACGAACTGTTACGCCCTGTGAAGGAACAGTTTGCCGATTTTAAAAAGTCGGTAGAAGAGAGCAAAACGCTGAACGAGGTGAATAAGAAAGAACTGCAACACACCTTTGAGGCTACCATGCGCCTGTTTCAGCAAGAGCAGCAGCAAACGGTGTTGATGTTGAAGGAACAAACCTCAAAGATAGGATCGGATGCTGCAAACCTTACCAAGGCGCTGAAGGGCGACAGCAAGATGCAAGGCGACTGGGGCGAGATGGTACTTGAAACCATTCTTGAGAACAGCGGACTGCGTAAAGATGAAGAATTTTTTATACAGGAAAATACGAAGGATGAGAACGGAAAAAACTATCGTCCTGATGTGATTGTGCGGTTCCCAGAAGGACGAAGTGTGGTTATCGACTCGAAGGTGTCGCTCACGGCTTATACCGATGCCTTGGCTACCGACGATGAGGCCGACCGCGAGCGCCTATTGAAGGCTCATGCCCTAAGTGTGCGTAAGCATATTGACGAGTTGGCAGAAAAAGATTATAGCAAGCTGGTAGACGATGCCATTGGTTTTGTGCTGATGTTTATACCAAACGAAACCAGCTATATTGCGGCTATGAAGCAGCAACCCGATCTTAGTCGCTATGCCTACCAAAAGAAAATAATTATTATTTCGCCCAGCAACTTGCTCATGGCTCTACAGTTGGCTTACAACCTGTGGCAGTATGATCGTCAAAACAAAAATGTAGAGAAGATAGTGAAAACGGCCGCCGATCTATACGACAAGGTGGCCACGTTTGAAGATACCTTTACAGGTATTGGCGACCTGATAACGCGCCTGTCAGGCATCTACGATAAGGCAAAGAAACAGATGTATGATGGTCCGGGCAATGTGATGCGTAGGGTAGAGGGCTTGAAGACACTGGGCGTAACACCCAAAAAACAACTCAAGGCTTTGGAAAATGTTGAGTAGCTGCGCTTTCGCCTTCGTTTAAGAAGCTTTCAATGTCGGCCACAATGCTATTGTAGGGTGGCGACATCAGAAAGCCTACATTCTTCTTTAGCGTTATCGTAATGTCAGAGACGCTGCTGCTGTAGCACGCCAGTTCGTTGGCACGCTGGGTGCCATGCACACTCTGCCGTTGTATCTCTGTCTCGCGTTCACGCACCAGGCGGCTGCATACATACTTTACCAGTGGCAGCACAACCTTGTTAAACAGGTGGTGCCCCTGAATGTATAGATAGGTGGTTTCGGGCGTTACGCCTAATGTTTTCAGTTCTTCTTTTAGCGCCAGATAGCTTTGTTTGGCCGTGGGGTTGCGGCGTTGCAGGTCGTTCACCTTGCGGCCTACCTTTCGGCGTAGCCGTTGCAGTGTCTCAGTGGCATTGTTAGGCGACAGCTTGCCTGTTTCAATGGCTGTTAAAAAGTCGGTAAGCGAAAAGTCGCCATAGTGGGTGGTGCGATAGTACCAAATGCTCCAAACAAAGAGTGGGAAGATGGCCAATGAATATTGGCGAAGAAAGTCGCAAAAGTCGAACTCGATACGGTCGTTCAGAGTGATGGCTACACATACGCCGTGTAGCGAGGGGGCGTAGCATTGCAGGTTCTCAATGGCGTAAGCATAGGTGTGGAAGACGTAGGGGCTGTCAAGGATAGCGCGTGAGGCAGGGCTGGCGCCTTGCAGCAGGTAGTCGTAGTCGGCATCAACACAGGCTATCATGTTGTGCCCTGTGTTTCCGCTCACCATGCTCATCAGTGCGGCTTTCTTGCCACGCTCTAAGCGGTTTTCGCGCGATGGCAACATCACCTCAAAGTATCGTTTCTCTGTCTCAAAGCGTGCTAAGATGGATCGCCATACAAACACATCATCGTAGCTCTCAACGTAGGCCACAATCTTTTGACGGGCGGTACGCGAGTTGAGCCGATTGGCGGCCTCAATATATTGTGATGTGATATTTTGGTTAAGACGCTTCATATAAGAGAAAAGGGAAAAGAGAAAAGTGAAAAATCCTATTGCTTGTTAAGCGTGTAGAATTCATGTGAAGAGTTAAAACTACACCGCCTCCTCATTATGAATTATGAATTATCAAAGCCGAAGGCCATTGTGAATTATGAATTGTGATTTATGAATTAACCTTGTCTGTAATATCGGTTACTTCTGTCACATGATCCATCCATCCGTTCATTACCACTGCTGGACTGTGTGTGGTAAGGATAATCTGCACATTAGGGTTCAGTTGTAAGATGAGGTCGATAAGGCGTTGCTGCCATTCGATATGCATGCTCACCTCGGGCTCGTCCATGAATAGAACATAGTTTTGTTGGTCTTCAACCAACACGGTGAGCAAGATGGCCAGCATCTGCTTCTCGCCACTCGACAGCTGATAGGGCACCAGCATTTCGCCCAACTGTGTGAAACGTATCTCGTTTTCGGTACGTACAATGGTCTTGCCAGTGTCTTTAAAAAGGTCGTCGATGAGGTCTTGGAACAACGTTTTGGGTGCAGCCAATTGTTGTGCCTGTAGGGCGGCATCGGGGGCACCACTCTGCAAGATGGCTATCATACGGTTGCCAATGTTTACCTGATAGTCGAGATATTTACGTTGAAGCTGAAATATTTGAAAATCGAGTTCGGTGGCCAAACTTACGTTTAGCTTGCTGATGGTGTCGGTATCGAGCAGCGGACGGTCGAACGAGCGTATCACGTCATAACGTATCCACTTTGCATCCTCGGGCTCAACCTTTAGGCGCACGCCCTTCATCATGTGGCTGGGAAATTCACCGCCAGCCTTCAAACCCTTCACTACCTTATTTAAGATGGTGCTCTTGCCCACGCCATTCACGCCACTCAGGATGTTTACCTGGCGGTTGAGGTTCCACACGATGTGTTTCTTTCCGCTCCACAACGAGTCGATGTCTATCTGTTTAATGTAGTCGGCATATTTCATAGTGCTGTCGGTTTTTAGGTTACAAACGTAGCGTTAGGGTGGGGCAGCAAGCCCTTGTCTATCTTACGTCTTCCTTACAAAGATACATATTATTTTGTTTGCTCGCTCATATTGTTATCATTTTTTATAACTTTGCACGACAATTCGGATAGGATATGAGAGAGAAAGAAGAATATAGATTGTGCAATATATAGATAGAAACATAAAAATGGATAACGAAAAGATTGATATGAATGTGAAAAAAAATAATCGGCCCTTGCTGGCACACGTGTGTATACTGATGGCTTGCGTGTTTTGGGGACTGATGTCGCCGCTGGGCAAAGATGCTATGATGAATGGTGTTGATGGTATATGTATGGTGTCGTTCCGCGTGATAGGTGGCGCCGCACTGTTTTGGCTCACCTCGCTGTTTGTAAAGAAAGAGCGTGTGCCCTGGCGCGACCGACTGCTGCTGGCCTTGGCGGGTCTCTTTGGATTGGTGTTTAACCAGTGTTGTTTCACCATAGGCCTTAATATTACGTCGCCCATTAATGCCAGCATCGTTACCACGTCGATGCCAATTTTCGCAATGCTGTTGGCAGCGGTTATCTTGCACGAACCCATCACCGGAAAAAAGGCGGTTGGCGTGATGATGGGATGCTGTGGTGCCGTAACACTTATCCTTACTAGCGCAACAACCAAGGGCGGACAGGCGGGCGACCTGCGTGGCGACTTGCTGTGTATGGCGGCGCAGCTCTCTTACGCGCTTTACCTGTCGCTGTTCAATCATCTTGTGCGTAAATATCATCCTATCACAGTGAATAAGTGGATGTTCTTGTGGGCGGTGGTAGAGATATTGCCCTTCACCACACCCCATCTGATGGCTAACGCATGGCAGACGGTGCCGCTTACCACGTGGTGGGAGACGGGCTTTGTGGTGTTCTTCGGTACCTATGTTAGCTATCTGCTCATGATGGTAGCCATTAGTACGCTGCGCCCCACAGTGGTGAGCACCTACAACTATATGCAGCCTGTAACGGCTGTCGTGGTGAGCGTGCTTACGAGCATGGCTGTGTTTAAACCCTCGCAAGCACTGGCTATGTTGTTAGTGTTTGCTGGTGTAGGACTGGTGACGAAGTCGAAATCGAAACATGATATACAAAAAGCTGATGAGGCTTCTTTACATTAACCTATAAAATATGGAAATGCTCGGCGCTGAATGATGTATGTCAATTTCGATACTATAAACGTGCTTTTTCTTGTAAAACGATTAAAAAAGTAGGGAAAATATTTGCGCAAACCAACAAAAATACCTACCTTTGCAACCGCTTAAGAAAAGCAAGGGCGTTTAGCTCAGCTGGTTTAGAGCATCTGCCTTACAAGCAGAGGGTCGG
>USAI01000060.1 GCA_900552675.1 uncultured Prevotella sp.
GGTGCATCCATTAAGGACTTAGGCAAAAAGTGGTTCGGATTCTCAAAGATGGAAATACTTACACCAGACGAATTGGTGGAAAGGATCAACAGGGAATAAGAAAAAATCAGAGTTCTCCCGAGTTAATCAATAGACTTTTTGAGGACATTTTTTGTCCTAAAGATATGACTTCTTAAATTTTGCACTATTTTTGTATAAGATAGGCTACATTCGGCACATTCTTTTTTTTCAACTTTCAAAACATGGATACAATGACACTCAGAAAGACACTAACATCTGCCCTACTCGCTCTATGGGCTATTACTGCCAACGCCCAACAAGGTGCATGGAAGGGTGAACTTAACGTCATGGGAAATAAATTGCCATTGGTGTTCAACTTTACAAAAGACGGCTGCACCATCGACTCTCCTTTGCAAGGTGCAAAAGGCATCCCAGCAGAAAAGACCGTGAATGAAGATGGCACAATAAAAGTTACGATAGGAAAGATTGGGGCTTCGTTTGAAGGAAAAATGGCAGACGATGAAATAAAGGGTACATTCATACAAAATGGTTTTCCCTTGCCACTGACCCTTAAACCAGGCAAAACAATGGTTAAACGTCCACAAACCCCAAAAGCTCCATTCCCCTACAAAGAAGAAAGCGTAAGTTTTACAAATGCTGGATTCACTTTCAATGGAACACTGACTCTGCCCGAGAACTATTCAAAGAACACGCCTGTGGTGCTTATGATAACAGGCAGCGGACAACAAAACCGCGATGAGGAATTGTTTGACCATAAACCTTTTGCTGTGATTGCCGATGCACTTGCTCGCCAAGGCATTGCCTCATTACGTTATGATGACCGTGGATGGGGTGACAAGAGCGTTAACTTTTACAACTTTACAACCGAGGACTTTTGTCAGGATGCAACAGTTGCCCTACCCTTGCTGCGTAAACGCTTCAACAAGGTGGGCTTACTCGGACACAGTGAAGGGGGTACCATTGCCTTGATGCTTGCTGCTGAAGGTAAAGCGGATTTTATTATATCGCTCGCTGGCATGGCTATTTCTGGCAAAGAAACAATAATCATGCAAAATCGCCAAGCCATTTCTGCCCTCGGTATGCCCAAGGATATGGTTAACAAATACTGTGACGCTATCCAAAAAGTTTTCGATGAAATTGCCAAAGGGAAAAAGATTAACGAGATTTCGGTTGATGGCATGCCTGAGACATTAAAGCCTACCTTAATGAAGGCGTTAAAACAAACAGACAGTCCATACATTCGTCATTTCCTAACCATTGACGTTAGTAAACGACTTCCCTACATAAAATGTCCTGTCCTTGCCCTTAACGGCACAAAGGATATCCAGGTTGACTGCACTGCTAATATTACCGAACTCGAAAATGGTTTATCTGGCTGCAAACACACGCTTAAGAAAATTGAAGGAGTGAACCATCTCTTCCAACATTGCCAAACGGGGGTCGTGTCTGAATATCCACTGATTGAGGAAACTATTGCTCCCGAAGTTTTGGAGATAGTTACGAAATGGATTCATACAGAAATATAACCCCCTTTAATTATTTGAATAAGAATTGATTATGGGTGGTTCTAATAATTCTGATTACTCTACAAAGACATCAAAGTCGAGGTCGGCATCTTTGGCCTTCGTGGTGGTAGGCTTTGCGGGTTTGGGCTTGGCCTTGAGGTTACCCTTTTCGTCGAACATGCCATAGGTGGTACGCAAGACGATGAACTCGGTGCGGCGGTTCAGCTGGTTGCATATCTCTTGCTTCTCGGGGTCGAGCTTCTTGATAAACTCCTCGGTCAGCACGTCGCCCTCTTTCAGCCACGTCAGCTTCTCAGTCAGCTTCTTCTTAATGGTCTTAGGTTTCTCCTTACCATAGCCCACAGGCGAGAGGCGGTCAGGGGCAATGCCTTTCTCTACCAGATAATTGACCACGCTCTCGGCACGGCGTTGCGCCAACTTTTTATTATACACCGACGAACCTTTATAGTCGCAGTGCGACGACAACTCGATGGTAACGTTTGGGTTCTCATTTAAGAGGCGCACCAACTCGTCAAGGGCCGTCTGCGACTCAGGCCGCAACGTGGCCTTATCAAAGTCGTAGAAAATGTTGTCGATAAGCACGGGGGCCGTGATTGATGCCAAGGGGAACTGCAACACATACTCGTGCGAGTCGGGCTTAGGCTCTACCTTCAAGTCTTCTTTATGGTTGAGGAAGCCCTTGCAGGTGGCCAAGAACATATACTCGACACCTGGCGTGAGCACCTTCTCGAACGAGCCGTCGCTCTTCACGCCCAACTTCAGGTTGGTGCCATCGGTGCCTATCATATACACCTGTGCGGCGGGCAGCTCGTAGCCCTCTTGCTCATACACCCAGCCCTTCACGCTCTGAATAATCTCGGGGTTCTCAAAGCTGTATATGTGGTCGTAGCCACGGCCATCGCCACGGTTTGACGAGAAGAATCCGCGGTTCTTCACTCCCTCAAAGGTCATGCCAAAGTCGTCGGCCTGCGAGTTGAGCGGATAGCCAGGATGTTCAAGTTCGTAACGCCCGTTTTTCTTGGGGTGGGCAATGAAGATGTCGAGGCCACCGAGGCCTGGATGCCCGTCGGACGAGAAGTAGAGGTCACCGTTGGGCCGAAAGGTGGGAAACGCCTCGTTGCCAGGGGTGTTGATGGGAAGGCCCAGGTTTTCAACACCGCCAAAGCCCGCCGCCGTAATGCGCACGCGCCATATATCGAGGCCACCCTGTCCGCCAGGCATATCTGACGTAAAATATAACCACTGCCCATCGGGCGAGATGGCGGGGTGTGCATAGCTCGACAGCGTGTCTTTGGTCAATTCTACGCTGGTGGCCTTACCCCAAGCTGCATCGGCACGTGTCGACTTAACAATTTGTGCATAGCGCGGATACGAGGGGTCGGTCACACACTGCGTGAGGTACATCTCGCGCTGATCGGTAGAAAGGCAGCTGACACCCTCGTCGTAGGCGGTGTTCAGGCCTCCCGTCACGGCCTCGGGTTTCGACCATTTACCCTTGTCATCTTTGGTCGATACAAAGATGTCGCCATTCTTGGCACCCGTGATGCCACTTAGCTCGTCGCCCTCGGCCTCATTGCGTGTCGAGGTAAAATAAAGTTGGTCAAACTGGTCGCCACAAAGCATGGGCGAGAAGTCGGCTCGGCGCGAGTTGAACACATCCATACGTTTTACGGTGTAGCGCGAGCCCTGCTTCTTCCATTCTTGAGCGTGGCGGGCAGCATACAGGCCGTTCTTTGCCAATGTGTCATGGGGCAACGAGTCGAGCACCGACAGAAATTGTGCCTCGGCCTGCTTATAGTCGCCATTCTTTAGCAATTGGCGGGCATACTGCAACTGGTCGGCAGCCGTGGCCTGCTGGTAACGTATGGCGTTGCGGTAGGCGGCTATGGCCTTGGGCGTGGCATTAATTTTGTTATAGCACAGGGCCATCTTGCGGGCTATGCGTCCGCGCTGCTCGCGCTCCTTGGCTGGCGTTTTGTTGTAGGCCTGCTTATATTGTGCCGCCGCATCATAATATTCGCCTATGGCAAGATGCTTCTCGGCCTTCTTCAGGTTTTTCTCGGCTCCGCAACTGGCCAGCAGTGTGGTGCCAAGGGCTATGCACAAGGCCATACAAAGGGTGCTGCAAAGGGTGCCCCAATGGGGCTTATGGTGATGATATTGCATATACATAATGTAGCAAAAGCTTTTACTATAATAATAGGTGTACGAAAAGAAAACGAAGAAAACACCGTTTTATTGTGCTCACGCAATGCTGTGCAAGGGGGCTTGAAAAGGTAGTCTTGCTAATATCTATTTTAAATTTCGCACACCAATGACATGCTAATAGGTAGAAAGTTTAAAGACTTGTGGAACTTCTGTTATAAATATTTGAAATAGCATATAACGGATAGATAAGAATATCATCAAAGGTTGCAAAGTTTTCTAAAGAAGTACGAACGCCTTTATCTAAATGCTTTATATCTAAGAATATTCGTAAACTCTGCATTGAACCACGCGTACCCGATTTTACCTCTATAGGATAAATCGTGCCATTAGAAGAAACAACATAATCTACCTCTGCATTAGAGTCTTTCTTTTCTCTATGCCAACAATACAGATTATCGTTCAGATAGAGAGGACGATTTTTTACCAATTCGGTTCCCACAAATACTTCAGCCAAAGCACCACGATTAACAAGCCTAAGATCATTTGAAACAAGAACATCGGTTAAGTCAAGTTCAAGCACACGTTGCAACAAACCTGTATCCATGAAAATATATCGTTTATATTTTTCCTTTGCTTCGGCAAAAAGAGGTACCCCATTACTATCGGTATGTACCACCGAATAAATCAGCCCTGCCATGCAGAGCATTTCTAAAGCCTCTTTAACAAGAGGTGTGCGATAACCAGTATCGACCTGTGTATAAACGAATTTTCCTTGTCCTTGCAAAGCAACAGAACGAAGCACATCTTTCAATAACCCTACTGGTATCTTGTCATGATATTTTTTAAAGTCATCTTGATAAGAGATGACCAATTCGCTCAATATCTGTTGACATTCTAACATATTTTCAGTCTCAACATACCTTGAGACACACTCGGGCATACCACCAATTACCAGAAAAATGCGAAGAAGCGCTAACGCCTTAGAATGTATAAGGTCGGGCAACGGGTTCTCGGGAGTGGCATGGGCTACCATGTCTGATAAAGACTTTTTACCAAGAGCCCATAAAAACTCTTGAAAGCTAAACGAATACATAAACAATGAACGTATTCGGCCTACACCAAAAGAGGGTAAATCACGAAGAGCAAACTCTAAAAGTGAACCCGCCGCTATAACATGCAACAGGGGCATCTTTTCATAAAAATATCGTAATTTGTTGATTGCTGCAGGACAAGCTTGTATCTCATCTAAGAACAGCAATGTGTGGCCTTCTTCAATAGGAGTGTTGAATATTACCGATAGCTGTTGGCAAATTTGCAGCGGAGAGAGACCTTGCTCAAACAGAGAGTGAATGTCAGTCCACTCATTTAAATCAATCTCTACATAATATTTAAAACGCTCAGATAAATGTCGCACAGCAGAAGTTTTACCCACCTGCCTTGCGCCACGCAACAAAAGAGGCTTTCTGTGCTCACTTTCACTCCACTTTATTAATTCCGTATCAACATATCTTTCTAAGTATTTCATATTCAATACTATTTTATATTTTCGGTAGCAAAGATACTAAAAGTTTGACAAAAATCGGTATCTAACAATTGCTATTTTATTACAAAATCGGTATCTAAGCAGCAGTAAAAGAAAAAAAATAACATAAATTTGCATTATTCAATATAAAATCACTAACTTTGCACCCGACTTACAGAGCGTAAGTTAAGGGGTGTCCGATATTTCGGGCTGAGATTATACCCTCAAACCTGATCCGGATAATGCCGGCGTAGGGATTGAAAAGGTGCCTAACAGCGCCCCTTTTTATGTTTTTATATTTTCAGGTTAATTACTTCAACATGAAACAAATTATGAGCATTGCGCTGATGTCGGCTTGCGGACTTTCCGCACAAACCGTTACAGCGCAGAACGCCATCGACACCGTGAAGGTGCAACAGGTGGCCGAAGTGGTGGTTAAGGGCGTGCGTGCCACAAAAAACGCACCGTTTGCCGTAGCCAACATTAACAAATCAGAATTAAAAAACTTCTCAACAAGTGGTAAAGAGCTGCCCTTCTTGTTCAGCCGCACACCGGGCGTAGTGGCTTGGAGCGACAATGGTACAGGCGTGGGCAATGCCTCGTTACGTATTCGTGGTGCCGCTGGCAGCCGCATCAACGTTACCCTCGATGGCGTATGCCTCAACTCGCCCGAAGACCAGTCGGTGTTCTGGGCGAACATGAACAGCTACAGCGCACTGATGGGTAGCGCGCAGATACAGCGCGGTGTGGGTACATCGACCAACGGCGACGGCGCCTTTGGCGGTAGCATCTCGTTTGCTACAGCGGCCCCCTCGCTCATTCCTACAGCCGAGCTCACTGGCTCATACGGCTCGTTTGGAACCTATAACACAGGCATCAGCTTCTCAACAGGCTTGCTGGGCAAGCACCTGATCTTTGATGGTGCCTACCACGAGAGCGCCACACAGGGTTATGTAAATGCTACCGATGGCCGCGCAGGCTCTTACTATGGTGGCCTTACTTGGCTGGGCGACAACTTCCAAATTCGCTATAAAAACATTGGCAACTTTGAGAAAACGGGCCAGGCATGGAACGGTGTGATGACCAGCGACTATAACACCAATGGCTTGTTCCCCAACATTCACTCGTACAAAGACCTGTGGGAAGCCGGACTGGGACGCGTAAACACGCTGGTTGAAGACGTGGTATACGACCCCGCTGGATGGGCTGCTGGCAACTATCAAACACAGCGCTACACGCTGCGCAACGGTAGCAAGTGGCAGCACACCACCGACAACTTCTATCAGAACCACAACATTCTCTCGGCAGCATGGACACCGTCGGCACAGTGGAGCCATAACTTGGCCCTGCACTACACCTACGGCCAGGGCTACTATAAGGAACTGAAGCACCAAACCTCGCTGGCTAAGAAGTTTGGTTTGCCCGAAGACAAAGATTATAAAGACGACGCCATTCGTAAGAAAGGCTTGACACAGAACGCCTACGGACTGGTGTATAACGTAACCTTTAAGAACGACAACTGGGACGTAATAGCAGGTACCAACCTGCAGCGCTTCTCTTGCAACCACTGGGGTTACCTTACCTACATTGGCAACCAGGCTCTGGAGCAGAAGTATTTTGACAAGAACGGCAAGTATAAGTATTACGACTCGGATGCCGACAAGAACGACTACAGCGCCTTTATCAAGGCTACCTATAACTTCTTAGAGCACTGGAACGTGTTTGCCGATGTGCAGTATCGCCACGTAGACTATACTACCGACGGACTGAACGACAAGTTTGTGAAGAAAGACGGCAAGTATGTTAACTATGTACTGAACGTAGACGAGAAGTTTAACTTCTTCAACCCCAAGGCTGGTATCAGCTATACCAACGGTGCACACAAGGCTTACGCTTCGGTAGCCATGAGCAACCGCGAGCCAGAACGCAACAACTATACCGATAATGGTAGCTTCGATTTCCCCAAAGCAGAGAAGCTGATCGACACCGAGTTTGGCTATCAGTATACTGGCAGCAACTGGTTTGCTGGCGCCAACTTCTACTATATGAGCTATGACAACCAGCTGGTGCAGACGGGTAAGCTGAGCGACATTGGCGAAGCGCTGACCACAAACATCAAAGACTCGTATCGTATGGGCGTAGAGCTGAACGCTGGATGGAGCCCCCTGTCATGGTTGAGCCTGCAAGGTAACGCCGCCCTGAGCCAGAACAAGATTAAGAACTGGGACGAAGAGGTAGAAAGCTGGGACGAAGCTGGTTCGGTACACCACAACCACTACGACAAGTCGACATTGGCTTACTCGCCCTCGGCTATCTTGAATGGCTTTATCGACTTCCACTACCAAGGCTTTGCCGCTACATGGCACACCAACTTTGTAAGCAAGCAGTATGTTGACAACACTGAGAGCGACGAGCGCTCACTGCCCTGCTACTCGCAGAGCGACCTGCACCTGAGCTTCCAAAGCGACGTAACAAAAGCTGCTGGCATCAAAAACGTGAAGTTGGGTCTCGACTTTAACAACATCTTTAACCGCCACTATGCCGCTAACGGCTATACATGGTATGGCTGGTATAACGGCGGACAGCGCTACGCTGCCATGACCTATATGCCTATGGCTGGCTTTAATGTCATGGGACACGTTACTTTGAAGTTCTAGTTTAGTTGACGAGTTGACTAGGAGACGAGTTGACAAGGAGTTTTGCCTCTACAATAGAAGATTATGCGTTATCCTCTTTTAGAGGAAGCGAAGGTAATCTCCTTGTCAACTTGTCTCCTCGTCAACTCGTCAACTTTTAAAAAGCGAAGGTAATCTCCTCGTCAACTCGTTTACTCGTCAACTCGTCAACTTAAAAAAATGCTTGAATACCTTTCAGCCCATTGGCTCGACATCACCACCACCATTTTGGGCATCATCTACCTTGTGCTCGAATATAAGGCCAGCATAGCCCTGTGGATAGTGGGCATCATCATGCCCGCCCTTGACGTTTGGCTCTACTGGACACACGGCCTGTATGGCGATGCTGGTATGGCCGTTTACTATACCTTGGCCGCACTATACGGTTACGCTGTATGGAAATTTGGACGCAAGCATGGGCAAAAGCAAAGCGGCGACATGCCCATCACACGCATGCCCCGCCGCTTGTATCTGCCTGCCACGGTGGCGTTCTTCGTCATCTGGGCCGCCACCTACTATGTTTTGATAACCTACACCAACAGCACCATTCCCCTGTGCGACGCCTTCACCAATGCCCTGAGCTTTGTGGGACTGTGGGCGCTGGCTCGCAAATATATCGAGCAGTGGGGCTTCTGGATTGTGGTAGACATTGTTTGCTGCTATCTGTATGTGGTGAAAGGCATCCCCTTCAAGGCGGGCCTGTACGGGCTGTATGTGGTTGTAGCTGTTTTAGGATATAGGAAATGGAAAAGTATGATGCAGTAATTGTGTGCAACGGAGCATTTCCTACACATCCGCTGCCCTTATCCATCGTCGACAATGCCTCGTATCTGTGCTGCTGCGATGGCGCGGCACAGGCGGTGCTCAGTCGTGGCACAAAAGCTCCCGACGCCATTGTGGGCGACGGCGACTCGCTGCCCGAGGCGCTGAAACAGCAGTATGCACACCTCTTGCATCTGGAAGACGAGCAAGACTATAACGACATGACCAAGGCCACCCGCTTCTGTATGCAGCGCGGCGCACGAAAGATAGCCTACATAGGAGCCACGGGCAAACGCGAAGACCACACGCTGGGCAACATCAGTTTGCTGGCCTATTATGTGCAAACCTTGCACATACGCCCCACGCTGTACACCGACTATGGCACCTTTCTGGCCATTCAAGGCACGCAAAGCTTTGCATCGTTTAAAGGACAACAGGTGAGCCTGTTCAACATCGATTGCACCGAGATGGAAAGCATTGGTCTGAAATGGCCCGTGTTTGCAGCCAAAACATGGTGGCAGACATCGCTGAACGAAGCCCTTACTGACCAGTTTAGCATCACGGCCAACGGCACCTATTTGGTGTTTCGCACCTACGAAGTGAAGTAGAAAAGAAGTAGAAGATACGTAGAAAAAAGGTTACAAAAAGCCGCTTATCACGATCATTCGTTATCGCGATAAGCGGCTTTTTGGTTTAATATCCGTTCTTCTAAAAATCCAAAATACAAGCAAGCCCTAACGGCCGATTGGGGTTGAGTATTTACGCCTCTCACTATACATACCTCTCACTATATAATGTATAGAAGGATATATAATAGAGCGAAAAAAGTAAAAAAGGGAGAGATGCCAGGTGTAGCATCCCCCCCTCGAGTGAGATATTTATTATATACCTATGAAAATTATCTCTATTTTAATAATAGATTATCTTTTCAAGTTAGGATTCTTTTCAACCTCATCGGTAGGATAAGGACAGTAGATGGTAACGCCTTCAACCCAGTTGGTATTGCTAATGGCTACACTCTCCTTAGCCTTATACTCCTTACCATTGGCATCAACATGCACAACGATTTCGGGGTTCTGAACGCGATAGTCGAAGTTCTTCTTCAGCTCGTTCATACGCAGCTCGTCGGCGCGGCGAGTAACCATCTGTGTCCACTGTCCAGCAACCTCCCATCCGTGCTCGATGTAGCAAGCCTCGGCCAGCTGATCGGCGTTCATGGCGTCGATGTTAACCTTTGTGCCATTGCTCAAGGTAACGTTCATATAGTCGGTAACGGCACGCTGGCGAACTTCCTTCAGACAGTTCTTGGCGAAGGTAAGGTCAGCAGCCCCCGAGCGAGCAGCGCTCTCAGCATACCACAGCAGCACCTCTGAGTAGCGAACGAGACGATGACGACGACCGTTGGTCATGTTCATATAGTTAAGCTTGGTGTAATCGTAGGGTTCTTCCAGCTGTGTCCAAGCGTCGCCCTCTACACAGTTAACAGTATAGACGGAGAACATGGGGTGATATTCGGCCACCTTCTTTTCGCCCTTATCGTTGAGTTCCCACCAGTCGCACATACCAGTGATGGTAGCATCTTTCTGGAAGGTGATTTTAGGAGCATAGATAGCGTCTTTACGAGGTCCTTCGGGGAAGCGCTTCCAGAAAGCAATCTCGCCCCAAGAGTCGCCCCAACCACCATCGCCGAGGCTCTCGAAACGGTTACAAGAAGTGAGCTCCGAGTCGTGATCCCAAGAACCGCAGTTCCAGTTGTTGTCAATACCCACGAGTGTTTCCTTGTTATAGTTGTGGCCCATTGAGTAAACATGGCTCCAAACGGGGTCTACATAGAAACCATATGTACCGTTTTTATCAATCACCTGCTTAGCCTTATCAGCAGCAAGCTTATAATATTCGGTACCCTTGTTCAGCGGATAGCCAGCCATCGCCATATACACGGCCGAGAGCGTAGCCTGTGAAGCCTGCTTGGTAATCCAAGCGTCGATGCCATCGTGATGACGCGGAGCCTCTGAATAAGAGGTAGGCAGCAGTTTCTCGGCTTCTTGCAAGTCTGTTACAATCTGTGCATAAACAGCGTCAACGCTTGATGGAGCCATGGTTTGCAGCTCGTTAGCAATCTCTGTTGTTGAAGCAGTCTTCAAGATCAGGGGCACAGGACCAAACACGCGCACGAGGTAGAAGTAGCCATAAGCACGCCAGTAGAGAGCGTTGCCCAGCGCCTCAGCATAATTTTCTTTTGCCAGTGTGGTCTTTGCAGCACCATCAATGATAAAGTTGGCAGCCTTAATCATGTTATAGTGCAGGTTCCAAGCGTCGGTAACGCCCTTGTTACCACCATCTGAACCGAAGGCATCGAGGGCAGCCACAGCCTGCTTGTTTGATGCAGGGTTAGCCGTCATATCGTCGCCCTGCCACTGTGGGTACATGGGGTTCGTCCACGACTGTGTTTGGTTAATTTTCTCGTAAAGAGAGTTAGCTGCCAGGTCAAAGTCTTGTACAGCTGAGAAATAAACATCGCCTGACAATACGCCCTTGGGTTTCTCCTCAAGGAAATCGCTACAAGAAGTAAGCACCGATGCAGCGAACAGGCAAGCATAAAATATCTTAGATTTCATATTGTTTCGTTTTTTTTGTAATTAGTAGTTGATAGTTTAGAAGCTCAAGCGTACGCCGAAGGTGAAGGTACGGGGGTTAGGATAAGCACCCATGTCGATACCGTTGTTGTTGTCGACGTTTGCATCAGAGAAGGCGATACCAGCGGGGTCGATACCCTTGTAGCCAGTGATGGTGAAGAGGTTCTGAGCCGAGAATGAGAGACGCACGTCAGCAAACTTCATCATTGAGCGAGGCAGTGTGTAAGCTACGCTGATGTTCTCGCAACGGAAGTAGTCGGCATTCTCAAGCCATTTAGACGAGTTGCCATAGCTCTTGCCCTTACCATAAGTAGGCATGGTTATACCCACCTGTGAAAAGTAGTCCTTATCAGTAACAAAAGGAGAAGCACCAGGTGTGCTGTTCATTGAGTAACGCACAAGGTTCAAACGCTTAGCACCAAAGGCGCCATTGAAGAAGGCGTTGAATTCCCAGTTCTTGTATGTGATGGCGTTGTTCCAACCTACGGTTACATCGGGGTTAGCGTGTCCGAGCACGAAGCGGTCAGTATCCTTGTTAGGATCAGCGGTCTTTGTGCCATCAGCCTTGTAGTACATATCAACAAAATGTCCGTCAGCGTTTTTCTCTACACCTGCCCACTTGAAGCCATAGAATGTACCAATGGCCTCACCCTTGGTGATGATGGTACAGGGGTCAACCGAACCAGCCGATGGTTTCTCACCATAAAGACGTGGGCTCTGAGCGGTAAGCTTCGTAACCTCGTTCTTCAGGTAGCTGGCGTTGATGGTGGTTGTCCACTGGAAGTCTTTAGTCTGAATAACGTATGCTGTAACGTTCACGTCAACACCCTTGTTGCTAACCTCACCAGCGTTTGACCAGTATTTAACATCGCCCGAAGACATTGTAGGTTTCTGGATAAGCAGCGCGTCAGTAGTTTTCTTTGAGAAGAAGTCGATACCCATGTTCAAGCGTCCTTTCAGCAAGCCGAGGTCGATACCGAAGTCAAGCTGATGCACCTTCTCCCATGTCAGGTCAGGAGTGCCAAGGTCGCCAATCCAGTAACCAGTTGTGTTTGAACTCATACCATAGTTGAAGCCTAAGGTAGAGAGGCCACCGAGGGTAGAATAAGGAGTGATGTCTTGGTTACCGATAACACCATAGCTGGCGCGAACCTTCAAATACTCGATAGCATTTTTCAGAGGCTCAAAGAACTTTTCGTTTGAAACAGTCCATGCAGCAGCTATTGATGGGAAGTAGCCCCACTTCTTGTTTTGGAAGCGGCTTGAACCATCAGCACGCAGCGTACCGGTAAGCATATAGCGGTCGGCATAGTTATACATTACACGTGCTACACCTGAGAGCATAGACCACTTTTGGTAGCCGTTGCTGGCGTCGCGCGAAGCGGCATCCTTAACGTTCCAATAGCCCAGCAGCTCGTGCACCATGTTGTCGCCCTGAATACCCATGAGGCGTGTTTCGTTGCTGGCAGCCTCCCATACACCTGTAGCTACGAGGTTGTGGTCGCCCCACTTGCCTGCATAGGTAAGGTTGTTGGTGCTCTGCAGTGCCAATACCTGAGCGTTGCTGTTGGTCATAGATGTCGAACCCATCACATACTTAGAGTTCATGGTGTAGGTCTTATAGTCGTTATAATCGACAGCATTGGTTGTAGTGAAGGTAAGACCCTTAGCAATGTTAAACTTCAGGTCGACATGTCCGTTCACCATGGTGCGGTTACGGTCGTTCTTATTCTCGTGAATCAAGCCCCAGGGGTTTTTCTCAATACAGTTGAAGGGGTCGTTGTTGTAAGCGCCGTTAGCGTTACGAACATCCATAGCAGGCGAGAAGTTTAAGCCCACCCAGATGGGGTTGCTTTGGTGCTGACCAAAGCTTGCAGCGCCGCTATTTTCGGTGCGTGAGAGGTTAGCATCGGCAGTAAGCTCAAGCCAGTCGAACAGTTTGTTATGAATGTTCAGCTTCACAGCATAACGCTTCGACTGTGTGTCGCGTACCACACCCGTCTGATCCATATAGTTGGCCGAGAAGTAGGTCTGAGTGTTCTCGTTACCCTTTGATACAGCCACCTTATAGTTCTGTGTAACACCTGTGTGCAGGAGCTGATCCATCCAGTCAACGCCCTTGTCCTTGCCACTGATATAGTCGGCCACACGTGCCTGATCGATACCCTTATACTGTACCAATGCCTCAGCATACTCTTTTGTGCTCATAACCTCAGGCAGGTGATAAGCGTTAGAGAAGCCGAGCGAAGCATCAAACGTTACCTGTGTAGCACCAGCCTTACCCGTCTTAGTCTGCACCATCACAACGCCATTGGCACCACGAGCACCATAGATAGCGGTTGAAGAGGCGTCTTTCAGCACCTGAATGCTCTGAATGTCTTCAGGGTTAATGCCCTCAAGACCTGTCTCGCGCACGATACCGTCAACAACATACAGCGGGTCGTTGCTCTTGTTTACCGAGCTGGCACCACGCACACGAATTTTCATAGCACCACCAGGCACACCTGACGAGGTTACCTGCACACCCGACATACGTCCGTTCAGGGCGTCTTCAACGCGAGCTACAGGCTGATCTTTGAAGCTCTTGCTATCCATTACGGCTACCGAGCCAGCCAAGTCGGCCTTCTTTACGGTACCGTAACCAATGACGATGGTTTCTTCCAGCATGCTGGCATCGTCTTGCAGTGTGATATTCAACGGGCCACCATTCCAAGTAATGGTTTGCGTTTTGTAACCGATAAATGATACAGTTAGTTTAGCACCTTTCTTCAGATTCAATACTCTGTTAATTCTAATGTAATCGTTTGAAAATGAGAGAGTTAATTAACG
>USAI01000061.1 GCA_900552675.1 uncultured Prevotella sp.
GTGGTAAACGAAATTTCATATATCGTATATTTAGGCCACGCTCTATCCACTGACTTTCATAGTAGGTTTGTATGCCTAATATGGTTTGGGTTTGAGCATCAATACCCTCGGTATGATACAAATCTTCAGTACGGAACAACAATGGTAGAGCATTACGTTCTACCATATATGTGGTGTATGTAAAAAGAAAGTTTGAGTCGGTCTTCAGATGCACCACGCCGCCATCTTTTAAGAAATGACGATAACGGTTCATAAAAAAAGTACTGGTAAGGCGCTTACGGGGGTTCTTCATCTGTGGGTCGCTAAACGTAAGCCATATCTCGCTCACCTCGCCAGACGCAAAGAAGCGATCAATAATCTCAATATTGGTACGCAAGAAGGCAACATTCTTCAATCCCTCTTCTAAGGCCTGAGTAGCACCCGTCCACATACGAGCGCCCTTAATATCTACGCCAATAAAGTTGATATTGGGAAACAGTTTTGCCAATCCTACAGTATATTCACCTTTACCACAACCCAGCTCTAACACGATAGGATTGTCGTTCTTGAAATACTGTCTTCCCCACTCTCCCTTCATTTCAAAGGGTACATTATCAATCACTGAATAGGGGTATTGGAACACATTGCTATATCGTTCCATATCGGCAAACTTGGCCAGTTTTCCTTTGCTCATTTCTGTTATGCTCTGTTTTTTAATTTTATATTCATTATTTTCACATTCTCCTCTACCAACACGACATAGAGAAAAAAGGTTTCTTTACATTACAATAAGGTGCAAATAGTTGTGCAAAGGTAGTGTAAATATATGGCAAGACAAAACAAATAAAGAAAAAAGCGAAAAAAAAGAAGAAAAACAAAAAACATTTGCTTACACGCTACGAAATATCAACGATATTCATTATCTTTGCACTATTAATACCGAAAAAATGCCTATAACAAGCCTTCGCTGGCTCATGAAAGGCATCACTAACTCGATTTTAAAATATAAACAACATAACAATGAACAATACTGAATTAATGAATCATGCAGCAGATAACATTAGAATTCTGGCTGTATCGATGGTTGAGAAAGCAAAGTCTGGACATCCTGGCGGTGCCATGGGTGGTGCCGATTTCATTAATGTACTCTTTTCCGAGTTTCTTACTTACGACCCGGAGAACCCTACATGGGAAGGTCGCGACAGATTTTATCTCGACCCAGGCCACATGTCACCGATGCTCTACTCGGCTCTTGCGCTGCAAGGAAAATTCTCTATTGAAGAACTAAAACAATTCCGCCAGTGGGGATCCGTAACTCCTGGACACCCCGAGCGCGACATTACACGTGGCATAGAAAACACATCAGGCCCCTTAGGACAGGGACACACTTTTGCAGTAGGCGCAGCCATTGCCGAGAAATTTCTCGAGGCACGACTGAGTCATACGATGATGCAGCATAAAATATACGCTTATATTTCTGACGGTGGCATACAAGAAGAGATTTCACAGGGCGCAGGTCGCATTGCGGGCTTGCTTCACCTGAACAACCTTATCATGTTCTACGATGCCAATGAGATACAGCTCTCTACCGAGTGTGATGCGGTAATGAATGAAGATACCGAGATGAAGTATCGTGCTTGGGGCTGGAATGTATTACACATCAACGGAAACGACCCTGAAGAGATACGCGCAGCCCTCATCCTTGCAAACAAGGAAGAGAAACGCCCCACCCTCATCATCGGCCACACCATCATGGGCAAGGGAGCCCGCAAAGCCGATGGCACAAGCTATGAACATAACGTAAAAACCCATGGTGCACCACTTGGTGGCGACGCCTATATAAATACGGTAAAGAACCTTGGTGGCAACGTTGAAGACCCCTTCATCGTATACGATGACGTAAAGGAACTTTATGCTAAACGCAATGAAGAACTGAAAAAGATTGTAGCCGAGCGTCACGCTGCAGAACAAGAATGGCGTAATGCCAATCCCGAGAAAGCAGCCCTCATGGACGAGTGGTTCTCTGGCAATGCACCCAAAGTAGACTGGAGCGCATTGGTACAGCCGCGCGATGCAGCCACACGTGCCGCCTCAGCTAACTGCTTGACAGTATTGGCTGAACAGGTAGGCAACATGGTATGCTCATCTGCCGACCTCTGCAACTCAGATAAGACCGACGGCTTCCTTAAGAAGACACACGACATCACCCCCAACGATTTCAGTGGTGCCTTCTTCCAGGCAGGCGTAAGCGAGCTCACCATGGCTTGCGTATGCATTGGTATGTACTTGCATGGAGGTGTTATCCCCGCTTGCGGCACATTCTTTGTCTTCTCTGATTATATGAAGCCCGCCATCCGTATGGCAGCCCTTATGCAGGTTCCTATTAAGTTCATTTGGACACACGATGCTTTCCGCGTAGGCGAAGATGGTCCTACCCATGAGCCTGTAGAGCAAGAGGCACAGATACGCTTGATGGAGAAACTTAAGAACCACAACGGAAACGACTCGGTACGCGTATTCCGTCCTGCCGATACAGACGAAGCTACCGTTTGCTGGAAGATGGCCGTAGAGAACATGGACACACCTACAGCACTGATCTTCTCACGCCAAAATGTAAACAGCTTGCCTGAAGGCACACAGTATGAAGAGGCACGCAAGGGTGCATACATTGTTGGTGGTTCTGACACTGAATATGATGCTATCTTGTTGGCTTCTGGTTCAGAAGTTTCTACACTCGTTGCCAGCGCTGAACTGCTTCGCAAAGACGGCATTAAAGTGCGCATTGTAAGCGTTCCGTCTGAGGGATTGTTCCGTACACAATCAGCCGAATATCAAGAGCAAATTCTGCCTAAGGGCGCGAAAATATTCGGCCTCACAGCCGGACTTCCTGTTACTCTTGAAGGCTTAGTAGGTGCTAACGGTAAGGTTTACGGCCTTAACTCGTTCGGCTTCTCAGCTCCCTACAAGGTGCTCGATGAAAAATTAGGTTTCACCGCCGAAAACATCTACAACGAAGTAAAATCGTTTATTACCAAATAATAACATTAACCATTAACAAAACAGCCTATGGAAATCAAGACAGTGGGCATCGCTTGCGACCACGCAGGCTTTGCTTTAAAAAAATTTGTGATTGAATATCTTGAAGCTCACGGATATCAGTACAAAGACTACGGCACTTATAGCGACATGAGTTGCGACTACCCCGACTTTGGTCACGCTCTCGCTGAAGGCATTACAAGCGGTGAGGTATATCCTGGCATCGGCATCTGTGGAAGCGGTGAAGGCATAAGCATCACATTAAACAAGCACGCTGGCGTACGCGCAGGCTTGGCTTGGTGCCCCGAAATAGGACAGCTCATACGTCAGCACAACGATGCTAATGTACTGGTTCTCCCTGGACGCTTTGTCGACAATAAGACAGCAGCCAAAATCATGGACAACTTCTTTACAACATCTTTTGAAGGTGGACGCCATGAACGCCGCGTAAAGAAAATCGACTTAGAAAAATAAAAATACTGCAAGGCCACTACGCCTGCAGACAAACAAAGCAAAAGCCTCGCTCCGCACCTTCTCACACTATGAGAACACCGAAGCGAGGCTTTCTGCGCCACATAAAAACCCCAAAAGTGAAAGAAATGAAGGCGGTAGCAAAAAAAGGTGCAAATATTTTTTGCCAATCAAGTGAATTTTAGTAACTTTGCAGCCGCTTATTATAAAGTGAATGGATGAAAAATGACAAAATGAAGAACCAGTACCGCGTGAATGAACAAATTCGCGTTCGGGAAGTGAGAATTGCGGGTGAGAGTGGCTCTACGGTCATGCCTACTCGCCAAGCATTAGAAATGGCTCGGGAGCAGGGCGTAGATCTCGTTGAGATTTCACCAAATGCGCAACCTCCAGTTTGTCGTATCATCGACTATAGCAAGTTCCTCTACCAACAGAAGAAACGTGCTAAGGAAATGAAACAAAAGCAGGTTAAGGTTGATATCAAAGAGATACGTTTCGGACCACAGACCGATGAGCACGACTATCAGTTCAAGCTCAAACATGCACAAGAATTCCTCAGCGAAGGCAATAAAGTGCGTGCCTACGTCTTCTTCCGCGGACGCTCTATTCTCTTCAAAGAGCAAGGCGAGGTATTATTGCTACGTTTTGCAAACGACCTTGAGGAATATGCAAAGGTAGAACAACTGCCAAAACTCGATGGAAAGAAAATGTTCCTCTACTTGGCACCCAAGAAAGCAGGTGTAGCCAAAAAGAGCCAACAGAAGATGGACCGCGAGAAGCGCGAGGCTGAAGCGAAGGAACAAGCTCAAGCCGAGAAAGAGCAGAACAATAACGGTGGACTGCTGGCAAACGCCAAAATAAGCAGCGAAGCTATGAAGAAATTGCAGGAAACTGCTGAATAACTTCTTTTCACCATACATAGAGATAACGAATACGAGAATGTGTGCGTAACGCCAGGTATATGCGTTGCCACCTTAATAAATAATTATAAAACAATAAAACAATGCCAAAAGTTAAGACAAATTCCGGTGCTAAAAAAAGATTTAGATTCACTGGTACTGGTAAGATTAAAAGACATCACGCTTACCACAGTCACATTCTGACTAAGAAGGCCAAGAAGCAGAAGAGAAATCTGGTTCATCAGACAATTGTAGACAACAGCAACCTCAAACAGGTTCGTGACTTGCTCTGCCTCCGTTAATTTTTAGTCAAACTTTTAAAAAGAAAGAAAAACTATGCCAAGATCAGTAAATCATGTTGCTTCTAAAGCAAAGAGAACTCGTATTCTGAAGCTTACCAAAGGCTACTTTGGAGCAAGAAAGAATGTTTGGACGGTAGCAAAGAACACCTGGGAGAAAGGTCTGACCTATGCTTACCGTGACCGTCGCAATAAGAAACGTAACTTCCGTTCTTTGTGGATTCAGCGTATCAATGCTGCTGCACGCCTCGAGAACATGAGCTACTCAACTTTGATGGGTGCCTTGCACAAAGCTGGCATCGAAATCAACCGTAAGGTTCTTGCTGACCTCGCTGTTAACAACCCCGAGGCTTTCAAGGCTATCGTTGACAAAGTGAAATAAATTTATTTGATTAGAATAATCTATTCACAGTCATAATTACAGGGCTACACTTCATACAAGTGTAGCCCTGTTTCTGTATACATACAAACCTACAACACACATAACGCCTCATAACACGCTGATAAATAAAAAAAATATGAACAAATAAGCATAGAAATAACTTACATTTCCATTTTTTTTATTAATTTTGTGGCATATTTTTATTGATGCACAAACTCTCGAAATGAGTACAAACGATACGACTCATGTTATCGCCGCTACTGTGAACCAACTGTCAGAAGCCAATTCGCTAAAAGGTTTGTTCCACCAACATCGCGACGGAAATCCTTTACCTTCGGGCACGGCGCTCGAAGAAATTGTCCAATTATCACGTTCTATCCTTTTTCCTGGCTATTATGGCAACTCTTCGGTTTGCACAAAAACCATACGTTATCATATCGGAGTAAATGTTGAACGGCTACACACATTGCTTACCAGCCAGGTGCAAGCAGGCCTATGCTTCAATACCCCCGACGAAGAATGTGTATTATGCTCGCACAACATAGCCATCGCCAACCAGGCAGAGGAGATATCACTTCAACTCATAGAACGTCTACCAGCATTACGCCACATTTTGGCAACCGATGTTGAAGCAGCATTTAATGGTGACCCAGCAGCAGAAAACTTTGGAGAAATCATCTCATGCTACCCTGTCATCAAGGCGCTTACCAATTATCGTATAGCACACGAGCTATACTTGTTAGGTGTGCCCCTTATTCCACGCATGATAACAGAGATGGCACACTCAGAAACAGGCATCGACATACATCCTGCTGCCACCATCGGTAGTTATTTCACCATCGACCACGGCACAGGCGTTGTTGTAGGTGCCACCTGCATCATTGGCAACAATGTTAAGCTTTACCAAGGCGTAACCTTAGGAGCCAAGAGTTTCCCGTTAGATGAGAACGGCAACCCTATTAAAGGCATCCCCCGCCACCCCATTTTGAAAGACAATGTCGTGGTATATGCCAACGCCACAGTGTTAGGACGCATCACCATTGGCGAAGGCTGTATTGTAGGTGCTAACGTATGGATAACCGAAGACATGGAGCCATACACAACAAAATACTACACCAATAGCGGCAACAACAGCAAATAAGAAAACATACATTACATAAAGATAAAGACAAAGAAAAATAAAAATGAACGAATTCGAACTCATTGCCAAAACATTCATGGGCCTAGAACCCGTGTTGGCAAAAGAACTGACAGCACTGGGCGCCAACAACGTACAGATAGGACGCCGTATGGTGTCGTTCACTGGTGACAAAGAAATGATGTATCGCGCCAACTTCCAGTTGCACACCGCCATACGCATTTTAAAGCCCATCTGCCATTTCAAGGCAGCATCGGCCGATGATGTATATAACGAGGTACAGAAAATAGACTGGAGCCAATATATAGAAAAAGGCAAGACATTCTCTGTCGACTCAGTCGTCTACTCAGAAGAGTTCCGTAACTCACGCTTCGTAACCTACAAGGTAAAGGACGCTATCGTTGACCAGTTCCGCGAGAAGACGGGCACACGCCCCAATATTTCGGTTGCTAACCCTGATATCCGTCTGAACATTCATATCGCAGAAGACAAAGCTACCCTATCCCTCGACTCTAGTGGCGAGTCGTTACATCGTCGTGGTTACCGTCAAGAATCAGTAGAAGCCCCCCTCAATGAGGTATTGGCAGCAGGTATGATTTTAATGTCGGGTTGGAACGGCGACACCGACTTTATAGACCCTATGTGTGGTTCAGGAACATTACTTATCGAGGCAGCCCTCATCGCTCACAACATGAGCCCTGGCATCTTCCGTAAAGAGTTCGCCTTCGAGCGCTGGAGCGATTTCGATCAAGATCTGTTTGACAGTATCTACAACGATGAAAGCCAAGAACGCGAGTTCAAGCACCACATCTATGGCTACGATGTTGATATCAAAGCCGTTAACACGGCACGCCTCAATGTGCGTGCAGCAGGTCTCACCAACGACATCACTGTTGAAGAAGCCGACTTTAAAGATTTTAAGAAGCCTACAGAAAAGAGCATTATTATCACCAATCCGCCCTACGGCGAACGCATCTCTACCCCCAACCTGTTGGCCACATACAAGATGATAGGCGAACGTCTGAAGCACGAATTTATGGGCAATGAGGCATGGGTGCTGAGCTATCGTCAAGAATGTTTCGAGCAGATAGGCTTAAAGCCTTCTATCAAGATACCTGTATACAATGGATCGCTTGAGTGCGAATTCCGCAAGTACAGCATTTTCGATGGCAAGATGCGCGACTTCAGATCAGAAGGTGGCGTAGTAAAAACCGATGATGAGAAGCGCCAGATGGCCGAGAAACATCGCTTTAAGAAGAACCGCGAGTTTAAAAAACGTCTCGACGAAGACGAAGAAAATGCAGAGGCCGACATTCGCTCATTTAAGTTCCACTCATTAGAACGTACACGCGGGGGCGAACGCCGCAGTAGTTTCGATGGTGAACGCTCAAAATATGGCGAACGTCGCGAGCGCAAATCATTCGATCGTGACAATAGTAGAGGACGCGGTGAAAAACGCTTTGATAAAGGCGACAAGCGCTTCGACAAAGGCGACAAGCGCTTCGACAAAGGAGGCAAACGCTTCGACAAAGGTGGTAAACGTGGCGGCTTCAGAAAGAACGACTATAACGATGAAGACTAAGCCTCTCGTCATTAACATAAAGTAAATAGATACATTTTATGAAACAGTCATTATATAAACTGGCACTGGCAACCATGATAACCTTATCATCTACCGCGGCCACACAAGCCCAAACACTGGGCTGTGTAGATGCACAGAAAGGCGACAAGTCGTTCACACTTGAAGACCTCAACTTTGGTGGCAAGAACTATCACAACATGTCGCCCCAAAACCGCTGGTGTACATGGTGGGGCAACCAACTGGTGCGCCAAGATGCCGATGCTTGCTATCTTGTTAACAAGACGACAGGCAAAGAAACAAAACTGTTCGGCAAAAACGACATCAACCAATGGATTGCACCCACACGCGACATCAAAGTACACTCGTTGTATCAAACATCATTCCCCTACGCTAACAAAAGCATCGTAGTGGTGAACACGGGAAGCAAGATATACACCATCGATTTCAAGAAACACGCATTGCTGTCAGAACACAACTTTGAAAACGGCGAAAACATACTTGAAACCTGTCCGGCAAGCGAGGCTGTGGCTTACTTAAAAGACAACAACCTGTATGTAACACGCGGTTTGAAGGTATGGCAACTAAGCACCGACGGTTCACGCGATATTGTTTACGGACAAAGTGTACATCGCGACGAGTTTGGTATACGTAAAGGAACATACTGGAGCAACGATGGCGAAAAGCTTGCCTTCTATCGAATGGACCAGAGCATGGTGACCGACTATCCTCAGGTCGACATTCCTGAAATAGGCTTCAACCATCCCGAGACACAGTCGTGCATTGCTACTGCAGCTCCCGACAAATATCCTATGGCGGGCGAAACATCGCATAAAGTTACAGTAGGCGTTTTCAATCTCAATACAGGCAAAACGGTATATCTTCAGGCTGGCGACCCCACCGATCGCTATTTCACAAACATCAGTTGGAGTCCTGACAGCAAGACAATTTATATGTTTGAGCTGAACCGCGATCAAAACGATTGCCACCTTGTAGCCTACAACGCTGAAACTGGCGAGAAACAATGCGAGCTGTACCACGAAACCGACGAGAAATATGTTGAGCCCCAGAACCCTATCGTGTTCCTACCTTGGGATAGCAACAGCTTTATCATGCAAAGCCGCAAGGATGGCTACAACCATCTGTATCTCTGCACCTTAGGAAAAGAGAACAAACTGAACATACGCCAACTAACAAGTGGCAAATGGGAAGTAATGGATATGCTGGGCTTTAATACAAAACGCAAAAGCATCATCATTGCCTCAAACGAGTTGTCACCCATACAGTGCAACATCTTTGCTGTTGATGTAAAGAGCGGCAAACGCACCTTGGCCGATGATGGAGGTAAAGGATGGCACAACGCACTGCTCAGCACCAGTGGCGAATATGTGTACGACAACTACTCTACCCCATCCATTCCTCGAAAGATTGCCATCGTTAACACAGCTAACGGAAAGGCAACACCCTTCTTTACTGCCGAAGATCCTTGGAAAGGTTACAACGTGCCCGAATACAGCATGGGTTCAATTAAAAACGGCGACACTGAATTATTCTACCGCATGGTGAAACCCATCAACTTTGATAGCACGAAGAAATATCCCGTAGTGGTATATGTGTATGGCGGACCACATGCTCACAATGTCGATGCTCGCTGGCACTACAGCAGCCGTAGCTGGGAGACCTACATGGCACAGAAAGGTTACTTGTGCTTCATCCTCGACAATCGCGGAAGCGAACATCGTGGTAAAGAATTTGAACAAGCCACCTTCCGCCAATTAGGTCAGGTTGAGATGGAAGATCAAATGAAAGGTGTTGAATATCTTAAAACACTTCCTTATGTCGATGCCGACCGCATTGGCGTACACGGATGGAGTTTCGGTGGCTTCATGACCATCTCGCTCATGACCACCTACCCCGATGTGTTTAAGGTGGGCGTAGCAGGTGGACCTGTTATCGACTGGCACTGGTACGAGGTAATGTATGGCGAACGCTACATGGATACGCCACAAACCAACCCCGAAGGTTACAAGAAGACATCGCTGCTGTATAAGGCAAAAAACCTTAAGGGCAAATTGCAAATAATACAAGGATACAACGACGTTACAGTAGTGCCCCAACACTGCCTGTCGTTCCTCAAAGCATGTATCGCAGCTGGCACCCAACCTGATTTCTTCATGTATCCTGGCGAGCCCCACAACATGCGCGGACATCAAAGTGTGCACTTGCATGAACGCATCACACAATATTTTGAAGATTATCTGAAATAATCGTCATACGTTTCAACCACGAAACAACAATTGAGAAAAAGGCTGAACATCGAATATATGATGTTCAGCCTTTTTTATTTCCAGCATATAAAGACGCGCTTAATTGTTGTCATTGCCGAAATATCGCCGCTACCACCTCTTTATCGGCGGGTAGCCAATCAACGCCCATCAGTTCATCAGCCTTCAGCCATCGCGCTGCCTCAGCCTCTACAAGTTGCAACTCGCCTTTCACCACGTGGCATATAAAACATAACATATGTAGATGAAAGGATACATAGTCGTAGTCGACTATGCAGAGCAATTTGTCGATAGAAATATCTACAGCCAACTCTTCGCGTATCTCTCGGCACAAAGCCTCCTCTGGTGTTTCGCCAGCCTCAATTTTTCCGCCAGGAAACTCCCACCCATCTTTATATTCGCCATAACCACGTTGTGTGGCCAAATATTTGCCATCGTGAACAATGATGGCAGCTACAACATCTATTGTTTTCATACACTCTAAAGTTATACAGCCTTTATAAATTTTGCCATGGCAGGTTGCTTCAGCTGCCATTCAATATTCATTGGAAAATTGCCGTGCGAACTTACATAGTCAACCAACCCCATGCAATAATAAGGACTGGTATTGCCATATCCGTCTTTTTTATCTTCGCGTACAAACAGCAAGAAGCGCCTGCCATTATTGCATTGGTTTACATATCTTGCACCTGCATTGGCATGCGACATGGTGTTTTGCGATTGCCAGTGAAAACGACGCTCACTGATAAAATAATCGTTATAATTGGTTGACGGCGAAAAGTCTTTTTCTGATTTATTCAGCGTAACGAAAAACAATTCTATATTGCTCTCGTCAATAGAAAACACACCTGCCGCCACGCCCTGCATACGCTTGTCGGCCGTTTGTCGTCCGAACAGCGCAAACACTTCTTCTCGGGTATAGCAGCCGTATAATTCAAGGCCTTCGGGCAATCCAGCCCCCATGGGATAAGTTTTAAATTCAAGATTTTCGTGCAAATAATCAATAAGTTCTGCAATCTCTTGCTTAAGCAAAGGATAGTTGCCTACCTTATACAATGCTTCGTATATATTATCAAACCCAAGCTTGCTAATTTTTTCTTGAAACAGAGCATAATAAAGCATAATAGCAAACCTATCATCGGCATTGCTCACTTCTGTATCATTAGTATCATCCAGTTTGCAGCCATTAGCAATAAAACGTTTGATAAACCGTAATAATGCCACCGAATTAATATGGGTAAGATTACCTATTCCTTTCATCAAACGCTCGCCTATTGCATCATGTTCAATTGGTTGACATTTACCTGCCGCACTTTTCAGTGTGGTCCAACAGTTGTTACCCTTATATATCAGCCGAACATCTTGACCACTGTTTTCAACAAACTGAGCCAAGGTAGGCACTGTATCATAGGCCATTAGTTCTTTAATCAGTCGGCGTGTGTTATAAATGGCGCTATGTATGTTGTTCAAGATATAGCTCTTAGCCTTGCTCTCCATATAAATTGAGCATCCATGAGGCAATAATGTAAAGCCATTGGCCACCTGCTCTTCAATGCTACGGTCTTTACGCAAGCATAAGGAACGAAAACGGCTACTAAAGTCATACTGTTTATTTACCTGTGCCACAAAATCAAGAACAGTAAGAAAATCTTTGCCTGCACTAAGACGCAAACCACGGCCTAACTGTTGAAGGAAGATAGTCAAACTGTCGGTAGGTCGAAGGAACAGCACCGTATCAATTTCAGGAATATCTACACCCTCGTTGAAAATATCTACTACACACAGATAGTTGATGCGGCCTGCTGCTAAATCGCGGTTTAGCCTAACGCGGTCGTCGTTGCTTGATGCAGAGGTAAGCGCAGCTGCTTGCAAACCGCTTTGGCTTAACTGTTCGGCCATGAACGTGGCGTGACGTTTATCTGAACAGAAGCAAAGAGCATGACATTTAGTTTCGTCAGGCAGATACTCGTGCAGTTTCTCTACGATAAGTTTTACACGCTCGCTGTTGCAAAGACGATCACTTAGTTTTGATAGTATATATTTACCATTGTTCCATAGTTCACTGCCAGAAATGTCAAGCGGGTCAGTGATGCAAAGATATTGGAAAGGCGTGAGCAGCCCCTCGTCAAGTGCTTGGGGTAGCCGTATCTCAGCACTTATCTTTCCACCAAAATCAGGCAGTAGGCTCTGTCCGTCCATACGTTCGGGCGTAGCTGTGAGGCCCAGCAATATCTTTGGGCGAAAGTGGTCTACAATAACACGATAACTTGTGGCAGCAGCATGGTGTGCTTCGTCAATAATAATGTAGTCGTAATAATCGAAACCAAGGTTACGAAAGACATCAATATTATTGTTCAGCGTGGCAACCGACACAAACAAATTACTCATACTATCTTCGGGGTGACAGTTGCCTACCCACAACTCGCCAAAGTTGGCATCGCCCAGCACACTACGAAAGGTGCGTAACGATTGTTTCAATATTTCTTCACGATGAACAACAAACAGCAAGCGGTTGTGTTGTGGGTGCAACTGTCGAAAGCGTTTATAGTCAAATGCCGATATCACGGTCTTTCCTGTGCCCGTTGCAGCAACAACAAGGTTTCGATAGAGATGGTTTTCGTCACGTTCCACCTGCAAACGGTCAAGAATAATCTTTTGGTGTGGAAGGACCTGATAGCGTGCATATACTTCAAGTGCCGAACTGGTGTTACGACTTTTCTGTAACGCTAATTCACGCCGAAACTTTTCTATCCCGCCCACACTGAAGTCTTCAAAATTCTCGCTATGCCAATATCTTTCGAAGGTAGCAAGCGCCGACTTTATGATATGTGGGTTCTCAACATTCGTCACACGCAAGTTCCACTCCAACCCTTCGGTTTGAGCCGAATGTGATAAGTTAGACGACCCTATATAAGCTGTGCTAAACCCTGAGTTTCGAACAAAGATATACGATTTGGCATGAAGGCGTTCTATTGTCGTGTTATACGATATTCGTATCTCTGTATTTGGTAGTTGTGAAAGACGTTCAACAGCCTTTGCTTCGGTTACGCCACAATAAGTAGTGGTAATAACACGAAGTCGATGGCCCTCTTTTTTACAAAAATCGGCCAATTGGTTTAGCATCATTCTTATACCCGACATGCGTAAAAACGATACAATGATGCAGATTTCATCAGCCGAGGCAATATCTCGCATAATCTCTGAACCCAGCGACAAAGATGACTGGCCTCCTGTAAACAGATTGCTTACACGAAAGCCTGACAGCGGACGAACGATATCTTTCTTCGTTTTCTTCAGTTCGGTATCACGCTGTTTGCTCACAACGGCTGAAAGAAGTTGCGGAGCGGCAGCAAGCATATCAACATCGTCAATATCAGCCGACGCTAAGATACGATTCGTGAATTCTATCTTTTCTTCAACGCTAACATCAGTATCTTCCAGCTTACGACGTATCGAGTGAGCCAGAAAATCAGCAAGCAACTTTGCCGACTCAGCAGCATCTATCGGTTCTGTCTTACAGACCCCTCCTTCAGCTTCTGTTTCTTTCATGTCGGCCGTTAGACGACTACTGATAAGATTTTCGTAAACACCTTCCTTTAACTTCATAGATTTACGTTTTCGCTTAGGCACTCACGTAATATTGATTGCAATGCCCGTGAAAATAATGTTTAAATGATGCTCGGCAGATGAGACACATGGCTCAATCTGTTTAAAATACAAATATAATCATTTCTTGCGACAATGCATAATGATTGCCGAGCATTTAACAATTAAGTAAGAACGTTTAAGGGGCATCAATGCTGCTTAAGGTCTGCCATGAGAAAAAAATGCTATGAAATAGAATCTTTGCAAAAGACGATGCGCTGCACAAATATGTTAAATAATGTATTAAAACAGAAGTTATCAAACGATATCTTTCTTAAACTCATAAATTTTTCTTAACTTTGCACCCGCTTTTGGGGTTCCGTAGCTCAGTTGGATTAGAGCAACAGCCTTCTAAGCTGTGGGTCTTGGG
>USAI01000062.1 GCA_900552675.1 uncultured Prevotella sp.
GCGTAGTATTTCCCGATGAATTCAGGGTTTTCTGCAGCAATCTTGTTCAAAGAGTAACTTATGTTCAAATTACACAAGCCTTGTCTGAAGATGTGAATAGAAACGAATTTATCATTGAAGATGTAAAAACAGCCATTCTAAAGGGATACACTCCGTTGGTTTTAACTACACGTACAGCCCATGTAAATTTGTTGGCAGAAATGCTAACGCCACATGTTGACCATGTAGTGCAACTCATTGGAGCCGAATCCACAAAGGAAAAGCGTATAGCGTTACAAAAGCTTCAGGAAATACCTCCAACAGAGTCACTTGTAATTGTGGCTACGGGAAAGTATGTGGGCGAAGGTTTCGATTATCCTCGTCTTAACACATTGTTTCTTACCATGCCTATCGCATGGAAAGGGAACGTAGAACAATACGCAGGGCGTTTGCATCGGGAGTATGAAGGAAAAAGTGAAGTGGTCATCTATGACTATGTAGATATCCATATTCCACTCTGCGACTCGATGTATCGCAAGCGTCTAAAGGGATACACAGCTGCAGGCTATGGGAAAGATGCCATTATGATTGAATCAGACAACAAGCCGCGGAATCTAATATATGAACGAAATAATTATGAAATGGCATTCCGAAACGATTTGGCTAATGCTAAGCATTCTGTTATAATAGCAGTTCCCAAAGTGAAATTTAAATATAGACCAGCCATTATGTCTATACTTTCCAACATTCTTCATAACGGTATTGATGTGGCAATACGTATCAAAGAGGAGGGAGCTAATGAGATGGAATTGGCAAATGCAGGAATAGATGTAGTATGTAACAATGTACAAACTCTACAATGTGCCATCATCGATAAACACATAGTCTGGTATGGAAATATGAACTTCTTTGGTTATAATTCAGAAACGAGTAATATTATGCGAATCGATGACAATAAAATAGCAGATGAAATGATAGACATATTATATGCTGATGCAGCAAAATAAAACTGATATAGAGAGTTGTTACATGCAAAATATTGGTGTTTTATTTTGTGGTTTCGTGCATTTGTACTAATTTTGCAATAGGAAATCGCTTGAAATGGGGATGATAATCAAGGATTTGTGTCCACACATTGTCCACACGATGGGGTTTCTTAGTACGCAAAACACTGAATTTCAGTGTGGTACGACATCTCGGGGTTGACTGGATTTGACAGCGGGCCGAAATGGTATGTAAGCATGCGGAGCGTGGTCTGTTGGCTCCATAATCCCAATGGTCAAAAATTTAATTGGCGAAAACAATTACGCTCTCGCTGCCTAATCGAAGAACAGTAGATTACTGGCTTTATTCCGTCACAAGGTGATGGAACGAGACACCGCTCCAAGGATGTTGTTCCGAATCTGAGGGTTCAGCGGTGCAGGTAAATCGGAAATAGCCATGGTGTGCCTCGTCGCCCTGGTGAAATTTTAGAGGATAAGGTTGCGATTGGTGGTCTGGGTCTTGTCGCGACACGAAAACCGAAGGCCAGAATAAGCATGTAGAAAGCGTATGGTTTCCCTGTTTGGACGAGGGTTCGAATCCCTCCAGCTCCACCCTCTATTCAATAAAGAAAAGTCGCTGACCAAATAAAATGGTCAGCGACTTTTCTTTTTATTTTTTCTTTTTTAGAACTTTCTGAAATATAGACGCAGCATTTTCGACTTTAGTATCATTCGGCTTCCACTGAGTTTTTCTTTAGCAAAATGGTCTTCCATGGCGTTAATGCCGTAGGGTCGCATGGGGGTATAGTCGGTCAAAGGCTGGTCGCCACCATCGTCACCACTATCTTCATGCCAGTTGTCTTTATACAGAGTGTGTATGAAGAGGCTGTCAGAGGTTTGCGTGAAGCGGGTGTAGAAGCCGTGGTTGCTGTCAACATCAGTGTCGTACATACTGATTAGTTTAGCCTGTACGCCCCAGAACACACGCTTTTGCGAGTAGTCGGTTACACCGCCAGTTGCCAGCGTATCAACCTTTTCCAGATGCCAGAAGCCATCCAGTTTGCCATTGTCAGAGCCTTCAAAGTCGATGCCACAAGCCGTAAACAGCATGCTAAGGGCGATGGCCGAGAGGGCCATTATTGAGCGAGCGCATATTTTCATCTTTTGTTTCCTTTCTTATTAGCTTTTGTTTTCAATAAGCCCGTATGGCTAACGGTAATTTGCAGGCCCGCATTGTGGCCCAACATCTGATTGCTGCCAAAGTCCATGCCATAGGCAGCCGTAACGTTCCATTGCGGGTTGAAGCGATAAGCGCCTTCAACCATGAAGCTGGCGTTTTGGTGTGCTTTGGTGAAAGGTTCGGCATAGGTGCCCCACCCTTTCTGCCATGTGGCCAACACACGATAAGACAGGCGCGAGCTAAGGTTACCGTCGAAGCCCAGATGAAAGGCCACGAAGCGGTTGTTCAACACGCGTATCACGCCATTATCGTTGTATATAGGCGAGCGATATAGCGGGTTACCTATCACCTGCCCCCAGTGTTGCCATCCGGTATAGTTGCCGTGGTTATAATAATCGTCCAGTCCGGCCATGTGGTCGGGTATGTTTGATGTGCGGTCGTGGTTATACGGCCCACTCTGATATTTTGTGAACAGATACTCAAACACCACGTTCTTCAGCCATGTGCCATACTTCAGGTTAAGTTCAGCACCCAGCATAATATCTTTTAGCTGATATACATAGAAGCGACGATCTTTGCGCACATTCCATTCTTCGCCCGTGCCATAGCCGTTATAGTCGAGCAAGAACATCTGACTATGGTCTTCAAAAAAGTGGTCGGCATATACGCCCAGGCGCCATGTGTCAGCATTATAGTTTAGGCGCATCACCCAGCTACCCAGCTGGTTGCCCTCCATGTTGCCATACACACCGTCAGATGTATCTTGTCCGCCCGGAATAAAAGCGTGCCAAAAAGCGCTCAGCCCCTTGCCAGTAGGCATCTCTATCATGTTGCCATCGGCCAGTTTTACGTGCGGTGTGCCGCCAAACTCACAAGCCATCTCAAGGCCCATCTCTACGCTAAAGGGGTACATATCCTCGTCGCGACCAATGCGCAGATAGCCCGCTTTGCTATGATAGAGCACACGGTCGGCATAGCTGTTTTGATAATTGGTGAAGTCGTGCTGCCAGTTGTCGTCGGTCATCATGCCATAGGCTATGTGGCCTTTCAGTTGCAGCCAGCCTCCAGCAAACGGCAACGTCCAATAGTTGGGCAAGGCCAAGCGCACCTGTGGCACGGGTCGAGCGTTGATGCCTAACGTTTGCGAGCCCGAACTCAGGCGATTATTTTTCAGTTCCATAGGCCACTGCTTGCTGCCCACCGTCAAAGCACCATGCAGCCATCGGCCTTCAACATAGGCTTGCTGCACCACAACGTTTGAGGTGTAATGCAGTGGAGCCACCAGGTCAAGGGCATAGCCTAAGCCCCAGCGTCGGGCCGAGTCGGTTTGTAGGGGGCGTTCCAGCGCCACGCGCATATATCCGTTCGTTTTGTCAAGCGAACTAAGACCATGCTTGTTGGCGTTCAGCCACAAGGGGGTGTGCCCTTTCGAAAACGAAGCTTGCATCTCGCCCTTATACCTTATATTGTTTAAGGGTTCAGCTTTCTGCACCTCGTCGGTATAGAGCCAGTCTTGCGCCTGTGTGGGGATGGCTACGGCTCCTGCCATCAATAAGGCAGTAAACAAGTGTTTCATATCTTGGTGTTCCTGTGTGTGTCGTTATTCTTCTTATGCTGTTTATGTTGTGCCACAGCGCGTGGCACATTATTATATATAACGACGTTTTCGGTGTTTTATTGTCTTGAGCATAAAGGTTACTTAACAAGTGGGACTTTTTGGGGCATCAATAACGCTTACACACGTTCTCAACATCTACTTTTTTCTGCCCTTTTATGTAGATGTAGGGATTTTCCCCCTACGATATAGGGAAAAACCCTTTGCAAGGTTTTATTCTTTGCCTATCTTTGCAACAGAAAAGCTACACTCGGCAATTTGAAAGCAAGCTTTCATTGCGCTCGTTGGCATTTTCTTTGCAACAGATAAAAGAAACAAAGTATAAACCGTTTAAAGAAATATCGCTATGAAAAAGTTTATATTAGCCCTTACAGCACTGTTTTGCATAACAGTATCGGTACAAGCCATGAGCTATGAGCAGGCTCGCCAGCAGGCCTTGTTCCTCACCGACAAGATGGCTTATGAACTGAACCTCACCAACGAGCAATATGAGGCTGCCTACGAGATAAACCTCGACTACCTGATGGGGGTGAACACCGTCGACGACCTTTACGGCGTTTATTGGGAGCGTCGAAACCTCGACCTTAGCTACATCATGCTGTCATGGCAATATCGCGCTTTCTGCGATGCTGCCTACTTCTATCGTCCGCTCTACTGGAACGCTGGCTACTGGCACTTCGGCATCTATGCTCGCTATCCGCACCGCGACTACTTCTACTTTGGTCGACCCACCTTCTACGTTGAATATCGTGGCGGACACGCTTGGCACATGAATGGCGGACGCTCTTGGTATCATGGTCGCAACTATTGTCCAGCTCACCATCACAACAACCGCTACCATGGTATGCGCGACGGTTTCCAGCGTGGCGACTTCGGCAACGGCTACAGAGGCAACCCCAACAGCGCCACACAGTTTGGCACAGCACGTCGCCCGCCCATCATGGGCACACCTGGCAATAATGGTTCATCAGTGGGCGCTCGCCCTAACACCTCGTTTGGATCACGTGGCAATGGCAACAGCACCTCGTTTGGATCACGTAGAAATGGTAACGTACAGAACAACGGCAACGGCTTCGGACGCCGCGAAAGCAGCACTCGCAACACAGTTACTCGCCCCAACACCTCATTGCCCTCAACCAGCTTTGGTGGCGGACGTAATGGTAGCGTGAGCAATGGAGGAAACTTTAACAGCACCCCGCGCAACACTTTCACCCCGAGCCGTAGCAACTCGTCATCATCGTTTGGTGGAGGCCGTGTAGGCTCATCGTCTTCATTCGGTGGTGGTCGTAGCAACTCATCATCAAGCCGCCCTGCCTATTCGGCTCCCAACCGTAGCTCATCATCAAGCAGCTCATCGTTTGGAAGAGGTTCATCATCGTTTGGCGGAAGCCGCGGAGGCGCTACGTTTGGTGGAGGCCGCGGAGGCTCATCATCAAGCAGCAGCAATCATGGTGGAGGCTCATTCGGCGGAGGCCGCAGATAACATCACACAAATATGCCACATAAAAAGAATTGATAAAGATAATATTGGTCTTAGCAATCTCACAACCAGCCCAGGAAAAGAAGCTTGCGACAGGTTGTGAGATTTTTTGTATGCAAGCTTTCCCCACATTTTCAAGATAATGTTCTCCCGTTTAGAAAAAAATGTGTAATATTGCAAATAGATAACCTATACATCATATTAACTAATCTGCCAGAATATTCATCCGTGTGTTCCAGCAGAGATATTTGTCAAAAAAATTATTTTATGAACCATAACATATTACCTTGTATATTGACCGCCTGTTCATTTGCTTTGAATGTAAATGGGCAAGAATTGTATCAATTGGCAGACGAATTTGAAATGGCGGTGGGGGATGACCCATCGCTCATTGGGGAAGAATGGAAATAAAGGACTATGTGTCTTTCAAATATGATATATGGATAAATTTTTATTTTACAGGGAGTGGAGTCGTATTCTTCTTGAATTTGAAATAGAGGTGATGAAGTCACAGAATTCTATCTTGGCTGAAACAATCATTAAGGAAAAGTATCGCTTGTTGGAAGTCCTTGACAAAGCGTATGAACAGAAGAACATGACTTTGTTGAAACGGTTTTTCAAGTACATGAGTGCAGACATGATAGAGCTGTATTCAGCACCTGAACGAGAACCTGTAAACGCTCGCCTACGCGCCGTCTGTGGCGAAGACTTGACAAAATATGACAAACGCTTGGCCAACAGCGTACAGCGCATAGTAAAGCGTGGGAAGATACGTAATGGTAACGAATATGAGAAGGTGCGTACCTATATTGACAGTATAGAGGGAGAGCCCGAACACGAAGCGTTGCTGCAAGAATTGTATCAATTGGCAGACGAATTTGAAACGGCGGTGGGGGAAAACCCATCGCTCATTGGGGAGGAATGGAGATAAAGGGCTATGTGTCTTTCAAATATGATATATGGATAAATTTTTATTTTACAGAGAGTGGTGTAGAGTTCTAACAGAATATGAAATAGAAACTGCACAAATACCGAAAACTGATTTGTCAGAAATAATAGTTCGGGAAGAATACCGTATATTGGAAAAACTTAACAAAGCGTATGAACAGAAAAACATGACCACTTTGAAACGTTTTTTCAAATATCTAACTGCAGACACTCTGGAAAAGTATATAGGTTCTGAACGACAACCGATAAACGCCCGTCTACGTGCCGTCTGTGGCGAAGACTTGACAAAGTATGACAAACGCTTGGCCAACAGCGTGCAGCGCATTGTGAAACGTGGAAAGATACGCAATGATAGTGAATATGAGAAGGTGCGCACCTATATAGGCTGCATAGAGTGCGAACCTGAGCCCAGCCCCGAGCATGAGGAATTGCTGCAAGACCTGTACCGGCTGGTGGACGAATTTGAAATGGCGGTGGTGGATGACCCGTCGCTCATTGGGGAGGAATGGAGATGATGAAACGCACAGCAGATAAAACTAATCTTTATCAATATTATTGTTTTAAGTTAGCTCCAAACATCTCACCTCAGCGTTTTTCATCGGCACTATTTGGTTAGCGGGTTTATCATAGAACACGCTCTGTATGGCTTTATTGATGATGCCGTGGCCCACAGCCAGCACCGTTTGGCCCGCATAATGCGTGCGTATGAAGTCAAGAAAAAGAGAGGCGCGCTGCTTCATGGCCTCCATCGTTTCAATATCGTCGGTCCAAGGCACATCTTTTAGGTCGGGGATAAAGCGGCCCGTAAAGCTGCCCCAGTCGCGCTCACGCAGCAAAGGCGTGGTTACCACCTTGGCGCCATGTGGCTGCGCAATGATGCTACAGGTGTCGATGGCACGTTTTAGGTCGCTCGATACAAAGGCGTCGATAGGTCGTTGCGCCATTTGCAGGGCCAGCGCTTCGGCCTGTTTAACACCCTCGGCGGTCAGCTGTCCTTGCGTTTGCCCTTGCATTATTTGGTTCACATTATCAATGGTTTGCCCATGTCGGGTCAACAACAATGTTGTGTGTATCATAAACAGTAGAAACTATTAAATTCTTCACGCTTCACTTAAACAGCATTTCATATTGCGATTGTATAAAGCCATCGGCCCACGCATAATAGTCGGCAAAGGTTTTATACAGGTTTTTCTTATTATCCTTTTTCTCGTTACGCATATCGTTTACCAGCGCTATGCCACGGCGCATCAGTTCATCTTCAATAGGCTTTATCAGTTGCAAGATGCCATTGCCCTTGCGGTTCACCAGTTGCGCCACGTCAATATAGCTCGAGCGTGTTTTGGTGCGAAGCGGAAAGAGACGTTCCTTCAGCGTCAAGCCATACCTACACAGCACGCTACCGCCCGTGGTGCCACGGCCTAAGGTTTCGGGCAACTTATCGTTTGGCAGCAACACCAGCGGCATAGCCACCGTGGCAAGTGGCGAACCTATAATGGTCCAAGCCACGGTATGTGCTGGAGCCTCATCCTGTGCCACCCCCTCAATAAGCTGTGCGCACGAAGTACTGAAGCGAGGAATGAAGTCGACAAAATTGGCAAAGCGTGGCACCGTGTTATCTTCGGGTGCGAGGTCAAGAATATTAACGTTTGTCAGCCCATGCGTGAGGATGCGTGGCACCATGCGAATAAGGCTGGGCGCGTCGAAACCACCCGCAAAGCCCTGTTGCGTCATATACTTATTGATAGCCAGATAGCGCTCGGTGCCCAAATCCATTGTGCGGTCGCCGCTATAAGCGTGGTTGGTACGAATAAGAAAGCCGTAAGGTGCCACGTTAGGATCGTTAGCATCATATTTGGTCCACCTATGCAGCCCCACCTCATAATAGGCACAGCCGCCTTGCGCATCAATCACGCCAAAGTTGGCATTATTGTTACGCAACGAGGTAGTGTCGAGCAGCGCCTCAAAATCGTTCAGCGTAGCACACAAGGCCAGCGCTTGGCGCATAAGCATGCCCTCGGTTTCAACCTCAAATTCGGTGTCGCCATTCAGGTTATAAGCGGCCGTGTTCATGATAGCAAAGCCCGCCTCGTTATGCCCCGACCATATCTCGGCGTTCACCGTATCTTTAGCTGCCGCCACGCCCATAAAGCGGTAGCGCTCGCCTTGCATCGCAACCATACAGTTGTCAAGGTTGCCCGTGTCGCGGTTCTTAAAAATCATGGGGCGTCCGCTCTTCGTCACGCGTCCCGATACAATAAACGAGGTGCATGCCAGCGTTTGTCCCACAGCTAATAGCCATACCATTGCCACGGTAATGATGTGGCGCATTGATTGGGTTGTCATGATGTTTATCATTCGTTTTATGATGCCACTTGCTGTCCGTTTCTATACAAGAAATCGGGGGCAAAGTCGATGCCGTTATACCATTCTAAGGTCCAATGGTTCAAGCCAAACTGTATAAACTTATCGGGGTCTTTAAGGTCTTCTTTACCTCTGCCTACCAGCAATGGCAAGAAGTCGACACGACGTGTTTCGCCATTACTAAATTTAAGGTCCATGGTGAAATCTTTCAGATAATCAACATCAACCACTCTTATTAAATCAATGTTACTCATTATTCAATTTAATTATTCATAGAAACGACATAATTCTGGCATAATGTATTCTCTTTTGTGGCAAATATAATCATTTTATTTCATATTTAAAGTTCTGTTATACTACTTTTTGTTAAATCATCTAAACAAAAAGGGAGCGATAAAAATAAGATGATTAACTTTGAGTTTTGTTATTAAAAGCACGAAGACAATTATGAAAAAAACATTTATCATGGTATGTACCGCCATCGCTCTTGTGAGCTGTGGTGGTAGAACAGCGCCCACCGCTGCCGATGTGGTGAGCGACACTGTAGAACAAGCGACAGCACAAACCGAAGAGGCAGAAGAAGAGGCTGCCGCCGAAGCCGTTACCGCCCAGCTTGACGAGCAGCTGAAGAGTGGCGACGCCAAAACTCTGGCTAAGACCTTGGCCGATGCCAAGGCAACAATTGAGAAGTTGCAAAGCGAGGGTAAGGCCGACGAGGCTGCTGCCTATAGCGCAAAGCTAAAAGAATATGTCGACACCAACAAAGAGGCGCTGAACAAGGTAGCCAAAGGCGATGTTACTGTGGCCGAACTGGTGAACGGCATTGCCAACCTGCCCGCCAACCTTGAGCAAGGTGCTGCCGAGGCCCAAAACGCTGCCGAGGCCAATGCTGCCAAGGCTCATAACAACCTGAACGCTGCCAAAGCCAAGACCGAGGCTGCCGTTAAAGCTACAGGCGAAGCGATAAAAGAAAAGACCCAAGCCGAATATAACGCTGCCAAGAAAAAGTCGGAACAGATGATGGAGGCCAACAAAAACAAGCTGCGCGAGGCCGCCAACAAGAAGCTGAACGAGACACTGAACAAGGCGTTAGGAGAGTAATCTCATCAGTAAGCAGGTGCTATATCTTATAGTAGGACGGTGGCCTCCGCGCCCCGTCCTCCAGCACCCAGCACTTGAACACCTACTGAACATTCATTCGCCGCTTTTGTTGCCAGCAAGTAACATCTGTTTTTTACTTTGCTTCTTCTACCAATTCAGGCAAGATAAACACGGCGTGCACCTTTTGTTTTTCTTTGGGCGGAATGTCCATATAGTTGCGATAAAGGTCAGATAGGTAGGCATCGGGGTTGCAAGGCGCCATAAAGGTTTTACCCTCGAAGGTGATGGTGCCCAGCGGAAAGATGCTGTCCTGTCTGTGCCTTACGCCATAGCCATTGTTTATCAGCACGTTGGCCATATAGGTATCGGTACGTTTTGTGGCGAAGGCCCACTTCCAGCGCAACTTATACCACTGATACAAGGCGCCAAACCACAACAGTTCGGCAGCAGCACGCCACGAGTAGGTGTGCGAGTGGTGAAGGATAGAGTAACACTTCGACATGCCCTTGGCATATTTTTTACAAAACGCCCTCGACACGTTAGGATAAGCTATGAAGGGGAAGATGTCGACATACAACCCCTTGCCATACGGCAACGAGAAGTCGTCGTTAGCCTCAACATAAAACGAGTTGGTATCGCGCACCTTCATGATAGGTTCGCGTGTGAGCTCTGTTTCAGGGTCTTGTAGCACAAGGCCCTGACGCAGCTCGTTAGGTGCCACCTGTGCAAAGCGTTTTGCATCGTCAAGCGGCATGGCAATGTCGATATCGTCGTCCCACGGAATAAATCCGCCATGGCGCACGGCGCCCAGCAACGATCCCCCATCAAGCCAATAGCTAATGTTGTGCTTTCGGCATATGCGGTCAATTTCTTCTAATATTGTGAGCTGTTTCAGTTGGCAGCGTCGCAGCTGCTGCTGTTTAAATTGTTCAATCTTGCTGGTCATTTATCTCTTTACCTAATAATATTTTTCACTTTTATATCGCTTGGCTTTGCCAGTTGTCTTAGCACGAACATGACAGGAAATCGTCGTCAATACTTTTTCTAAAGGTGATAATATTTTCCTTATATTTGTTTACATCGCCTTTAAAGATAGCACTGGTACCACACACAAACATGCTGGCACCTATCTTGCGCAGCGTGCGTCCGTTTTCGGGTGTAATGTTTCCATCCACTTCAATAATAATATCTTCGCGATGCTCACGCCTCAACAGGTCGGCCACCTTTTGTGCCTTTCTGATGGTCGACGGCACCATCTTTTGCCCCGCAAAGCCAGGGTTCACCATCAACAGGTTTATGCCATCGATATATTCGAGCACCTCTTCCAGTGCGCTGACGGGCGTGGCGGGGTTGATGGCCAAGAAGCGTTTGCAGCCGTAGGGTTCAAGATAGTCGAGCACACGTTGCACCTGAAACGTACTTTCATAATGCACCGACACCGTATCGGTGGGGCGTATGCCTATCCACTGCAACTTATACTCGGGGTCTTTCACCATGAGATGAATGTCGAGCGGAATGTTTGTCAGCTCGCGCAAACCACGAATATAGTCAACCCCCAGCCCCAAGTTGGGCACGAAGGTGCCGTCCATCACGTCAATGTGCAGATGCTCTACACCCTCTTCTTCAAAAATACGTATTGTTTCTTTCAAGTCGATAAGGTCGGTACACATCATCGACGCTGATATTTCACCTTTGCGCATACGCTGACAGTTTTTATTGCGTTTTTATTAGTCGTTCCACGTTGTCATTACCTTGCAATAAGGCTCTTTGTGCTCGTGCATCATCTTCAAGCCCTCCATCAGTTGGTCTTGCGTGAAGGTGTGCGAGATGAGGGGTGCCACATTAATCTCGCCATTGGCAATGGCCTTGACAGCGTTGGTCCAGTCAGAGGGGTTTGTGCCATCGTAGGCCGAGTTCCACGTGCCCTTCAGCACCAGCTGTTTGCGCAAGATGCGCCAATAAACGTCTTGCGACAGCGTTATCTCGCCCGACGGGTTACCCATTAGCAGCACCGTGCCCCCAGGTTTGGTTCCGCTTATGGCCAGCGTTATGGCCGCGGGGCTGCCCACCGCCTCGAGCACAAAGTCGTATTCGGGCATTGCGCTCTTATCGGTACACACGCTATAGTTAAGCCCACACTTTTCTATCAAGCTACGTTTTTCTTCGTTACGACCAATAACCGTTACGCTGCTGGCCCCAAACTTATACGCCCACTGTGCAGCGCTGATGCCTATCATGCCTGTGCCAATAACGGCCACACGATAGCCAGGCTTTACGCCGCCCAGCGTGATGGCGTGCAGCGCCACTGATAGCGGTTCGAGCATGGCTGCCACGGTGAAGGGCATATCGGCAGGCAGCGCAATAAGGTTCCACACAGGCACAGCCACATACTGGGCATAGCCGCCATCGCGTCGCGAGCCCACATAGTCGTAATGGGCACACATTTCATAGTGTTTTTGCTGGCACTGGTCGCACTGTCGGCATGGTATGAGGGGGAACACGCCCACCTTTTGCCCTATGAGTGCGGCATCGGCAGGGTCGCCCACGGCGTGCACCTCGCCCGAAAACTCGTGGCCCGGAATGGTGGGAAAATGATAGGTGCCTTTGGTAAACACGCGGGCAATGTCGGAACTGCAAATGCCAGCGGCCCTCACCTTTACAATGGCCCACCCTTTAGGGCACTGTGGCATGGGCACGTCGTCGTAACGCAAATCGTTTATAGCATGAAGAACGTATGCTTTCATTGTTTATTGTTGGTTTATAATGGCCTGAAAGTTTGACAAGTCTTCGGGCGTAGTAATTTTAAAGTTCATGGGGTCGCCCGTCACCATTTGGCAGTTTAGGCCCGCCTTAAAGGCTATCTCGGTGCTGCCGTTTATCTTCAGCAGGTCGGCACGAGGCATGGTTTCGTGCACATGCAGATACTTGCCAAAGCGAAACGCCTCAGGAGCCTGTCCGCCCCACAGGTGGCTGCGGTTTAACAATTGCTGTATATGCTTGCCATCTTCGCTCAGGTAGGTGGTGTCTTTAACAGGTATCACGGGCATCACGCCATCGGCCTCTTGGCAGCCTTCATAGCAAGCGTTTATCAAGGCTTGGCTTACCAGGGGGCGTGCCGCATCATGAATAATAACCAGGTCGTCGTCGGCACAGCCGCATGCCTTTGCCGTTTTCAGCGCATTGAAGATTGAGTATTGGCGCGTTTCACCAGGCTGAGCATAATAAATGGGCTTGTGCGGATGCAGCTTTTCAACATGCTCTTGCACAAAGGCTTTCCACTCGTCGGCCACGCCAATGATGATGGCATCGGTAAGGCTATTGTCTAAAAAGGTTTTTAAACAATAGTTTATGATGGGCTGATGGTTTACCAAAACATATTGTTTGGGTATGTCGAGGTTCATGCGCGACCCCACCCCACCCGATAGTATGATTGCAAAATTCATAGATAGCTATTTTAGAGAGAGGGGTGCATCAAACCGTTTTTGTGGGGTTCAAGAAATATACGGGCGAGTTTTTGGCACCCTCTTTTCTCAGCACGCCAGCCTCGGTAAAGTGTTTCAGCCACTTCAGGGCAGTGCTCTGGCGCAAGCCAAACTGGGCCTGCATATCGCGACGGGTGATACAGGGGTTCTCGGCAAGATATTGTTTTAGCATTTCAAGCAACGACGCTTCGGTAAGGTCGGCCGACTGGCTGCTGAAGTCGGCACGCTCAAAGCGCACGTTGCTTTTCACCTCTTTCAGCAAAGCAGCATCGGGGCGAAACTTTATGTTGCGCACACTAAGATAGTCGGCACGAGCCTTGTCGATGGGCTTGTCGGCTGGCATATCTAAATCGACCGACAGCGAGAAATAGCCTATCGAAGGGATGTAGAAACGATGGCCTTGCGACAGCTCGTGAAGCATATAGTCGTGCAGGGCCGACAGCGTAGCCTCAACATCGGCCTTGGTCAGCGTACACGAGTTTTGTATGTGGGCTGCCAACTGCTGTGCCGTCATGGGTGCCTGTTCGAAGATGCGTGCAAAGTGGCGCTCTTCGCCCGACCCTTGCGAGTTTTTAATCGACTGTATTTCGTATTTGATGCTCATAAAATAAGTAGGTGTTTGTTTGAGTACTTTGAATACAAAGTTACATATTTTCAACTGAACAAACGAAAAAAGGCTGCCTTAATGCTGAACAACAAAGAAAAATAATGTCAAAGGCAGTATTTCAAGACCTAAAATCCCACCTTCTCTTCTGTAACACCCAACGTTTAGACACAAAAAAGCCCGCAAAAAGTCGTCTCACACCGACCGTTATGAACATGGAGAACGGTCGATGCTCGTGTTCATATCGACCGTTGTAAACACGAGCAACGGTCGGTGTGAGTCGAC
>USAI01000063.1 GCA_900552675.1 uncultured Prevotella sp.
TGACATTTTAACTCAAGCAGCGAGCACTCGGAGATATTCATTTCTGTTTTTTATCTCAACTGGCTTATAATTCGGAATTTTTATCTAAATTTGTAGACGATAAGCCGCGCAGCGTGGCACGATGACGCACCGCGCGGCAGCAGAAAGACATAAATCCTTTCACCAAACCAACATTACAGATCACATCACGATGAAACAACTCATTCTTTCGGCGGCCCTCATAGCCGCCTCGCTTGCCACGGCAGGCGCACAGACAGCCAAGACAAGCGGCAACCCCGTGTTCAAGGGATGGTACGCCGACCCCGAGGGAGCAGTCCTCGACGGGCAGTACTGGATATTCCCCACCTACTCTGCTCCATACGATGAGCAGACGTTCATGGACGCGTTCTCCTCACCAGACCTCGTGACATGGACCAAGCATCCGCACGTCATAGACAAGAAAGACGTGTCGTGGGCCAAGCGTGCAATGTGGGCCCCGGCCATCATACACGCCAACAAGAAGTACTACCTCTTCTTCGGTGCCAACGACGTACATCAGGGCGAGGTGGGAGGCATAGGCGTAGCCACCGCCGACCGCCCCGAGGGCCCGTACAAGGACGCGCTGGGCAAGCCGCTCATCAACGACATCGTGAACGGGGCACAGCCCATAGACCAGTTCGTGTTCCGCGACGACGACGGCAAGTACTACATGTACTACGGCGGATGGGGACACTGCAACATGGTGCGTCTCAGCGACGACCTGCTGAGCATCGTGCCCTTCGACGACGGCACCACATACCGCGAGGTGACGCCCAAGAACTACGTGGAGGGCCCGTTCATGCTCAAGCGCAAGGGCAAGTACTACTTCATGTGGTCGGAAGGCGGCTGGGGCGGCCCCGACTACTGCGTGGCCTACGCCATAGCCGACTCGCCTTTCGGCCCGTTTGAGCGCGTGGGCAAGATTCTTCAGCAGGACCCTGCCATAGCCACCGGTGCCGGACACCACTCCGTGATACAGGTACCCGGCAAGGATGAGTACTATATAGTATATCACCGCCGCCCGCTCACCGAGACTGCCGCCAACAGCCGCGAGACCTGTATAGACCGCCTCTACTTCGACAAGGACGGACACATCGTGCCCGTGAAGATGACCAACGAGGGCGTGAAGGCCGTGAAGAAGCCCAAGAGGAAATAATGCACTTACGCCGCCCTGCGGCTACATACCAACGCATTCGTCCCCGTGGCGTGCCTGCATATACGGAGCAGTCTTGCTCCACGCATGCAGACACGCCACGGGGACGATGCTTTTCGTGCAGTGCCAGTACCGCACAGCTCCTTGTGTGCCTCCGCCATGTCATTTCTGTTTTTTTATCTCAACTGGCTTATAATTCGGAAATTTTATCTAAATTTGCATACGATAAACTGCACTCGGCAATCTGAAAAAAATCTTTCATTGCGCTCGTTTGTATTATCTTTACATAAGATAAAACTGCACTCGGCAATCTGAAAAAATCTTTCATCGCGCTCGTTTATATTATCTTTGCGGCATCTTAAACAATGTTTGACAGTTTTACTACATATTTTATAAAAATGATGATATTATGAAAAAAGAATTATTGTTAGCATTCTTGTCTGTAGCCATTAACGGTTCGGCAGCCAATGATGAGATTGTGAAGGCGGGAAGCACGGCTGTTCCCATGCCCCAATATGCAGTCTTTACCGACGGACTGCATGATGATATTGTACCGGGGGGCTGGTTGAAGGAGATTCTTGTGCGCCAGGACAATGGATTGTCAAGTCATCCGGAAGCTATGTCTTATCCTTTTGACTCCAAACTATGGGTCGGAGAACTTAAAAGGGACACGGAAAGCAGGGGCGCAGACTGGTGGCGATATGAGCAAACTGCTTATTATGTGGACGGATTGATGCGACTTGGTTATCTGCTTGATGATGAAAAATTGCTGGGCGTAGCCAAAGAGAATATTGATTGGGTACTTGAGCATCCGCTTCCCGCGAAAAAAGGCATTCCGTTCAAGCCGTCGGATGTGGACAGTATGATGAGTAAGAACGCGCAATTCACGGCGGAAGTGTCTGAAGACCCGAAGGCACAGGCTTGGAAAAAACGCATCAGACAGGATATTGAGACGCAGTTGCGCATTGCGTCATACGACCGACCGGAAGGTCGTCTCGGTCCGGAGACAAAGTCGATGGCATGGCCTTTCGCAGTGTTTTTCCGTGCAATGAAGGCTTATTATGAGGCAACGGGCGACGAACGCGTACCGAAAGCCCTTGAAAGAAACTATCTTTCATATAGTGTTGAGGAGTTGGGCAGAAATCGTTTTGTCGTGAATGTGGAAGGTATTCTGTGGACTTATGCCATCACAAAGAACCCGAAATTGCTGGCTCTTGCCGAGAATGCGTGGGCTCAGAACGGTGCGGAGCTGACACAGGAAAGCTGTCTGGATGACAAAGACTTCCATATGCACGGTGTTACAATGAACGAATTGATGAAAGTTCCGATGCTGCTTTATGAGTATACGGGCAAGAATGAGTATCTGAAGGCTGCACTTAATGCCGACTATAAGATGGAAAAGGCGAATATGCTTGCCGATGGTGTGAACTCCAGTTCGGAGGGATTGGCAGGTAATGATGCGCTTGCCAGTCATGAAACCTGTGATATTAGCGACTATACATGGACTATCGGCTATTATCTGATGGCTACCGGTGAGGCGCAATGGGCGGATAGAATAGAGAAAGCGATGTTTAATGCTGCGCTGGGAGCTATAACCAAAGATTTCAAAAGTATGCAGTATTTCTCTTGTCCAAACCAATTCATAGCCACGGGCAACTCAAATCATAATGAGTTCAAGTATGGACTGACGTGGATGGCATACCGTCCGATTCATGAAACAGAATGCTGTATCGGTAATCTTCATAGGTATATGCCCAACTATGTGGCACGAATGTGGATGAAGGATGCGAAGGGGCAACCTGTTGCTGCACTGTATGGACCGAGTACGGTGGTGTATTCTCTTGCCGATGGCGTTACGGTGAGAATAGAAGAGAAGACATCTTATCCGTTTGATGAGAAGATTGACTTCGTATTTACTTTCTATAAAGACGGTAAAAAACTGACGGGAAAGCATAAAATGGATTTCACATACCGCATACCGCAATGGTGTTCAGCCGCAGAAGCCGGTTTTAAGACTGTAACAAAGGAATGGAAATCGGGTGAGAAGTTTTCGGTTTCGCTTCCGATGCAGGTTAAAGTGTGTGGTGATTCCACCACAGGAATGTACGTGGAGCGTGGACCTATACTTTATTCTTATCCTATTCCGGCTGCGATTGAGGAAGATACGCTTGTATATGATAATCTTGCGGGTAAGGTTTCGGGTAATCCTGACTTCAAAAGCTGGAGCATGACACCTTCTGGCAAATGGAATTATGCTTTCAATGCGAATAAGGTTGATAACATCAAAGTGAAGTATAATAAGGTAAATGGCTTCCCGTTTGATTTGGGAAACAGCCCTGTTACAATTACGGTTCCTGTTGTTGGCGTCAAGGATTGGACTTTGGTTGATAACCGTTTTACGCCGGCATTGCCGAAAGCCGTCGTATCAGAGGAGCGTAGTGATACGGTTATCGAACTTGTTCCTTATGGCAGTACAACCCTGCGGTTGACTATTTTCCCCGTATTGAAGTAGATACAAATTATAAGTAGGTGTTCAAAATTAATTTAAATGAATCTATGCTCTATTTTTGTCTGTATGTTCAGCTCCGAAGAGGGAGTGTAGCGGGCTACACGACCGATGAAAGCTGGGCATACGGGCAAAAAGAGAGCGAAGAGGCATTTATCCTCAATGCATGACCCACCGCAGAAGTAGATACTCATGAGTGAACGGATGATTTCGCTGTACCGATAACCAAACGATTTACACCTTAAACCGAGGGTTGAGTCGATTACAGATGACAATGTGGAGTCAAATTGCTCCATGATTGAAAATATTCCTCCGAAAGGAGTGAGTTTCTCAGATTTAATTTGTATCTTCGCCATGTCATATCAGAGTTTTGCTTGTTTATTTTTGCAATACTAAGATAAGTGAATTCTTCGACATGGCAAAATTCTGGGCAACTTTTTGTTGCTCAGGTATTTAAAAGGTTTAATTTATAATAATGTTGCGGAATTAAGGTTATAGTTAATCCATCGTGTTCTATGGTGCGCTGTTGGTTGAAGGTTACTATTGTGCAACTTTTGCAACCTGTATAATTTGATGCTGTAGCGATGCCTTCCACTTCACGACTGACAAAAAGTTTCCTTCTGAAAAGGAAAGAAATGATAAAAAGTTTCCTTTTCAGAAGGAAAGAGTGCCGTTTTAGGACTTGAACCACTTCTCTTATGAGGTGGGTTTAATCTTTCAAACATCCAATGGGAACCACATAAACGCCGTCTTTTCTGCGATAAGCATAGTCGCCAGTTCCCGTGAGCACCATCATGAATGATGGGTCGTTCATCTTTTCTGTGTTTATCTTGCTTGCAAGCGTAATAAGGTTTTCTGCGCCCTCGTTGATGAGCTTGTCGCCACCAAGCTTCACTTCAACAAGACCATATTTGCCGTTGCGAAGATGTATTACGGCATCACACTCTAAGCCGTTCTTGTCACGATAATGATAGGCCTCACCGTCAAGAGCGTCGGCAAAAACGCGTAGGTCACGAACGCATAGTGTTTCAAAGAAAAGCCCCATCGTGTTAAGGTCGTTGATGAGGTCTTTGGGACCAAGACCTAAAACAGCTGTACCAATGGATGGGTCTATAAAATAGCGGGTGTTGGCTGTGCGGATAGCGGTCTTTGAGCGCAGGTTAGGATTCCAAGCTTCTGAGTCTTCTATGACAAAAATCTTTCTTAACGCATCTAAGTAACTACCTGCTGTTTTTACGCTAATTTCGTTTTCATCATTGGTTGACATGTCGGCAATGATGGTTCCGATGGTAGCTTGCGCTCCTTGGTTACGAGCGTATGATCTCAACAGCAACCTTGCAGTAGAGGCGTTACGATTTACACCGTCTACCCGTGAGATGTCTTTCTTAATGACAGCATCAACATAGTCGAAAGCTTGTGCCAGTGCCGCTTCGTCTTGCAAACCGCAAGCGAAAGGCCAACCGCCACGGCAAATCAAGAAGGCAAGGTCTTCAATTTTTAGTTTGTTTATAGCGACAATCTTTTCGGGCGTTTCAAAAAGATTTGCTAAACTTACCTTTCCATTCGATTCGCCCGACTCATAAAGGCTCATTGGGCGCATTGTTAACCAACTAAACCGTCCAGTGCCTGAATGGTGCATATCTTTCTCTTCAGCAGGAACAGCCGAACCTGTCAAGACAAATTGCCCCACATCATGTCGGTGGTCTACCTCAAAGCGTATGGCATCCCACAGTTTGGGGGCCAACTGCCACTCGTCAATAAGTCGTGGGGTGTCGCCATCAAGCAAAACCGAAGCGTCAATCTCTGCCATCTGTAGATTGGTTTCTAATGAGGCGGGATTGTCCATATACAATATGCTGCGAGCATGCTGTTCGGCGGTTGTTGTCTTACCGCACCACTTTGGGCCTTCTATTAAGACAGCTCCCTTGCTCGCAAGTTCTTTTGCAAGCATTTTGTCAGCAATTCTGTGTTTGTATTTCATATGTTCAAATGATTGATCCTCAGCTGCAAAGATACAAAAAAGTTTTGTATTTCCTCAGTTGGCCGACTTTTATTTCCTCAGTTGGCCGTATTCCGTTTCCTTAGTTGGCCGTATTTCGTTTCCTCAGTTGGCCGAATTTGAGAAAAGACAAAGGAGTGGTTTTCGGGATAATTGATAGAGACGATATAAAAAGAAACGATATAAAAAGAAAATGCTTCAATGTTATTTCTCAGTGAAAAGAGGCTGAGAGATGGCATTGAAGCATTATTGTTTGTTGTTGTCTGTGGGCGATGAGCTATTTTGCCGCAGCCTTCAAACCACGTATCACGGCAGAGGTGAAGCCTGCGTGCTCCATTTCGTTGAGGCCGCGAATGGTGAGACCGCCAGGGGTACACACCTTGTCAATCTCGGCTTCGGGGTGGTTGCCGTTGGCTTGTAGTAGCTCTACGGCACCCTTCATGGTTTGCAGCACAATGTCTTTCGCCATGTCGGCTTTAAAGCCAAGCTCCACACCGCCCTCGGCGGCGGCACGCACATAACGCATGGCGTAGGCAATGCCGCATGAGGCCAAGGTCATGCCAGCGCTAAGATGACGTTCATCAGTTACCATGGCTTGTCCCACGTTGTCGAACAGCGCCTTGATGGTGGACGTGGTGTCGGCGGTGGCGTTCACCGGCACAATGAAGGTCATTGATGCAAGCACCGCGATGGCCGTATTGGGGATGACGATGAAGGTTTGTGGCACTGCGTCGTCTTTCTTCAGCCATGCTGTAAACTGACTGCCGCTGATGCCTGCCGCCACGGTGATGATGGTTTGGCGTGTGTAATTGAGCACGGGCTTCAGCTCGTTCACTACCTGCTCTACCAGCCATGGCTTCACGGCAATGACAACGATGTCGGCACCTTCGGCAGCCGTCTTGTTGTCGGTGGTAACGCTGGCACCTTGCAGGGCAAAGTGTTCAAGCTTCTGGGCGGTGGGGTTTGCCACACTGATGTCGGCGGGCTTCACGGCTCCCGACTTTATAAATCCGTCGGCCATAGCGCCACCCATGGCTCCAGCGCCTATGATTGCTATTTTCATGTTTCGCTATTTTTAAATTTCTGCCAGCACCTTTGCCAGCTTCTCAACAAAGGCGTCGGCCATCTCCTTGGTAGTGCAGAGGGGCGGCAGCACACGCAAGATGTTGGTTGAGGCGCAGCCTGTGAAGCAATGCTCTTCGGTGATGAGGCGCGAGCGCACCTCTTTGTGTGGAATGTCGAGGTCGATGCCCACCATCAGTCCACGTCCGCGCACATCGGTGATGTGGCTCTGTGTCTGCTGTAGCTCTTTCAGTCGGGCAATGAGATGTTCGCCCACCTCGTGTGCGTTTTCTACAAGGTTCTCTTTCTCCATGACGTCGAGCACCGCTAATGCCGCCGTGCAGGCAAGATGGTTGCCGCCAAATGTGGTGCCCAGTTGGCCATAGACGGGCTTGATATCGGGTGAGATGAGCACGGCTGCCATGGGGAAGCCGTTGCCTATGCCCTTTGCCACGGTGATGATGTCGGGGTGAATGTCTAACCACTGGTGGGCGAAGAACTTGCCCGAACGGCCGTAGCCACACTGTATCTCGTCGGTGATGAGCAGTGTGCCGTTGCGTTTGCAGGCTGCTTGCAGACCCTGTGCAAACTCGGGTGTGGCCATGCGTATGCCGCCCACGCCCTGTATGCACTCTATGATGACGGCTGCCACGTCGCCCTTGTCAAGCTCGCGCTCCCAAGCCTCAAGGTCGTTGAGGGGTAGGTAGGTAACGTGCCCACAGTCGTTGATGGGTGCTATGATCTTCGGGTTGTTCGTAACCTCTACCGCCAGCGATGTGCGACCGTGAAAGGCTTTCTCGGCCGACAGTACGCGGGTGCGGCCTGTCTGGAATGAGGCCAGCTTCAGCGCGTTCTCGTTGGCCTCGGCACCCGAGTTGATGAGGAACAGCTGATAATCGTCGTAGCCGCACGCCTTACCCAGTCGGTGGGCAAGTTCTACCTGCAGCTTGTTGATTACTGAGTTGGAATAGAAGCCCAGTGTGTTGAGTTGCTGGGTCATCATTTCTACATAGTGTGGGTGGCAGTGCCCGATGCTGATCACGGCGTGACCGCCGTAGAAGTCGAGATACTCCTGTCCATTGTCGTCCCAGATGTGACAACCCTGACCTTTAACAATGTTTATGTTGAATAGGGGATATACGTCGAATAGTTGCATAATTAAAGTGAAAAGTGAAAAGTGAAAAGTGAAAAATCCAAATGCTTGATTGTTTTACTTTTCTTATCACTTGTTATTTAAGTTGTTTCTTTTCTTTACTGTTTTAATTGAGGATATAAGCAAGGCTAACAGTTCTTTGCTATCTTGAACCATGCTGTTATATTCTTTTTCATCGATAAAATTGGTGTCGTGTAACAGGTTTAACCAATATATCGTTTCGTTACATTCTTTAAGGGCTATGTGAAGTTTGTTTATAAAATCTGATGGGCTTTGTGCAAATTCTGCTTCACGAACAAGAGCGCCAACGGCGGTGCCAGACCTGAATATTTGGTTTGTAAGTGAAACCATTTTATAAGGACAGTCAATGTATTTTACCATGTTTATGATGCGTCTTGCAAAAGCATAACTTTTGTTGTGCAAAGGAGAACTTCCTCTGTTGTATGCTGTATCATCCATGTCCTTTTGTTAATTTACATTGTTCCTGTTGCTTGAAAGCTCTTTTAAAACATCAAAGCCATAGGATTTTTCACTTTTCTCTTTTCACTTTTCCCTTAGAAAGCTCCTGCTTTCAGTCTCAGTCCCATAGTCTCCTCCACGCCAAACATGATGTTCATGTTTTGTACGGCCTGTCCTACGGCACCTTTCAGAAGGTTGTCGATGGTAGAGGTGATGAGCAACTTGTTGCCAAACTTGTCGCAATGTACGAGCGCCTTGTTGGTGTTTACCACCTGCTTCATGTCGATGGCATTGTCAACATAGTGGGTGAAGGGCGCGTTTTTGTAGAACGCCTTGTAGGCTTCAACAATCTGCTCTATGGGCATATCGGTTTTTACAACCTCTGTGGCGAAGATGCCACGGGCGAAGTCGCCGCGATAGGGAATGAAGTCGATTTCGGCATCCAGCTCGCCCTGCACCTGTTTCAGGCTCTGGCAGATTTCTGGCACATGCTGATGGCAGAAGGCTTTGTAGATGCTCATGTTGTTGTTGCGCCACGAGAAGTGAGTGGTGGCGCCGGGCTTCTGTCCTGCTCCCGTGCTGCCTGTTATGGCGTTCACGGCGATGTCGCCCTTCACGATGCCCAACTTGGCGGCTGGCAGCAGACCCAGTTGTATGCAGGTGGCAAAGCAGCCTGGGTTGGCCACATGTTGTGCAGCGGCAATGCGCTCGCGGTTAATCTCGGGCAGACCATATACATAGTCGTTATCGGGAGCCGCTAAGCGGAAGTCTTGTGCCAGGTCGATAATTTTTACATGGGCAGGAATGGTGTGCTCGCGCAAGAACTGCTCGCTCTTGCCATGACCGAAGCAGAAGAATACCACGTCGACCTTGTCGAATGGCATTTCACTGGTAAATCGTAGGTCGGTGTCGCCCAACAGTCCTTCATGCACATCGGCCACAAGATTGCCAGCGTTGCTCTCGCTGTTGGCAAACACAATCTCTGCCTCAGGGTGGTTAAGCAGCAGTCGTATCAGTTCGCCACCAGTATAGCCAGCAGCGCCTAAGATTCCTATTTTTATCATATATTTTTGTTTTCGCGTGGAATGATTAGCCAAAATGCAAGATAGGGAATGATGCCTATGCCGTAGATGAAAGTGGCAACAAACCAAAGAATGCGTATGATGGTGGGGTCGATGTCGAAATAATGGGCCAAACCACCGCACACACCGCCTATCTTCTTGTCTGTGTCAGATAGATATAGCTTTTTCATAATGACAAACGTTTTGCTCTTCGTTCTTCACTTATTCATTATCTCTCTTCCTCAGGGTGCATACCATAGTAAACTCGCAATGGGGTAGAAGAAACCTTGATGAAGCCCTTGGCATCGTCGGCAGTCCAGCCGTGCTGCATTTCGCCATATTCGCCAAGTTTGCTCTTTGTGAGGTCGTCGGCCGAGTCGATGCCTACGGTCTGGAACGAGTAGGGGCGAAGCTTCAATATAGCGGTGCCGTTGACGTGGCGCTGCGACGAGGTGAGCATGGCCTCGATATCGGGCATCACAGGCTCAAGATATTGGCTCTCGTGCAGGAACATGCCGTACCAGTTGGCCACCTGGTCTTTCCAATACTGTTGCCACTTGCTCAGTGTGCTCTTCTCCAACAGGCGGTGAGCCTCGATGATAAGTTTTGGGGCAGCGGCCTCGAAGCCTACGCGACCTTTGATGCCGATGATGGTGTCGCCCACATTGCAGTCGCGTCCGATGGCGTAAGAAGCACCAATCTCTTCTATCTTCTGTATGGCGGCAATCTTGTCGTCAAGCTTCTCGCCATTTACAGCCACAATCTCGCCCTTCTCGAAGGTGATCTTCAGTTCGGCCTCTTCGTCGGTGGCGGTAACGTGCTTGAGGTAAGCCTCTTCGGGCAGACCCTGTGTGGGGTCGAGAATTTCGCCACCGCAGATGCTGGTGCCCCAGATGCCTACGTTGTACGAATATTTTAGTTTGGTGAAGTCGGCAAAGAAACCGTGCTCGTTTAGGTAGTCGACTTCTTCTTTACGTGAAAGGGCTTTGTCGCGTGTCAGGGTGATAATCTCTACGCCAGGCGCCATCACCAGGAAGGTCATGTCGAAACGTATCTGGTCGTTGCCAGCACCCGTCGAACCGTGGGCAATGGCGTCGGCACCTATCTCTTTAGCATAGCGCGCAATGGCAATGGCCTGGAAGATGCGCTCTGACGATACCGAGATGGGGTAGCAGTTGTTGCGCAACACGTTTCCGAAAATCATGTATTTCAGCGACTTCTCATAATACTCGTGTGTAACATCGAGTGTAACGTATGCCTTGGCACCCAACTTGTAGGCGTTTTCTTCGTTGGTCTTCAGCTGTTCGGGGCTGAAGCCGCCTGTGTTAGCGCATGCTGCATACACGTCGTAACCATCGTTCTTCAGTTTCATTACGGTGTAAGAGGTGTCGAGACCTCCTGAAAATGCCACCACTACTTTTTTCTTTGCCATATCTTTTCTCTCCTCTTCTATCTTAATGATTATCTTTTTTGTCTATTTTGTTGATGCGGTCAATAACCTCTTGGGGCAACTTTACGGGCAGATGTTCTTCGGGGTCGTACAGCATGCCTGTGCAGATGCAGTATTTTCGGCCCGTGCGTTTCAATACATCTACGTTGATGCATCCCTCGCAACCTCGCCAGAAGGCTTCGTCGTCGGTGAGGTCGGCGAAGGTTACGGGCTGATAACCCAGCTGGGTGTTCATGGCCATAACGGCAGCACCGCTGGTAAGACTGAATATCTTAGCGTGCGGCCAACGGGTGCGAGCCAGCGTGAAGGTCATGTCTTTGATGCGCTTGGCTAAGCCTTGGCCACGAAAATCGGGGTGAACGATTAATCCTGATGTGGTGACGTATTGCTTGTTGCCCCAGGTTTCAATGTAGCTGAAGCCTGCAAACTTGTCGCCACTGAGGGCTATCACGGCCTTGGCTTCTTTCATCTTGGTTGTTAGATATTCGTGGGTGCGCTTGGCAATGCCTGTTCCACGCACTTTGGCCGCTTCTTCTATCGTCTTTAAAATAATGTCAACATATTTCTCGTGAGAGGCGTCGGCTACCATCACTTTTATTTCTTCCATCTCTTATATTTAATTGTCATTAGCTTTTCTCAGTGCCACTCGGGGGCGTAGATACTTCTGCTTAGAATTTCTCGCCACCCATACCGTCGATGACTTTGCGAAGGGTCTCGCCTAACAATACATGGTTGGCTCCCTCGCGCACCACCATGAAGATGGTGTCGTCGCCAGCTATCGTTCCTAAAATGTTGTCAATGTGTGCATTGTCAATATTGTAGGCAATAGCGCTGGCATAACCTGGACGTGTCTTCAGTACGGCCATGTTGCCAGCATAGTTGAGCGAAATGTAGCCCGAGGTGCTCAGCATCTCACGAGCGGTAGAGGTGGTGGGCACACGGCGATACATGGTTTCGTTGGGTAATACATAAACATATTTGCCGTTCATGCTGGCGGCCTTGGCCACCTTTAGCTGCTTCATGTCGCGGCTCAGCGTGGCTTGTGTTACAGCAAAACCTTCGTCGGCTAATGCTTGCAACACATCATCTTGACAACTTAACTCTTTACTTGAGATAAGCATCTTCAGGGTTTCTATCCTGTCACGTTTCACTTTCATGCTCTTTATCGTTTTAGTATCTGGAGGCAAAGGTAGAGGAAAATGAATAAATATCCAACAAAAACTGCATAAAAATACAGAAACAACCCCTTTTTATGCATATTTGCGGTATAATACTGTATATTTATGCAAAAAAGGCCTCGGCACTAAACGAACGCAAAATAGCAACTTTCGTCTCGTGTCAAGGCCTTCTTATGGGGCTTAATTAGTCTCTACTGCGGCCAAAAATGCGTAACAGATATAAGAAAAGGTTGATGAAGTCAAGGTACAGAGTGAGCGATCCTAACAAGGCTAATTTCTGCGCTTCTTCACCACCATCGGGGCAAGCGGCCAGCATCTCTTTTATCTTTTGTGAGTCGTAAGCGGTCAGGCCAATGAAGATGGCTACGCCAATGTAACTCAGAATATAATCGAAGCTGGGGCTATGCAAAAACATATTTACCACAGAGGCGATAATCAGACCTATTAATGCCATGAAAGCAAACTTACCTATTGAGGTGAGATCGCTCTTTGTGGTGTAGCCAATAAATGCCATTGAGCCAAACATGCCTGCCGTAATCAAGAATACCTTCGTGAGGATGGTGGGCGAATAGATCACCAGTAACGATGATAGGGTCACACCCGTCACAATAGAGTAGAGGGTGAAGAGGGCGGTAGCAGTCATCAACGACATCTTTTGAATGGCTGCCGAAAGACCTATAACTAAGCCTAACTGTACCACGATTAAGATAAGAGGTACGTATTTCGTACTCCATACCATCGTCAATAGGTTGGGGGTGGTACCTACGCCATAAGCTGTTACGGCTGTAATTACCAGTGCAAGGCTCATCCAAAGATATACCTTGCGCATCAAGGTAGGAAATGATAATGAGGAATAACCACTGCGTCCCTCCATTATCTCATAATCTCTTTCTTTCATTTTCTTTTCTTTTTTAGTTTATATATGTATTTCCTTTTTTGTTTGTATCGTATATTTTTTGTCTGTATTATATATATGTTTATGTCTCGCAAGTTCGCTTCTGGCTGTCAACAAGAATTTTACTTTTTCAGTATGCTGTAGGCATGCCAAATCTCTGTATGTATATTTCTTGTCAAGTGCTTCTTACATCCTTATACATTTTATATGTTTGTTGTTACAAATATATTATAATGTATTGAAGGCCTGTAAGTTTGTTATTCTTATCTGCAAATATAGATATTTATTTGCGAATAAGCAACATCATTGATGTTAATTTCCTTTAAGCAATAACTATGCCAGTGCTTTCTATGGCATATATCAGCCCTATCAGTTTCCTCAGTCGTATCAGTCTTATTAGTCCCATTAATCCCATTAGCCTTATCAGTCTTATCAGTCCCATTAGTCTTATTCGCCTCCCATCCCCACGCTCGCGCGTAATACAAACAATGTGTGCGCCCACAAAATGCCGCATATTGTGTAAACAATTGTTAAAATCCACATAAATATTGCATTTTTCTTTGCTAAAGTCTTGCATGGTATCAAAAAAAGCTATA
>USAI01000064.1 GCA_900552675.1 uncultured Prevotella sp.
AAACACGAAAATAGGAGATAAACACCTATGATTAGTGTTTACCTCCTACTCGATCATATATTCATGTCATATACATATTAATGTTGTATGTATATTAATGTCGTATGTATATTAATGTATAATGCCCAGTATCTGTATGGCCTTGCTACGCGATAGATCGCCGGGGTTGCTACCTGGCTCACCCTCAGGCACCGTTAACCCCTGTCGGCCATAATATTCTTTCCAGTAATCGGTAATTTTTCCAGTCTTGTCATGAAACGACATAGCAATGGGCTTAAACACCAGTTGGCCATCGCTATATCGATAATTTTTCTGCACCAGTTCGCTGCAATAAAAAGCACTATCAGAGGGCATAAAGTTGAAGTCGTAGGGCCTACCCAAGAAGCTCAGTGCCCGTTCTACCGACTGTGCCACGCCCAGCGTGTCGCACAACCTTGCTGCCACCACCATTTCGCGTCGCGCCATAAAGCTGTCAATGGGTGTTAGTGTCACCCCTTTGTGTATAGCCTCAAGCGCATAGGTTTTGTTTACTTGTTTATGCACGATGGCCACATGGTCAATTTTCATTCCGCTCACGCCCTGTGTAACCTCTGTTATGGGGTTGCTCGCTTCTTTGGCGCAGAACAAGAGGTCGCCCTCACACAGGTTAGTTCTGTTTATCTTTTTCATTTGTTGCGCACCTATTGACAGGGTGCACAGCATACATAACAATATGCCGATGCTCTTTTTCATGTCTTCTATTATATTATAATGTATGTTGCAAAGTTACTATTTTTCACTGTTTTTTCAACCTTTTGTGCGCGTAAAAATAGGCTATTTAAGAAAGCGTGTTTGAGGTAAAGTGTTCGTGGCGCAATATGCAATTAGTAAGAAAATTGCGCATTAAATGAAAAAAATGCTAAATAGAGATAGCAATTTCGATTATAAGTGTTATCTTTGTATCTCAAATTACTTTGTACTATATTTATTGTTTTTATGGCTACGAATATTTTTAGAGGATTAGGTATCGCACTTATCACCCCATTCACCCCCGATGGAGAAGTAGACAGCAATTCATTGAAACGTCTTGTTGAATACCAGTTGCAGAATGGTGCCGACTTTTTGTGCATCCTTGCTACTACTGGCGAAACCCCGTGTCTGTCGGCAGAAGAAAAAGCTGAGATAAAACGTTTGGTGGTGGAAGTGAACAACGGGCGAGTGCCTATCCTGATGGGATGTGGCGGAAACAATACGCGGGCTGTGGTTCAAGAACTGAAGTCGGCCGACTGGAGTGGCATTGATGGCGTGCTGAGCGTATGCCCCTATTATAACAAGCCCTCGCAAGAAGGCCTGTATCAGCACTTCAAGGCCATAGCCGAGGCCAGCCCATTGCCTGTAGTATTATATAATGTGCCTGGCCGAACAGGCATCAACCTTCAGGCCCAAACTACCCTTCGTCTCGCTCGCGACTGCGAAAATATAATCGCTATTAAGGAGGCCAGTGGCAGTCTTGAACAGGTAGACGAGATTATCAACAACAAGCCCGCTCGCTTCGACGTTATCAGTGGCGACGATGCCCTTACCTTTTCAATGGTGGCAAGTGGTGCCGCAGGTGTTATCTCGGTGATCGGTAACGCGCTACCCAAAGAGTTTTCTCGCATGATACGCCTCGAATTTAATGGCGAATACGAGCCCGCCCGTAAGATACATCACCGCTTTCAGCAGCTCTACTCGTTACTTTTTGTCGATGGCAACCCTGCTGGCGTAAAGGCCTTGTTGCACGAAATGGGCTTTATAGATAACGTGTTGCGTCTGCCCCTGGTGCCCACCCGTTTAACTACTTTGCAGAAGATAACCACTATCTTAAAAGAACTGAAGCTGTAAGCCTCCAGGGCTTTCTTTTATACGTTGCCCCTTAGGCAGATATACTAATGGCGGTAGATAATTGTAAATTTGCAATTATCTACCGCTATTATCGTTAATTATCTTAAATCGACATTTAAATTTTAACTAAAAAGATATGCTGTATTAAAAAAACACTTATCTTTGCCACTATGAAAAAGAGAACGATTTGGACCATAGCCACCATCATGGGATTGTCCTTCCTTGCCTTGCTCTATCTCCAGCTAAAATATATACAGGAGATGGTTGACATGAAGAAGGAACAGTTTGATGAATCGGTGAACCGCGCACTATATCAAGCCTCGCGAAACCTTGAGTTGAACGAGACCTTGCGTTACCTGGAAAAAGACGTGAACGAGACCGAGCGTCGTGCCTTCCGTCGTGACTCGATGGGCACCCGTTCAACGTTGCCCGACGGGTCGGTGCAGCAGTCGCACCAGTTTGCCGTAACGGGTCGTGATGGTACCGTCTACTCATCGTTTGAGCTGAAAACCATCTCTATCAAGCCCTCGCAGATGCCCAAGGCAATGATATTGCATACCGATAAAAACTCGTTGTCAGAGGCTTCAAAGTCGTTGCAAGAGATTGTGAAAAACCGATACGTGTATCAAAAGGCACTGCTCGACGAGGTAGTGTATAGCATCCTCTATTCGGCTTCAGATAAGCCCTTAAAAGAGCGCATCAACTTTAAGCTTCTTGACCAAGACTTGAAGGCCGAGCTGATGAACAACGGAATAAACATTCCGTACCACTTCACCGTGTCGACACAAGATGGTCGCGAGGTGTATCGCTGTCCCGATTATACCGATGAGGGCGAAGAGTTTACTTACTCGCAGGTGCTATTCCGCAACGACCCACAGTCGAAGATGGGCGTCGTACGCATCCACTTCCCCGAGATGAACACTTACATTTTCTCGTCAGTGCGCTTTATGATACCATCGATAGTGTTTACCCTGGTGTTGCTCATCACCTTCCTCTTCACTATCGTGGTGATATTTAGGCAGAAACGTTACACCGAGATAAAGAACGACTTTATCAATAACATGACGCACGAGTTGAAGACGCCTATCGCCAGCATTTCGCTTGCCGCACAGATGCTGAACGATCAAAGCGTGACCAAAAGCCCCACCATGCTCAACCACCTGGGCACCGTCATTTACGATGAGACCAAACGCCTACGTTTCTTGGTTGAAAAGGTGCTGCAGATGTCAATGTTCGACCGCAAGAAAGCCGTGTTTAAGAAGAAAACCCTCGACCTTAACGAGATGGTTGAAAATATTGCCAACTCGTTCTCGCTGCGCGTAGAGCATACAGGCGGAAAAATATACACCGAGATAGAGGCTATCGACTCTACCATATATGTTGACGAGATGCACTTCCAAAACGCTATCAACAACCTGTTTGATAACGCTGTGAAGTATCGCAAACCCGAGCAGCCTGTTGACATCTACGTAAAGACGTGGAACGACGATAATCACCTTTACCTGTCAATTCGCGACACTGGTCTTGGCATTAAACGCGACAACCTAAAAAAGGTGTTCGACAAGTTTTACCGTGTGCACACAGGCAATGTGCACGATGTGAAAGGTTTCGGGTTGGGTCTGGCCTACGTAAAGAAGATTGTGATGTTGCACAGTGGTGACATATCGGTTGAAAGCGAATATGGCAAAGGCACAAAGTTTACCGTAAAATTGCCTATTATAAAAGATTAAAACCCGTGTGTCACCACATTTGATACACCCAAAAAAGAGATATATTTTAAACGTAAATAATAATATTAAAGATAACAGTTATGGATGATAAATTGAAAATTTTGTTGTGCGAGGACGACGAGAACCTGGGAATGCTTCTTCGCGAGTATCTGCAAGCTAAAGGCTATATGGCCGAGTTGTGCCCCGATGGGGATGCCGGCTACAAGGCTTTCCTTAAAACAAAGTTTGATATCTGCGTGCTCGATGTGATGATGCCTAAGAAAGACGGCTTCACACTGGCACAAGAAATTCGTCAGACCAATGCTGATATGCCCATCATCTTCCTCACCGCAAAAACACTGAAAGAAGATATTCTTGAGGGCTTTAAGCTCGGTGCCGACGACTATATCACCAAACCTTTCTCTATGGAAGAGCTGGTGCTGCGTATCGAAGCTATCTTGCGCCGCGTGCGTGGTAAGAAAAACAAGGAAAGTTCGGTTTACAACATCGGTCGCTTCGTGTTCGATACCCAGAAACAGTTGCTCACCATTGGCGACAAGCAAACCAAGCTTACCACTAAGGAGAACGAGTTGCTGGCACTGCTTTGCAGCCACGCCAACGAAATTCTGCAGCGCGACTTCGCCTTGAAGACCATTTGGATTGACGACAACTACTTCAATGCTCGCTCTATGGACGTGTATATTACCAAGCTGCGCAAGCACTTGAAAGACGACGATCAGATCGAAATTATCAATATTCACGGCAAGGGTTATAAACTTATCACCCCCGACGAGGAGTAAGCTTCTTATTAAACCACCGTATAACGCAAGGGCCGCAACAGCTACTGCCTCTGTTTTTGCGTCACTATCATAGTGATAACTGAAACAGTGGGCGAGGGGTGTAGCGGCCCTTTTTGTGCCTTAAAATACTGCCTTCTAAATTGTTAAAATGGTGTAAAGAAAATCAGTATTAAGCCAAGCTGTCTACCCTTTAATTATGGGCGCTTTACATTTCTTATGCGTAGCGCTTTTCGATAGTAAAGTTGTGGTAACCAAATTTTTTCATGGCTTCTTTGGTAGTGAGGCAGATTTTCGCTATCTTTGCACGAAATTATAAAAATATAAATACATTATTATATATGTCGAAGAAGTTTGCCGAACACAACGGTCTTAACCTGACCGAAGTGAATAGAGAGGTATTAGCAGAGTGGGAGAAGAACGACGTCTTCCACAAATCGGTCGACGAACGGGAGGGATGTCCCCAGTTCGTGTTCTTTGAAGGTCCTCCTTCAGCCAATGGTCATCCCGGTATTCACCATGTGTTGGCACGTAGTATTAAGGACACCTTCAACCGTTATAAGACGATGAAAGGTTTTCAGGTTCATCGCAAGGCTGGATGGGATACACACGGTCTGCCTGTTGAACTTGGTGTAGAGAAGGAACTCGGCATTACGAAGAAAGACATTGACAACAAAGCTTCGGAAAAGTATATTTCTACTGAAGAATATAACCACAAGTGTCGTGAAAACGTGATGATGTTTACGGCCGAATGGCGTAAACTGACTGAGGAGATGGGCTACTTTGTAGACCTTGATCATCCCTACATTACCTACGATAACAAATATATCGAAACCCTGTGGTGGCTGTTGAAGCAGCTGTATAACAAGCACTTGCTGTATAAGGGCTACACCATTCAGCCCTACTCGCCAGGTGCTGGTACAGGCCTTAGCTCGCACGAGCTGAACCAGCCTGGCTGCTATCGCGACGTGAAAGACCTTACCGCTACTGTACAGTTCTTGATTAAGGACCCGAAGGCCGAATGGACACGCTGGGGTAAGCCTTATTTCATTGCATGGACCACCACACCTTGGACTTTGCCTTCAAACGTTGCATTGTGTGTAGGCCCCAATATCGACTATGTAGCCGTTGAAACCTACAACCTGTACACTGGCGAGCCCATGACCCTCGTGATGGCCGAAAAGCTGGTGGGCGCTTATCTGAAGGCCGACCAAGAGTGCAAAGAAGGCGATTTGCTGCCCTTCGATAAAGAGAAAAAGCAGTGCCCCTGGCGCATTATCGACCGCATGAAGGGTACCGACCTTGAGGGCAAACACTATGCACAGCTCATGCCTTGGATTAAGCCTTGCGAGAAGGTGGGCGATTTGGCTCCCGCTTTCGTTAATGCTTATGCTGAGGCCCATGCCGATAAGGTGTTTACAGGCGAAGATGGCCGCGACCGCTTTGTTGAGATGGAGAGCGAGGCTTTCCGCGTTATCCTTGGCGATTATGTTACCACCGACGATGGTACAGGTATCGTACACATTGCTCCTACCTTTGGTGCTGATGACGCCAAGGTGGCTAAGGATGCCAACATTCCTGCCCTGTATCTTATCAACAAGAAGGGCGAAACACGACCCATGGTCGATTTACAGGGAAAATTCTATCAGCTCGACGAGCTCGATAATAACTTTGTGGCACACTGCGTAAACGTAGATAACTATGGTCACCACGCTGGCGACTACGTGAAGAACGCTTACGACCCTCGCTTCAACCCTGATGGCGTATGGGACAAGAAAGCTTCAGAGAAGGCTGAAGACCTGAACGTTACCTTGTGTATGGAGCTGAAGCAAGAAGGCCTTGCCTTTAAAACCGAGAAGCATGTGCACAACTATCCGCACTGCTGGCGTACCGATAAGCCCATCTTATATTATCCTCTTGATAGCTGGTTTATTAAAGATACGGCTTGTAAGGAGCGCATGGTTGAACTGAACAAGACCATCAACTGGCAACCCGAGTCGACGGGTACGGGTCGCTTTGGCAACTGGCTGGAGAATTTGAACGACTGGAATCTGTCGCGTTCACGCTTCTGGGGAACACCGCTGCCCATCTGGCGCGATGAAAACCGTGGCGAGAAGTGCATCGGATCGCTCGAGGAACTGTATGCTGAGATTGAAAAATCAGTGGCTGCTGGCGTAATGAAGAGCAACCCGCTGAAAGATAAAGGCTTTGTGCCAGGCGACTACTCGCAGGAAAACTATGATAAGATTGACCTGCACCGCCCCTATGTCGACTATATCGTGCTGGTGAACGACGAGGGCAAACCTATGCACCGTGAGAGCGATCTTATCGACGTATGGTTCGACTCGGGTTCGATGCCTTATGCGCAGCTGCACTATCCGTTTGAGGGTGAGATGGCTCGTGGTACTGAGGCCGACCGTCAGGCGCTGGTTAACAGCACTTATGAAGGATATGCTATCCCGCCTAAGTTCTATCCCGCCGACTTTATCAATGAGGGTGTTGACCAAACACGTGGCTGGTTCTTCACCTTGCACGCTATCGCTACGATGGTGTTCGACTCGGTGGCCTTCAAGAATGTTATCTCGTCGGGATTGGTGCTCGATGCCAAAGGCAACAAAATGTCGAAGCACTTGGGCAATGCTGTCAATCCATTTGAGATGATTGACAAGTATGGTGCCGACCCTGTACGCTTCTATATGATGACCAACTCAGAGCCTTGGGACAACCTTAAGTTCGACCCCACGGGTGTTGACGAGGTGCGCCGTAAGTTCTTTGGCACATTATATAATACCTATTCGTTCTTCAGCCTCTATGCTAATGTTGATGGTTTCGACTATGCTGAAGCTGACGTGCCCGTAAATGAGCGCCCTGAGATTGACCGCTGGATTATCTCTGTGCTCAACACGCTGGTGAAGAAGGTAGATGCTGAAATGCAGAACTATGACCCCACACGTGCTGGCCGTTTGATTGATACATTCGTAAACGACGACCTTTCTAACTGGTTCGTACGTTTGAACCGTAAACGTTTCTGGGGCAAGGAAATGAGCAAAGACAAGCTGTCGGCTTATCAAACGCTGTACACCTGTCTTGAGACAGTGGCAAAACTGTTGGCTCCGTTTGCTCCATTCTATGCCGACCAGCTCTACATCGATTTGGTGAAGGCTACAGGCCGCGACAATGTTTGCTCGGTACACTTGGCACAGTTCCCCGTGGCCGACGAGAGTGTTATCGACCCCGACCTGGAAGAGCGCATGGGATTGGCTCAGAAAATCACTTCAATGGTGCTGGCATTGCGCCGCAAGGTGAACATCAAGGTGCGCCAGCCGCTACAGGAAATCATGATTCCCGCCGTTGACGAGGCTCAGAAAGCTCATATCGAGGCCGTAAAAGAGCTGGTGAAGAACGAGGTGAACGTGAAGGAACTGAAGTTTGTTGAAGGTTCAGGCATCTTGGTAAAGAAGGTGAAATGCAACTTCCGCACCATGGGTAAGAAGTTTGGTAAGCTGATGAAGGGCATTGCCGCTGCTATGGGCGAGCTGAACCAAGAGCAGATTGCTGAACTGGAGAAGCAAGGCAATATCGCGCTGAACGTTGAGGGCAACGACGTAACAGTTGAGGCTGCCGACGTTGAAATTATCAGCGAAGACATTCCTGGATGGCTCGTTAGCAACGAGGGAAATCTTACCGTTGCCCTTGAGGTAGAGCTGAACGAGGAACTGCGTCGAGAAGGTATGGCTCGTGAGCTCATCAACCGTATTCAAAACCTGCGTAAGGAGAACGACTTCGAAATTACTGATCGTATCAATGTTACAGTATCGGCAAACGAGCAGGTAGAGAACGCTATTGAGAGTTATGCCGACTATATCAAGGGTCAGGTGCTGGCCGACTCGCTGAAGGTGGCTGATGCTAACGAGGGCGCTGAGGTCGACTTCGACGACTTTAAATTGATGATAAAGGTGGAAAAAGCTTAAAAACATAGGCAAACAGCCTGGCTTTTAACCCCATCATATTTCATATAATACTAAACTGATCAGGAACGGCCCTGTAAGAAGTGCAGGGCCGCACCTGTTTCAGTTCCATTCTTTTACTTATTAAACCGAACACAACTATGGCAGACAAAAAGCGTTACACCGATGAGGAGTTGGAAGAATTCCGCGCCATCATCAATGAAAAACTGCGTCTTGCACGTCGCGACTTCACTGCTATGATGAAGCAGATTATGAACGCCGATGGCAATGATGTGGATGATACATCGCCCACCTATAAAACACTGGAGGAGGGTAGCGCGTCGCAAACAAAAGAAGAACTGGTGCAGATGGCAAACCGTCAACAGAAATTTATTCAAGGTCTGGAGGCTGCCCTCGTGCGCATACAGAACAAAACTTATGGCATTGACCGCATGACGGGTGAGCTCATTCCAAAAGAACGTCTCCGCGTTGTGCCGCACGCTACACTGAGTGTGGCGTCGAAAAATGCACGCAACAAATAAATGAAAGAAAAAAATAAAAACGGTATCGGCGATGGCATGTTAGCCATCGCCCTTATCTTCATTCTGCTTGTCATCGACCAAACCATTAAGGTGCTGGTCAAGACAAACATGGAATTAGGGCAGTCGATACATATCGCCGACTGGTTTCAAATTCTTTTTATCGAGAATAACGGCATGGCGTATGGCATGACGTTCTTTAACAAGCTGGTGCTTAGCTTGTTCCGTATCGTGGCCATCGGTGCAATAGGCTTCTATCTATGGCGTGTGGTGCATACCAAACATAAGCGCGGATATGTTATTGCACTGGCAATGGTGCTGGCTGGCGCTGCTGGAAATATCTTCGACTCGATGTTTTATGGATTGGTGTTCGACCAGTCTACATATTTCTCGGTGTCGCAGGTGGTACCGTTTGGCACAGGATATGCGCCGTTTTTGTATGGGCGGGTGGTTGATATGTTCTATTTTCCGCTTATCGTGACGCATTATCCCGACTGGTTTCCTTTTCATGCGGGCGACGAGTTTATATTCTTTTCACCCGTCTTCAACTTTGCCGATGCTTGCATCAGCGTTAGTGTGGTGGCCATTTTCTTGTTCTACAGGCAGGAACTGGAAAATATGGGGAGCGTGATAAAGGGCAAAGAGCCTTCTGTTTAATTTTTCATTTTATAACATTAATGGCATTTTCTGATAGTTTTAAGGGGCGTACAAATGCTTACACGGGCATAAGATATTGCACAAAATGGGTGCTCATAGCACTGGTAGTAGCTGTGTCAATGGTGTCGTGCAAGCCTTCTGTTCCCAGTGAATATATACAGAAGGGTAAGATGGAAAACATCTTGTTCGACTATCATCTGGCTAAGGTGATGTTTGAACAGGAAGGAAAAAACGACTCGCTTACCTTATTGGCTTATCAGGAAAACATCTTTGAGAAATATGACGTAACACGAGCCGAATTCGACTCGTCAATGGTATATTACTCAAGACACATGCAGCTGCTGCACGAGATATATGAACATCTGGGCGACCGACTCTCAAAAGAGCTGGTGGCTCAAGGTGGAGTGGCAAGCGGACTGGGCCAATATGGTGATGAAATAGCTGGTGCCGATACGGCCAGTATATGGAAAGGCGACCGCAGTATAGCGCTCACACCGTTCCCTATTTCTAATTCCTATTGCTTTGAAGCAAAGGCCGATACGTCGTTTCATAAGGGCGACCGCATTATTCTCGACTTCGATGCGCAGTTTATCTATCAAATGGGCTTACGCGATGCTGTTGCGGTAATGTCGGTAACGTTTATGAACGATAGTGTGCGCACTGAAACGTTGCACGTGTCATCATCATCGCATTTCCACTTACAGATTGAAGACTCTGATATGTTGGGCATCAAAAATGTAAGAGGCTATTTCTTGTTGACCAATGGAGGTAATGGCTATTCGTCAACCATAAGGTTGTGCTTGTGTTACAACATAAAACTGCTTCGTATGCATGTAAAGCGTGAGGTTAAGAAAACATCGGCCGACTCGACAAAGGTGCAATGCCCCGACTCGGCTAAGGCTCAATTTATGCCTATGGCTACACCCCATGTAAACACTAAGATAGCACCGCCACCGCCAAATGCGAAACAGGAAAAGTCTGCGCCGCCATCAGAGCGTATTCATTCTAATCAGAATAATATGCCTAAGCCAGTGCGACCGCTGCGACCCATAAAAATGGGCAATCTGAAACCCATACTGAATAGTAATAATAAATAAGGTAAGGTATGGTGCGTTTGGCTGTAAATAGAGTGACGGGCGAAAGAGAGGCTGTGGGGCCAACGGTGCTGGTGCTTGAAGGCCAGTGGCTAACCGATATGTATGCCTTGCAGCACGAGGAACCTTTCACCATTTGGCTTGATGGGGCTGTTGTTTTAAAGAACAACGGTGGCCGACTTACTGTTTGGCGTAACGAACAACAAATGATTGAAGGGCATTGGCCTTTGCTATCGTAACGGCTCGACCACAATTTTAATTACTGAATTGTTGAATTTAAAATTTAGATATATAATATTATGTATAGCGTAAATGAACTTGAAGACCGCCTTATCGACCTGGCTTTTGCTGAGGATATAGGCGATGGCGACCACACTACTTTGTGTTGTATTCCTGAAGATGCGATGGGTAAGTCGCACCTCTTGATTAAGGAAGACGGTATCTTGGCTGGCGTGGAAGTGGCAAAACGAGTGTTTGCTCGTTTCGACAACACCATGAAGGTGGAGGTGCTGATGCAAGATGGCACACGTGTGCACAAAGGCGACGTGGCCATGGTGGTAACGGGTAAGGTGCGCTCGCTGCTGCAAACAGAACGCCTGATGCTGAACATAATGCAACGTATGAGTGGTATTGCTACTATGACCAACCGCTATGTTGAGCGCTTGAAGGGCACAAACACGCATGTGCTCGACACCCGTAAGACCACACCAGGCATGCGTATCCTTGAGAAACAGGCTGTAAAGATTGGTGGTGGTATGAACCACCGCATCGGTTTGTTTGATATGATTTTGCTGAAAGATAACCATGTTGACTTTGCTGGTGGTATCAAGAACGCTATCACTCGCTGCCACGAATATCTGAAGGAGAAAAATCTTGACCTGAAGATTGAACTTGAGGTGCGCAACTTTGATGAGCTCAATCAGGCGCTTGAGTGTGGTGGCATCAATCGTATCATGCTCGACAACTTCTCTGTGCCCGATACTGCTAAGGCTGTAAAGATTATCAATGGTAAATATGAAGTAGAGTCGAGTGGTGGTATCACCTTCGATACGCTGCGCGACTATGCTGAATGTGGTGTCGACTTTATCTCGGTAGGTGCTCTCACTCACTCGGTAAAGGGTCTTGACATGAGTTTTAAGGCTTGCGATTAAAGGAGGGATAGGCGTATGAAAAAACTGTTTATGATGGCCCTGATGTCAGTGGCATCAGTGGCTTCGTTCGCTTGCACCAACTTTATTGTGGGCAAAAATGCCAGCACCGACGGCTCTGTCATCTGTACCTATAATGCCGACGATTATGGCATGTATGCCAACTTGTGCCATTATCCTGCTGCAAAGCATGCAAAGGGTGAGATGCGCAAGATTTTTGATTGGGACTCGCACGTGTATCATGGCGAGATTGCTGAGGCTGCTGAAACGTATAATGTTATTGGAAATATGAACGAGTGGCAGCTTACCATTGCCGAAACCACTTATGGTGGACGTGAGGAAATGGTAGATACCACAGGCATTCTCGACTATGGTTCGCTGATTTACGTAACCTTGCAGCGCAGTAAAACGGCACGCGAGGCTATCTCGGTGATGACATCGCTGGTAGAAAAGTATGGTTATTGCTCTGAGGGCGAAACGTTTACGATTTGCGATCCCAATGAGGCTTGGATTATGGAAATGATGGGTATGGGCCCTGGATCGAAAAAAGCGGTATGGGTGGCTATTCGTATTCCTGACAATGCTATCTGTGCACACGCTAACCAAAGCCGTATAGGCAAGTTTAATATGCATGATAAGAAGAATGTGCTCTACTCGAAAAATGTTATCTCGTATGCACGCAAGATGGGATGGTTTACGGGTAAAGATGCCGACTTCTCATGGAAAAATACCTATGCTAAGCCCGACTTTAGTGGACGCCGCTTCTGCGACGCACGTGTATGGAGCTTCTTCCGTCATTTTGATAAGGGCTTTGACCGCTATCTGCCTTGGGCTTTAGGCAAAGATCCTAATGCCGAGGATATGCCGCTTTGGATTGTGCCTGACCGTAAACTGTCGGTACAAGATGTAGAGGCTTGTATGCGCGACCACTATGAAGGAACGGCGCTTGATATTGCTAACCGCGATATAGCGGGCGGTATATGGCAGATGCCGTACCAGCCCACACCGCTTACCTATGAGGTTGATGGCAAGAAGTGTTTTAATGAGCGCCCAATAAGTACGCAGCAAACTGCTTTCTCCTTTGTGGCTCAGATGCGTGCTTGGTTGCCACGTGAGGTGGGTGGCGTGCTGTGGTTTGGTAACGACGACCCCAATATGGTGGCTTATACGCCAGTATATTGTTGTAGCACCGTGCGCCCCGAATGTTATAATGCGCCTGATGCCGATGCGGTAACGTTCTCGACAAAGAGTGCTTTCTGGGTATGCAACTGGGTGAGCAACATGGTATATCCGCGCTATTCGCAGCTTTTCCCTGCACTGAAAGAGGTGCGCGACAGTTTAGAGCAAAGTTATTTTGCACAGCAAGCTCAGGTTGAGGCGAAGGCACTTGAACTGCAAAAGACAAACCATGACGAGGCCGTTAAATATCTTAACAACTACTCGGTTGACAAGGCAACGCAGATGTTGCAACGTTGGAACAAGCTGGCTACCTATCTTATTGTGAAGTTTAACGACATGGCCGTGAAACCTGAAAAGGACGGACATTTTGAACGCACAAAGACAGGCCTCGGCGCCACAGTATCTCGCCCTGGATATCCTACTGAGTATGCTCGCAAAATGTTGCAACTGAAAGGCGAATTTGTAACAATGCCTGAAACAAAATAAGTCACGCCTCTTATTTTTATCTTGATATATACTAAATGTATCATATTATTATGCCTACGACAGAAATGTCGTAGGCATTTTTTTTTGCGGCTACAACTTAT
>USAI01000065.1 GCA_900552675.1 uncultured Prevotella sp.
GTGGTTTGCGTAAGAATGGTTTCTTCCTGTTGAACACTATCTTCGACGGTGAGGAACTGGTTAACTTTATTCCGAACAAGGTAAAACGCATCTTCGCTCAGAACAATATCACTGTTTACTATATCAACGCTACAAAGATTGCTCAGGAAATTGGTCTGGGCAACCGTACTAACACCATCCTTCAGTCGGCTTTCTTCCGCATCACTGAGGTTATTCCTTTGGATTTGGCTGTTGAGCAGATGAAGGCATTCATCGTTAAGTCATACTCGAAGAAGGGCCAGGATGTTGTTGATAAGAACTTTGCCGCTGTTGACCGCGGTGGTGAGTATAAGCAGCTTACTGTTGATCCTGCTTGGGCAAACCTTGCTGACGAGGAGGCTAAGGCCGACAACGCTCCTGCATTTATCGAGGAGCTCGTTCGTCCTATCAACGGCCAGGCTGGCGACCTGTTGAAGGTTTCTGACTTTGTTAAGCACGACACTGTTGACGGTACATGGCAGAACGGTACCGCTGCTTTTGAGAAGCGTGGTGTAGAGGCCTTCGTTCCTGTATGGAATGTAGAAAACTGTATCCAGTGTAACAAGTGTTCATTTGTTTGTCCTCACGCTGCTATCCGTCCGTTCGTTCTTACCGACGACGAGCTTGCTGGCATCGAGGGCTTGGAGACACAGGAGGTTAAGGCTCCTGCTGCTCTGAAGGGCATGCACTTCCGCATCGAGACTTCTGTTCTCGACTGTCTGGGTTGCGGCAACTGTGCCGATGTTTGTCCTGGCAAGAAGAACAAGGAAACTGGTGAGCTTGAGAAGGCTCTGAAGATGGTTCCCTTCAACGTTGACGCTGAGGATATGCAGAAGGAAGCTCAGAACTGGGAATACCTCGTTCACAATGTTGCTTCTAAGCAGGATCTCGTAGATATCAAGCAGAGCCCGAAGAACTCACAGTTTGCTCAGCCTCTGTTCGAATTCTCAGGCGCTTGCTCAGGTTGTGGTGAGACTCCTTACGTGAAACTCATTTCTCAGCTCTTCGGCGACCGTCAGATGGTTGCCAACGCTACGGGCTGTTCTTCAATCTATTCGGCTTCTATTCCTTCTACACCTTATACTAAGAACGCTAAGGGTCAGGGTCCTGCTTTCGACAACTCATTGTTCGAGGACTTCTGCGAGTTTGGTCTTGGTATGGTTCTTGGCAACAAGAAGATGAAGGAGCGCATCTGCCACCTGCTTGAAGAGGCTAAGGCTGATGAGCATGTTCCTGCCGAGTTTGTTGCTGCCGCTGACAAGTGGATGGCTAACATGAACGACTCGGAGGGTTCTAAGGCTGCTGCTGCAGAGCTTAAACCCCTCATCGCTGCTGGTGCTGAGAAGGGTTGCCCCGTTTGCGCTGAACTGAAGACTCTTGATCACTACCTCGTAAAACGTAGCCAGTGGATTATCGGTGGCGACGGTGCTTCTTACGATATCGGTTACGGTGGTCTTGACCACGTATTGGCTTCGGGCGAAGATGTTAACATCCTCGTGCTCGATACCGAGGTTTACTCAAACACTGGTGGTCAGTCGTCTAAGTCAACTCCGCTTGGTGCTATCGCTCAGTTTGCTGCTCAAGGCAAGCGCATCCGTAAGAAGGACCTCGGCTTGATGCAGACAACCTACGGTTACATCTACGTAGCTCAGATTGCTATGGGTGCTGACAATGCTCAAACCTTGAAGGCTATCCGCGAGGCAGAGGCTTATCCCGGACCGTCGCTCATCATTGCTTACGCTCCTTGTATCAACCATGGTTTGAAGCGTAAGGGTGGTATGGGTCGCTCACAGAACGAGGAGAAGCTGGCCGTTGATTGCGGTTACTGGCATCTGTGGCGTTTCAACCCGCAGTTGGCTGACGAGGGTAAGAACCCCTTCACTCTCGACTCAAAGGCTCCTAACTGGGCCGACTTCCGCGACTTCCTCCTTGGTGAGGTTCGCTACCTGTCTGTACAGAAGGCATTCCCGAAGGAGGCCGACGAGCTGTTCACACAGGCTGAGAAGATGGCTAAGCTGCGCTATCAGACCTACGTTCGTAAGAGCCAAGAGGACTGGAGCGAGGAAATCTAATTATTCGCATCACATTATTTATCGTTCGTGTAAAGGATGGGCACCCTGTGTGCTCCGTCCTTTCACCCGCGATTGATAGCAATAAAAAAGGCATCAATACTGAGCAATTAAAGTCTCGGTGTTGATGCCTTTTTTTTATGAAATTGAAATTGTTATTGTTATTGTTATCGTTATTGTTATTGTTATTGCAATGGCTCCTTGCTAAGCGTTTGAGAATAATGCTAAATGCTTATAGCTTCAGCCAATTGTCAATGATGGTGCGGCCTTGTGGTGTGAGCACGCTTTCGGGATGAAACTGTATGCCATGAATGTTGTATTGCTTGTGGCGTAGAGCCATAATCATGCCATCGTCTGAAAGAGCCGTTATCTCTAAGCACTGGGGAAACTGCTCGCGGCTTACCACCCAACTGTGGTATCGGCCCATGGCTATGCGTGCAGGCAGTGTGGCAAAGATAGGGTCGTTGCCCAGTTGTGTGCCTTCGGTTTGCACGCCGTGGTACACCTCGCTTAGGTTAGTGAGCTCGGCGCCAAACACCTCGCCTATGGCCTGATGTCCTAGGCACACGCCCAGCATAGGCTTTTTTCCTGCATAGGTGCGAATAACGTCGAGTAGGAGTCCTGCTTCAGCGGGTATTCCTGGCCCAGGACTTAGTATTATTTTGTCGTAAGCCTGAAGGTCGTTCATGGCAAACTGGTCGTTGCGCATCACAGTAACCTCGGCTCCCAACTCTTTCACCAGGTGCGATAGGTTGTAGGTGAACGAGTCGTAATTATCAATGATTGCTATTTTCATTTTCTTTTCTTCTTCTTTTTTGTTCTTCTTTTTTGTTTTTCTGCTTGCAATGTTTTGCTTTACATCTGTTCGGCCATGGCGATGGCGCGGCGCAGGGCTCCCAGTTTGTTGTTTACCTCTTGCAGCTCATAGTCTTCATTGCTCTTTGCTACGATGCCGCCACCTGCCTGAAACCATAGTTCACCGTTACGAGCCACGAAGGTGCGTATGGTGATGGCTTGGTTCAAGTTTCCGTTCAGGCCTATGTAGCCTATGCAGCCACCGTAGGCACCACGGTTGTGTGGTTCATACTGGCTGATGAGCTGCATGGCGCGCACCTTCGGAGCCCCTGATAGTGTGCCCGCAGGAAAGGTGTCGATGAAGGCTTTTATGGGGTCGGCTCCTTCGTCGAGCTCTCCGCTCACACGGCTTACGAGGTGTATGACGTGCGAATAGTATTGCAGATCTTTATAGAAGTCGACCTTTACGTTATGGCAGTTGCGGCTCAGGTCGTTGCGTGCCAGGTCAACCAGCATTACGTGTTCAGCGTTTTCTTTGGGGTCGTTGCGCAGATATTCGGCTCCTCGTCTATCGGCTTCGGCATCGCCTGTGCGACGTGTGGTGCCTGCGATGGGGTCGATGTAAGCCTTTCGGTTCTCGATGCGGCAGTGTGTTTCGGGTGAAGAGCCGAAGATGCGGAAGCCTCCAAAATCGAAATAGAAGAGGTAAGGCGAGGGGTTGATGCTGCGTAGTGCTCGGTATAGTTTGAAGTCGTCGCCCTCATAGCGCTGTATAAATCGGCGTGAGATGACAATCTGGAACACGTCGCCGCGTAAGCAGTGCTGTATGCCTCGCCTGATATTGGCTTTATGTTCTTCATCGGTTAGTGGTGATGTATAATTGCCCACGGGATGAAAGGCGTAGGGTTTTACGCTTTGTCGGTTGATGGCTGTTTCAAGATGGTGCAGAGCCTCTTCGCCCGCTACCTTCATGGCTTCGGCATCATTGTTTTGTGGCACCAGCGTAACGAGTGTCATTTTGTTATTGAAGTGGTCGAAGACGATGATGTCGCGATACAAGATGTAAAGCATATCGGGTGCATCGTTCTTTTGCATGGTGGTGTCTTTCACCGCAATGTTTTCAAAGTAGCGCACGGCGTTGAAAGCAGTGTATCCATATAGTCCGCAATACTGGTTGCCCTCGCCCGTTACCTTGATGGCGTGAATAAAGTCATTGATGGCGTTGTCGCAGCGGTAGGTGTTGTTCACGGTGTGTGTGATGGTAGCCCCATCGGGCATGCTGAGTATAGCTTTGCCATGACTAATGGCTACGCTGCCCAGGGGGTAAATGCCTATGAACGAACTGCTGTTGCTGGCATCGTGATAATCAGAACTTTCCATTAGTGCGCTTTGTGGGTACAGGTCGCGCAACCGCATATAGATGCCCACTGGCGTGTAGAGGTCGGCCAGTAAGGTTTTGGTGTATGATTGAAATTGTATCATCTTTTCTTTTTCTTGTGTTTAGTTGCAGATAATCTTGTAAAGGGTAGCAACTCGTCAACTCGTCAACTTGTCAACTTGTCAACTCGCCTTAAAAGTTTCCGTATTCGTGTGCCATCTCTTTGTGTGCGAGATAGGTTTCAACATCTTTATCGCCGCGTCCGCTCACGGTAAGCACCACTACATCGTTGGGCTTAAAGGTCATTTTCTTTAGGGCTGCTACGGCGTGTGCGCTTTCAATGGCGGGTATGATGCCCTCCATGCGTGTGAGCTCATATCCTGCATAGATGGCCTCGTGATCGTTGATGGCCAGCACGTGTGTGCGCCCCTTTAGCGCCAAGTCGGCGTGCATAGGTCCGATGCCTGGATAGTCGAGCCCCGCCGATATAGTGAACGCCTCTTTTATCTGTCCATCATCGGTTTGCATGACCAGTGTTTTTGCGCCATGAATAATGCCTTCGGTGCCACAGTGCATGGTGGCAGCGGTATAGGGCGTGTTGATTCCATGTCCAGCGGCTTCGGCCAGATATATCTGCACGCGGTCGTCGTCAATATAGTGGTATATGGTGCCTGCGGCGTTGCTTCCGCCTCCTACACAAGCAATGAGGTAGTCGGGGTAGGGGCGTCCCACCTTTTCTTGCAGTTGCCATTTCAGTTCTTGCGATATTACGCTTTGCATCTTAGCCACAATGTCGGGGTAGGGGTGTGGGCCCATGGTGCTTCCTACGATATAGAAGGTGTCTTGCGGATGGCAGCACCAGTCGCGTATGGCTTCTGAGCAAGCATCGCTCAGTGTCATGTTTCCTGTTGTTACGGGGTGCACTGTTGCGCCCAGCATTTTCATACGTTCAACGTTGGTGTGCTGGCGTTCAACATCGGTTTTTCCCATAAATATCTCGCATTGCATATTCATCAGTGCGCATACGGTAGCTGTGGCCACGCCGTGCTGTCCTGCTCCTGTTTCGGCTATGATGCGTGTTTTTCCCATGCGTTTAGCCATTAGTATCTGGCCTATGGTGTTGTTTATTTTGTGCGCGCCCGTGTGGTTCAGGTCTTCACGCTTCAGGTATAGCTGGCACCCATATTTTTCGCTCATGCGCTTAGCATAGTATAGGGGTGAAGGTCGGCCCACATAGTCTTTCAGCAAGGCATAATATTCGTCTTGAAAGGCTTTGCTCTCAATGATGGGTAGGTAGGCTTCTTGCAGGTCGGTTACACATTTATATAATATTTCAGGCACGTAGGCGCCCCCGAATTTTCCAAAAAAGCCATTCTCGTCAACGGCATATTTCTTTGTAGCCATATTATTATTTCTTGTGATGTATGTTTGTGTTTATGTTTCTTTTTATGTGTTCAGCCTTGTTGTGGGCTGTAGGGGGTGTGGAGTGCTACTGACTGAGTGCTTGCTCAAGTTTTGTTAGCGCTTGGTCAGGGTTGCCCGTTTCGTTTAGCAGTGTAACAAACTTGCTGCCTATGATGGCGCCCGCTGCGTTTGCCTGTGCGCTTTGCAGAGTTTGTTTGTTGCTGATGCCGAAACCTATCATGCGTGGGTTGCGTAGGTTCATGGCGTTGATGCGGCTGAAGTATTCGAGCTTGGCATCGCCAAAACTGCTTTGTGCGCCTGTGATGCTGGCGCTGCTTACCATGTAGATGAAGCCATCGGTGTGCTCGTCGATGAAGCGTATGCGCTCTTCGCTGGTTTCGGGTGTAATCATCATGATGATGCGCAGGTCGTAGCGGTCGGCCACAGGCTTTACCACTTCAAGATAGTCGGCGAAGGGGAGGTCGGGGATGATGGCTCCCGATACGCCCACCTCGACACAGCGTTGGCAAAAGGCTTCGATGCCGAAGTGCATGATAACGTTTAAGTATCCCATCAGCACCAGCGGTATATGTACCTCGTTTTTAATGCTTTGCAGCTGGTTGAACAGGTGGCTTAGTGTCATTCCGTTTTTCAGTGCCATGGTGCCCGCGCTCTGTATCACGGGGCCATCGGCCAGAGGGTCGCTAAAGGGAATTCCCACTTCAATCATGTCGATGCCGTGTGCTTGCATAGCCTTTATCACGCTGGCCGTGCTCTCAAGGGTGGGGCATCCGGCACAAAAGTATAGCGAGAGCAGTTTGCGGTCGCCACGTTCAGAAAATAGTTTGTTTATCTTGTTCATGTTCTTTTTTAGTTGACGAGTTGACGAGTTGACAAGTTGACGAGCTGATTGCCTTGCTTTCTCAGTTCTTGCTTAGGCAAGCGGCAGAGCCGAGCGGACGAGCTGTTTGTTTTTACAACTCAAACTCTTTATAACAACTTTGATAAGTATGGGTAGCAGCTTGTCTACTCGTCTACTTGTTTACTGAAACCTTTTTTTATTTTTTCGATAAATGTGTGCAGCTTCTCAACATCTTTCATGGCGGGCGATGTTTCGAAGCGCGAGTTGAGGTCGATGCCCACCATGCGTTCATGTTGTATCTGCCGTAGAGCATCGGCATCGTCGGGGCCTATGCCGCCGCTGAGCAAGAAGGGTGTGTGGCCTTTGTAGGCTTGCAGCAGTTGCCAGTTGAAGTGTTGTCCGCAGCCTCCTGCAGTGGGGCATTGTGTGTCGAACAAGAACAGGTGGGCCACGCCTTCATAGGGTTTGCATTGTTCAAAGTCGTGTTCTGAAGCAATGCCAAAGGCTTTTATTATCTTTATGTTTGGAGCAATGTCGGGCACCAGTGTTTGCTTTAGGTTTTCAATCATCACCACGCTTTCGTGTCCGTGTAGCTGCACATAGTCGAGCTGGTAGTTGACCACTCGCGACACAATGTTTTGTGGCATATCGTCAACAAACACGCCCACCCTTAGCGGCTTGTGGATAGTTTGTGGCGAGGCATGGGCTTGTGTGGCAACGGGGGTGGTTGCTGCATTTGTGCTCAGGGCTTCGAGGCGCTCTTCTGAATAGTCGGGCATAGTGCCCGCCTCTGAATTTATCATGCTAACATAGCGTGTGCTCTTGGGGTAGAAGATGAAGCCTATCATATCAATGTCCAGTGCCGACACAGCTTTTATGTTTTCGGCATCGCGCATGCCGCATACTTTTATTTTCATGTTTTCTTTTTATCGGTTATGTGTTGAATAATGATAAAGTTTTTCGAACAATTTTTTTGTCAGCAGCCTTTCACAGCATCGATAAACAGCTTTAGGGCTTGGCCTGGCTGAGGGGTGGCCATAAACCGTTCGCCCATGAGAAAGCCATTGAAGCCTGCCAGCTGCAACGCCTTTACTGTTTCGGGCTGTGAGATGCCGCTTTCGCTCACCTTGCAACTGTTTGTTGGTAGCCTGCTTGCCAGCCGAAACGAGTTTTGCACATCGGTAACAAAGGTGCCCAGGTTGCGGTTATTGATGCCGCACATATCGGGTTCCAGCTCGGCATACTGGGTTTCGTGCTCGCTGTGCATCTCAAGTAGCACCTCCAGTTGTAGCTCGTGGGCTATGTGTAGCAGTGTTTTACACTGTGCCCTTTTTAGGTCGGCGGCAATGAGCAATACGGCCGACGCTCCACACAGCCGTGCCTGAAATAGCTGATACTCGTCTATCACAAAGTTTTTATATAGCATGGGTATCTTTACGCCTGCCTCTCTTGCCTGACGTACAAACTTGTCTTTGCCTCCAAAATACATTTCATCAGTGAGGATGCTGAGGGCTGCGGCGCCGTTTTGCTGATAGGCCAGTGGTATATCGGTGGCTTGTGCTGCCTGGTTTATCCAGCCCTTTGATGGCGACTTGCGTTTAAACTCGGCAATGATGCCTATGGGGGCTTTCATTAGTGCCTGACGCATTGAGGGCACATGGGGGTGCTGTTCAATGTGGCGTTCTACCAACTGGTGAATATCGCGCTCAGGCAGCGCCTCTTTAAACAGCGCTACCTCAATGCGTTTGTGTGCCACTATTTCTTCAAGTATATCTGCCATAACACGTTGTGTGGTTTTTGGTGTGTGATGATGATTTTATGAATTGAGTTCGGCAAACTTTAAGAATGTTTTCCATGCCTTGCCGCTTTCTATCGACTGGCGTGCAATGTCGATACACTCTTCTATTGTTTTTTTGCCTTGCTCGTATACCTGTATGCCGAAGGCAGCGTTGGCCAGCACAATGTCTTTTTGTGCGGGCAGCGCCTTGTTTTGCAGCACGTTATCAAATATTTGTGCTGCCTCGTCTTCAGTAGCGCCTGCCACCAGCTCTTCAGGTTGGGCTGTGCGTAGGCCCAGGTCAGAGGGTTTGAAGATGCGTTCATAGGTATTGGTAGTAACCTTAAAGTCGCCCGTAAGCGATATTTCGTCGTAGCCATCAATGCTGTTCACAATGCCATAGTCGATGCCTATCTTCTGATACACGTTATTATACAGCCGCATCTGGTCAAGTGTGGCCACGCCCAGCAGTTGGCATTTAGGTTGCGAGGGGTTGACGATGGGGCCTAACAGGTTGAAACAGGTAGGAAACTGTAGTGCTTTGCGTATGGGGCCTACAAACTTCATGGCACGGGCAAACAGCTGAGCGTGCAGATACACAATGCCACACTCGTTAAGCGAGCGGTTTAGCTTGTCAATATCGCTGGTAAATTTTATGCCGTGGTGCTCGATAACGTTTGAGGCGCCGCTCTTTGAGGTTGAAGCATAATTGCCATGTTTGGCCACTTTATAGCCCGCACCAGCAATGACAAAGCACGAGGTGGTTGATATGTTGAAGGTGTTTTTACGGTCGCCACCAGTGCCCACCACGTCGATGTATCGGTCGCAGTTGAGCAAGGCTGGCACGCCGCTCTCCAGTATGCCATCTCGAAAGCCCAGCAGTTCGTCGACGGTGATGCCGCGCATTTGCAGCGCTGTAAGCAGTGCTGTTATTTGTTCGTTAGGAAACTGACTGCGTGTGATGCCTAACAAGATGTTTTTTGTTTCTTCACGAGAAAGCTCTTCGTGGTTGAGCATTCGGTTTAATATGTCTTTCATTGTGCTCATATCAGTGGTGTTTTTAATGTTTGTGTTATTTTGTTCTGTTGTTGTTAAAGAGGAGAAGGGGTGGAGAGAGAAAAAATAAAAAATGAGGCCTGTCGTAAGAACGGCAGGCCTCAAGTGTATCTCTTTCTTTGATAATGTGACGCACACAGGGTAAGCTTACTCACGACTTTTTTATCTTGAGTAGGCGCCACCACCACATGTTGTTTGTCATATTGTTCATATTTCTTCTTTATTTTAATCTTTCATCGGCAAAATTACATATTTTCTTTCAATATGCAAACTTTTTTGCGATTATTTTTTCATTTTCTTCTTCTCTACATGCTTTCACCTTACTATATAGAAACGCACATGTGTGGGTGCGCTCCCTCCTGGTCCCGCGCGCCCCCATGTACTATGATTAGCCAGACCGTTCAATAATCTCCCCAATCTTTTGCATAAATATTCATTTCATTGCATAAATATACAGAATGGAAGTGTTTCCTGATATGCATGAAATCACAGTCTGAAAGCATGGGTTTCACGTTGTAAAACCAAGGGTTTTAGGGTGCGAAACCAAGGGTTTCAGGACGTGAAACCAAGGGTTTTGCAAACGAGAGGTATTAACTTTGAAAAGTGTAAGCAATGCTCTTGTTTTTGCTTACAGATTATTACTATTTTTACTTTTGTTAAGTTAAAATTAGCTGTTTTCCTGTTTTGCATATTTATGCAGTTTTTGGGGGTGCGAGGATGTCAAGACAATATCTTATAAACTACAACATTGAACAACAAAGGAACAACATAGAACAACAAATCGACTATATTTAACAACAAAGGAACTATATAGAACAACAAATAAATAACTTAAACAACGTTGTTTCCTTTACAGATTGTATTAGGAATGTTGTTCCTCTGTTGTTTATGTTGCTGGTTGTTGGAGGACGGGGTACGGAGGCCACCATCCTACTAATTCATAATTTATAATTCATAATTCATAATGGGCTGCGCATAATTTATAATGCGAGAGCGGCGAGGCAAACTATAGTAGAACAGGGTCTCCGTGCCCTGTTCTCCAGCACCCAAACTATTAAGCCCTACTTTGTTGGAGGCTGGTTGCTGGAGGACGGGGCGCGGAGGCCACCGTCCTACTTTATTCAAACGTGATATTTTTTAGCAGCTGGGTGTAGGGCTGAGTGTCTCGACCGCGTTTGGCTATTTCGTTGGCCATGGATGGGTCTTTCTTCAGGCCTCCCAACCCTTGCTGATAGCATGCGGCCAGATTGTTTGCGGCCTCTTTTGTGAGGTAACCGTTCAGCAAGGCTTCGTTATAGAGGGCAATGGCCTTTGTTATGTTTTTGTTTACAATTTTGCCTTTAAAGTAAAGGTTTCCCAGCTCGCACAGGGCGGGCGCAAAGTGGCTGTTGGCGGCCTTTTCGTAGTATTCAATCACCTTGTTCTTATCGGTTGTTACCACGTTGTCGCCGTTGTAGTGTAGCTTGGCCAGCAGATAGAGGGCGTATGGGTCGGCAGCCTGTGCGGCTTTTTCATAACATTCGAGCATCTTTTTGGGGCTGGCCTTTTTCCATGTGCTGTCGGCATAGCACAGGCCCAGCAAGGTGGTGGCGGCGGCTATGTCTTGCTTTTCAAGCTGGGTAAGCTCTTTTATAATGTCGGCATAGGGTGGTGGCGTTGAGGTTTGAAACAATGCCATGGCGTGGGTGAAGCGGGCAAAGGGTGTGTTTTTCCATCCGTTTTTTATCTCAACATTTGGTTCGTTCAGTTGTTTCTGAAAGTTGGGCAACATTCCTTTTTCAGCTGCGCTGCCAAACCATTGTAGGGCTATGAGGTAGTTGGGCTTTACGCTCAGTCCGTTTTTATACATAATGCCTATGTTCCACATGGCTGCCGTGTTGCCTTTTGCTGCAGCTTGTTTGTATAGCAGCATGGCTCGGGCATAGTCTTGCGGCACGCCATCGGCTTTATATAGCAGGTCGGCCAGAAGCATCATGGCGTTCAAAATGTGGTGCTTTGCGGCTTTTTCAAGATAGGTGGCGGCTGTGGTTTTGTCAACAACAGTGCCTTTTCCGTTGCACAGATATTCGCCATATTTATAGGCTGCCAGGGCGTTGCCTTTGTCGGCCGACTGTTTAAAGTAGGGCAGCGCCTCGGCATACATTTTGTCTTGGTCGTAGATGGCTGCCACCTTTATAAGGGCTTCGGTTGATCCGCTTTCGGCTGCCATTTTATAGTATTTCAGGGCTTGTTGAGTGTCTTTTTTTACGGTGGTGCCGCAGCCGTGATAGTAGAGGTCGGCCAAGAGGTTGATGTCGAAGGCCGACTTGTTCTTGTCCACGTTTTCTTCGCGCTGCTTAACCAGCTGGGCGTTGCCCGCCTTTACCGACTCTTTGTATAGTTTTACGGCCATGAGCGAGTCTTGCGCAATGCCGCGTCCTTTTTGATAGCACAGGCCCATATTGGCAATGGCTTTTACGTGCTTTTGCTTTGCTGCCATGCTGAACCATTTTAGCGCTACCTTGTAGTTTTGTTTCACTTTTTTGCCCAGGTAGAAGTAGGTGCCCAGCGTGTTTTGGGCTTCGCTGTTGCCTTGTTTGGCCTTGGCTAGGAGGGTGTGCACCTCAATCGAGTCTTTTTTCTGTGCTGTGGCGTTGCCAGTGGCTATGAAGGCGGTGGCAATGGCCAGCAGTAGGTGTATGTGTTTCATTGTTGCTTATGTTCTTATTATTTAAAGTTTCGCATGCCTTTGATATGCTGTTAGTTTTTGCTTAGGCAAGCGGCTTGTCAACTGATAAAGGCATCGTCAGATGGCGATAGGTAGAGGTCGGCATCGGCGGGGTCGTTGGTGCCCATCAAATCGTCGGCGGGATCGGGGGCGCACGCCAGGTCGTCGGTGTGAGTGTTGTCGCCATTGTTTATGTCAACCATGTAAACGGGCTCGGCGCTATCGTCGGCGATGGGTGTGGCCTGAATGGTTTCGCCATCAACGGTTTCAACGGTGTCGGTAGCGGCCAGGTCAATGTGTTCGGCCTCAAGGTCGTTGGGGGTTGCTAAGATGGCATCATCGTCGGTGAGGTCTTGGGCTACCAGCGAGGGGTCGATGTCGGGCGTTTCTTCAACGTTAATCACTTCTACATGGTCGGTAGAGGCCTCGGTGGTGCTTTGTGCTACGTCTTGGGTAGAGGCCTCGGTGGTGTTTTGTGCTACGTCTTGGGTAGCTGTCTCGGCCTGTGCCTCCTGATGCTGGGGGGCTTGATAATGGTTTGCACCTTGATGATGGTGGGGCGCTTGGTGGGGCGCTGCGCTTTGAGTATGCGCGTTGCTGGTGTGCCCAGCAGTATCTTGGGTTGATGGGTCGTGGGCTTGCTGGGTAGCTGTTTGTTCTTCGGTGGTGGGTTTTACGTCTTCAGCTTCTTCATCTTCTCTTAACACATCGGCAGCGGCTACTGCTCCTGCGCCCGCCATTGCTGCGCCCGCCATTGCTGCGGCTTTCTTCCAGTTCTCTTTCAAGCTCTTGTTTTTGTTGGTGGTAGGTGTCTCCATAATTGTTGTTTTTTATCGGTTTATACGATTGTTATGTTTTTATTCTTTTCAGCAAAATATTGTTAACACTGATGCAAGAATTAGCTAACTTTTCTGCAAGATATTGTTAACTCTGATGCAAAGATATAATTTATTTACGTTACGAACAAGGGTTTTTCGTCATGTTATTTCTACCGTTGGGGTTATTTTACAAAACTATGGGTTTATTGGATGAAGTGAATTACAATAACAATAACAGTTATAATAACAATAACAGTTATAATAACAATAACAGTTATAATAACAATAACAGTTACAATTTATCAACTATAAATACTGGTTGTGGGCTGGTTGCTGGAGGACGGGGCACGGAGGCCATCGTCCTACTAATTCATAATTTATAATTCATAATTCATAATGCGAGAGCGGCGAGGCAAACTATAGTAGAACAGAGTCTCCGTGCCCTGTTCTCCAGCACCCAAACTATTAAGCCCTACTTTGTTGGAGGCTGGTTGCGGCTCAGTGGAAAAATACTGGGGAGTTTTTTTTAGTTTCATAGTATTTTGTATCT
>USAI01000066.1 GCA_900552675.1 uncultured Prevotella sp.
CAGTAATCTCGGCCAAGTACTGGAGTAATCTCCATCAAGTACTGGAGTAATCTCCCTCAAGTACTGAGACGATATGTTTGCTATCTTCGTCTAGAGGGCTTGCTTTTGAACAGACAAACCCCGAAGTTCCAATTTTACAAGGCTTCGGCAAGGATATTTATGCTCTTTGGAGTTTTACCAGACAGCAATAATTACAAAACAGGAAACCATAGTAGGACGGTGGCCTCCGCGCCCCTGTCTTCCATGTGGAAACCTATTTTGGGTGTTGGAGGACGGGGCACGGAGACCCCCGTCCTACTTTAAGATACCCAGTTTCATCTTAATACTTGGCGTAGTTATTACAAAACAGCAAATCATAGTAGGACGGTGGCCTCCGTGCCACGTCCTCCATGTACAAAGTTATATATAATAATTACACCATAGTTAGCAAGGCCATTCACTCCCCTCCATAAGGGGAGGGGAAAGCCGCGCAGGCGCGGCGCGGGGGAGGGGCTTCTCTTTTCTTAATATGTTGCTTACAGTATGCGCTGTATTTCTTTCAGGTCTTCAATTTTTTTCAGGCTTTCAACAATCACCTTCACCTCGTCGCGATCGTGCACACGCAGTTCGATGGTGCCGTCGAAGATGCCGTTTTGGCTTGAGATGGTAACCTTATGAATGTTGATATCGAGCTGGTCTGTAATTACTTTCGACACATCAAGCAGCATGCCCTTGCGGTCAATGCCATGAATTTCGATGGTGGCATCAAAGCAGCAGCGCTTGTGCATATTCCATTTAGCATCAAGAATGCGGTTACCGAAGCTGGCCTTCAGTCGGTTGGCCACGTGGCAGTCGCGTTTGTGTATCTCGATACGTTTCTTGTTGTCGATATATCCTAACACATCGTCGCCTGGGATAACGTGGCAACAGGTGGGGAAGATGAAGGTGTCGATGTTGTCTTCGCTGATGATGATTGGCTTTTTCTTATTGAAACCTTCGCCCACCACAAACAGTTGTTGCTTGTCGGCCTTCTTCTCATGGCCAAGGAAGGGTACAAACTTGCGCCATCCGCTCACCGTTTCTTTCTTCTTGTCGCGCAGCATCTCAAGGTCTTTATCGCCCAAGATGATGCTCTTTTCTCCAATGGCAAAGAACAGTTGTTCGGCTTTGGTTATATTATGTATCTCGCACAACTTATCAACCACGGCCGTGTTCATGGCCATTTCGTGCTCTGTGAGCCAGTCGGTTACCAGCTTTTCGCCCGCCTTTTGTGTCTCGCGGTTATCACGACGCAAGATGGCTTGTATCTTGCCTTTGGCTTTGGCCGTTGATACAAAGTTGATCCACGACGGCTGCACGTGTTGCGATTTAGAGGTGAGAATTTCTACCTGATCGCCGCTTTGCAGCTTATGGCTTAGGGGCACCAACTTATGGTTTACCTTGGCGCCAATGCAGTGGCTACCCAAGAAGGTGTGTATCTGGAAAGCAAAGTCGAGGGCTGTGCATCCTGCAGGTAAGGTTTTAATTTCGCCCTTTGGGGTGAAGACAAATATTTCGCTGGCAAAGAGGTTCAGCTTGATGGTGTCGAGAAAGTCCATGGCATCGGGCTGTGGGTCGTCAAGAATTTCCTTGATGGTACTCAGCCAGTTGTTCAGTTCGCTGTCGTCGTCAACCAGTTCGTTACCCTCTTTATACTTCCAGTGTGCGGCAAAGCCTTGTTCGGCCACCTCGTCCATGTGGTCAGAACGTATCTGCACCTCTATCCATTTGCCTTGCTTCGACATCAGCGTTACGTGCAGGGCCTGGTAGCCGTTGGCTTTGGGGTGGTTTACCCAGTCGCGCAGACGGTCGGGGTGCGACTTATATATCTGGCTAATGGCCACATATATCTTGAAACATTCGTCTATCTCTTCCTCTCGCACCTTGGGGGTGTAGATGATGCGCACGGCCAAGATGTCGTATATCTCTTCAAAGGTTACGTGCTTGTTTTGCATCTTGTTCCAGATGCTATAGGGGCTTTTCACGCGTGCCTTCAGTGTATATTTAATGCCTATCTTGTCGAGCGCCTCGCGAATGGGGCGTGTAAACTCGTCGAACAGGGTGTCGCGCTGTGCCTGTGTAGAGGCCAGTTTTGCTTCGATGGCGGCATACTCTTCAGGATGCTCATAGCGGAAGCTGAGGTCTTCAAGCTCGGTTTTAATTTTATTTAAGCCCAAGCGGTTGGCCAGTGGTGCATAGATATACAGCGTTTCGCCCGCAATTTTATATTGTTTGTTGGCGGGCTGCGAGGCCAGTGTGCGCATATTGTGCAGACGGTCGCATATCTTGATAAGGATAACGCGTATGTCGTCGCTCATGGTGAGCAGTAGCTTCTTGAAGTTTTCGGCCTGTGCCGATGCCTGCTCGCCAAAGATACCACCCGATATCTTTGTCAGTCCGTCAACAATCTGCGCTATCTTTGGGCCGAAGATGTTTTCTATATCTTCAACCGTATAGTCGGTATCTTCAACCACATCATGCAGCAAGGCCGAACAGATGCTGGTAGAGCCCAGTCCCATCTCTTCACAGGCTATTTGAGCCACGGCGATAGGGTGCAAGATATAGGGCTCGCCCGACAGTCGGCGCACACCCTTATGTGCCTGTCGTGCAAAGTTATAGGCTTTCGTAATGATATCTATCTTCTTACGATGTCTTGATGCAATATACGTATCAAGCAGATGCTGGAAAGCATCGCCTATCAGTTTGTCCTCAGCGGCTTCACGCTGGGCGTCTTTCATCTTCTGGTCGTCCATATTCGTGTCTCCTGTATGATTGGATTGGTGTTGGGTTGGTGGCAGTAGTAGCTTTTGAGTGTTTTTTTACTTCACCTTCAGCTTCTTTCCTGCGCGTATGCTGCTGCCCTTTATTTTGTTAAGCCTCTTCAGCTTGCTTACCGTTGTGCCGTTACGATGTGCAATGTCTGACAAGGTGTCGCCTTGACGTATGGTTACCGACCTTCCACGTCTTTTCTTATGTCTTGATGAACGTTTGGCCGATTTACGTGAGTGCGAAGAATATTTGCTTGACGAATATTCTTTCTGAGGCTCGGTAATATCTACCTCGGTGCGTTTGTTTTGGAAGTTGTCTACGGTGCAGCTGTATATTGAGTCTTGCTGGTCGATGAACGAGGCAATGGCCATGGCGGGCAAACGCAGCGACGAGGGTTTGCTGCTGCCATTAACAATGTTGCGACGGTATTGCGGGTTAAGGTCTTTAAGGGTTTCGATATCAATGTTCAAAACCTTGGCAATCTGCTCAAAGTGTATGTCGCGGTTCACCATGATGGTGTCGCTCTTTGCAGGCAGTTCGGCCACCATCGGGCAGATGTTGTGGTCGCAATAATAGTTCATAATATAGTTGGCGGCAATAAAGGCCGGCACATAGCCACGTGTTTCTTTGGGCAGATAGGGGTAGATGTCCCAATAGTCGGTGAGACCTTTGGCACGGTGTATAGCCTTGTTGATGCCTTGTGGGCCACAGTTGTAGGCCGCAATCACAAGGTTCCAGTCGCCAAATATCTTATACAGGTCGCTCAGATAATGAGCGGCGGCATACGATGCTTTCACGGGGTCGCGACGCTCGTCAACCAGCGAGTTTATCTCAAGGCCATACTGCTTTCCTGTGTGCAGCATGAACTGCCAAAGCCCTGTGGCGCCTACGCGCGATACAGCGTTGGGGTTGAGGGCCGACTCGATAACGGGCAGATACTTCAGTTCTAAGGGCAAACCATACGACTCGAGGGCTTGCTCAAAGATAGGCATATAAAAGTTTTGTGTGCCCAGCATGAGGCTTACCGAGCGACGCAGGTGTCCTGAGTATCTGTCGATAAGCTTTTGCACAACATCGTTATACGGCATTTCTATCACCGCTGGTATTCGGCTCAATCGCTCTTTGTACACCTCTTTCTCGTAAATGGGGTTTACGTCGGGCATGTCGCAGTTAGCGTTGGGCCTTATGTATGTTTTTGCATTATACACACTCAGCAAGCTGTCATACTCGTACGACAGTGCCTCAGGCAAGTCAATAACTTCTTTTTCTCCTTTCTGGTTGGTAACAGTGATTTCCGTATCATCATTATCATTTTGTGCCCATGCACCGTTTGTAAATGCGAAAAGCGCTGTTACGATCAGCAGACTGATTTTTTTCATTTATCCGTTTATTTTCCTTTTTCTAATATTTATTATCAGTTTTTATTTTCCTCCTCTTTATCCTATCATACAGCAAGGCAGCACTTGTGGTCGTTACTTTTTTAAAGGCGTGCAGTGCTTGGTGGGCGCATACATAATAATGTGTGGCGCACCTTAAAAGTTTAGGCTGCAGCTTAGGCCCAGGGTGTTTTGTTTTAACACGTTGCGCTCGGCCGAATTGTTGATGATGGTAGGTTCAACGCGCAAGCTTAGATTGTTAGAGATGTCAAACTCGGAGAGTGAGGCATCAACATAAGCGTCGACAATTGAAAGGGCATACACGCCAATCATACAGAACACGCTGAGGTCGCGCCATCGTCTGAAGCGGTCTTTACGGTTCTTAAACAGCGTCTTATACCGATCAATGTTTGTCTCGTCTATCTTTACGCCCAAATGCAGAAACTGGTTATAGCTCTGTGTGTTGGGGTCGTTGTCCATCAAGTCCATGTAGGCTTGCGAGTAGTCGCGATACATTTGGTTGTTCCAACGCATAGCGTAGGCACATCCCACGAAGCCACCATACACGAGGGGCAGCTTCCAGTATTTGCGGTTGTATATCTGCCCAGCACCAGGCAACACGATAGCCAGCCACATGGCACGTTTGGGGTTGGGGCGCCATGTAGCCCAGTCGCGTCCTTTCTTTAGACGTAGGGTGTCGGGCTGAGTCAGCAACTTCAGGCTGTCGGCCTTTGTCAGTGTTGCCATGGCAGGAATGGTGTCGTGCTCGGGTGTGAACACAAACGCCGTAGGGCGCATGGGCAAACTGTCGTGGGCAATAGGCTGAACGCGCAAGCTGTCTTGCGCCACTGCTGCTACGGCCGATGACAGCACAAGCAGCATTGCGCATAACGCTGTACGTATGATGCTGGATAGATGTATGTTTCCTTTAATACAAATAGTCATTACTTCATCTTATCAAAAACGCTCATGATGTGTTCCAGCTCCTCTTCGTTGGCAAAGGGAATGGTTATTTTGCCTTTTCCCTTCTGCGAACAAGTCATCTGCACCTTTGTGTGCAAAAACTCAGAGAGGCGGTTTCTGAGCATATTGAATTCATCGGGCAGTGTGTTCTTGGCCACAATCTTCTTTTTGCCCGACTCAATGTCGCCACCATTCTTCAGTATCTGTGCCATCTCCTCAACCTTGCGCACCGAGTAGCCATGCTTCTGCACCTCTTTGAAGAGCTTTATCTGTAGTGACGGACTGTCGACGGCCAGCAAGGCACGTGCGTGTCCCATATCTATTTCTTTCTTTTGTAGCGCCATCTGTACCTGAGCTGGCAGACGCAACAGGCGCAGATAGTTGGTAATGGCAGCACGGCTCTTGCCCACACGCTCCGACACCTTTTCCTGTGTCATGCCCTCTTTGTCGAGCAGGTGCTCGTAGGCCAAAGCTATCTCTATGGCGTTAAGGTCTTCGCGCTGAATGTTTTCCACCAGCGCCATCTCCATAACGTTTTCGTCTTTGATGGTGCGAATGTAGGCGGGAATGGCATCGAGGCCAGCTATCTGCGAAGCACGCCAACGGCGCTCGCCCGCGATAATTTGGAAGTGGTGATCGTCGACCTGGCGCAGCGTGATGGGCTGAATGATGCCTATCTGGCTGATGCTTGTGGCCAACTCTTGCAGTGCTTCCTGGTCAAAATCGCGTCGGGGCTGGTTCGGGTTGGGTTCAATTTCGTTGAGGGGTATCTCGTTGATGGTAGAGGTGCCTTGTGTGGTTACACCGTTGGTGTCGATAAGTGCGTCAAGACCTTTGCCCAAATCGTCGAGCCCGCGTCCCAAAACGTTTTTGTTGTATTTCTTGTGTACTGCCATTGTTACGTTGTTTATTCTTACCGCTTGGGCGGCATTGGTTTGTTGCCTTCATTGCCAGTGTGGTGCGCTTGCGCCTATGTGGCAAACAAGGCGGTGGCAATGGTTACATCAACTGTTTTTGTTGATTATTTCTTTGGCCAAGGCCAAGTGGTTTTTGCTGCCTGTCGAATCGGCATCGTAAAGGATGACAGGCAAACCATGACTCGGACTTTCGCTTAGCTTTACGTTACGCTGTATGACGGTTTTGAAGACTAGCTCCTGAAAGTGGCGTTTCACCTCGTCGTATATCTGGTTTGCCAAACGCAAACGACTGTCGTACATGGTGAGTAAGAAGCCCTCAATTTCAAGGTGGGGGTTTAGCTTGCTCTTGATAATCTTGATGGTGTTCAGCAGTTTGCTGATACCTTCCAAGGCAAAATATTCGCACTGCACCGGAATGATAACCGAGTCGGCAGCCGTTAAGGCGTTCACCGTGATGAGGCCCAGCGACGGGCTGCAGTCAATCAGTATGTAGTCGTACTCATCGCGCACGGTGGCCAGCAGGTTCTTAATCACCTTCTCGCGGTTGGGCAAATTGAGCATTTCAATCTCGGCGCCCACAAGGTTGATATGGCTGGGAATGATGTCAAGGCCCGATATGTCGGTGGTATAAATGGCATCACGCACATCGGCATGGTCGATGATACACTCGTAAACAGAACAGTCTACCTCCTTGATGTCGACACCCAATCCGCTTGAAGCGTTGGCCTGGGGGTCGGCATCAACAACAAGAACCGTCTTTTCCAGCGTAGCCAGCGAGGCTGCCAGGTTTATGGTGGTGGTGGTTTTTCCCACTCCTCCCTTTTGGTTGGCTAAAGCAATGATTTTTCCCATGTCACAGTCGAGTAAGTAAAAGTGCAAAAATCTTTGGCAAAGTTACATATTTTATGCGAGAAACGTTTACTTTAAACCTTTTTTCGTACTTTTGCAAAGAAAATAAAGGAAAAATTATGAATGTAAATAAACCTGTCATCCTCATTTCCAACGATGATGGCTACCATGCCAAGGGCATTAACAGCCTTATTGATATGCTGCGCGACATTGCTTACCTGGTGGTATGTGCCCCCGAGTCGGCCCGTTCAGGCTTCTCGTGCGCCTTCACCGCTGCCGACCCTTTGCGTTTGAAACTGCGTCGCAAAGACAAAGGTATGGAGATGTGGTCGTGCAGTGGCACCCCCGTCGACTGTATTAAATTGGCCCTTGACCAGTTTTTTGTCGACCGTCTTCCCGATATGATTATTGGTGGCATAAACCACGGCGACAATGCCAGCGTAAACGTGCATTATAGTGGCACGATGGGCATTACCATTGAGGGCTGCATGAAGTATGTCCCTTCAGTGGCTTTCTCGCTGTGCGACCCTCGCGCCGATGCCGACTTTGAACCCTTGCGACCCATTGTGCGCCAAGTGGTTAAGCGTGTGCTGGCCGAAGGCTTGCCAAAGGGCACCTGCCTGAATATAAACTTCCCGCTGCAGCCCACCTTCAAGGGTGTGCGCGTATGCCGCATGGCCAAGGGCACGTGGTATAACGAGTGTGTGAAGATGCAGCACCCGCACGGCTACGATTATTTCTGGATGACGGGCCACTATCGTAACGATGAGCCCGAAGCTACCGACACCGACAACTATGCCCTTCAGCATGGGTATGTAGCTATTACGCCCACACAGATTGATGTAACAGCCTATGAGTTGTTGCAGAAAATGAAAGATTGGGAGCAATAATAGGGAAACAGAAAAGAAGCAATAACAAGACATGAAATATTATCTTATTGTGGGCGAAGCCAGTGGCGACCTACATGCCTCGCGATTGATGCGAGCCCTGATGCGACATGATGCCGATGCCGAGTTTCGGTTCTTCGGTGGCGACCTTATGCAGGCTGTGGGCGGCACCCGCGTAAAACACTATCGCGAGTTGGCCTACATGGGCTTTGTGCCAGTGTTGTTGCACCTGCGCACCATATTGAGCAACATGAAGATGTGCAAACGCGATATCACAGCATGGCAACCCGATGTGGTAATCTTGGTCGACTATCCTGGCTTCAACCTCAGCATAGCCCGCTATCTGCGTGCTCACACCCACATTCCTGTTTACTATTACATCTCGCCCAAAATATGGGCATGGAAAGAGTGGCGCATCAAAGACATTAAGCGCGATGTCGACGAGCTGTTCTCTATCCTTCCCTTCGAGGTACCTTTCTTCGAGGGCAAACACCATTATCCCATACATTATGTGGGCAATCCTACGGCCGAAGAGGTGAGCCATTTTAAGGCACAATATCATGAGGAGCGCGAAGCGTTTTGCTTAGCTAACGATCTGAGTATCAGTAAACCTATTGTGGCCTTGCTGGCAGGTAGCCGTTACCAAGAGATAAAAGACAATCTGCCCATGATGCTACGTGTGGCCGCCACGTTCTCTGATCAATATCAGTTTGTGCTGGCCAAGGCACCATCTGTCGACGACCACTTCTATGCGCGCTATCTGAACACCCATCACGGGGCCGACGTGCATACAGTGTCTGACCGCACCTACGCCTTGCTGAGCCATGCCGAAGCAGCACTGGTTACCAGTGGCACCGCCACCCTTGAAACGGCGTTGTTTCGTGTGCCTCAGGTGGTGTGCTACAAGACGCCCGTGCCTCGTTTGATACGTTTCGCGTTCAACCATGTTATCAAGGTGCCGTTTATCTCGCTGGTAAACCTTATTGCTGGACGCGAGGTGGTGAGCGAACTGTTTGCCGACCGCTTTACCTATGATAACATTTGTGCCGACCTGCGCTCGTTGTTGCCTGGTGGCAACCGTCGCGCCGCCATGCTTGAGGGCTATGACGAGGTGTTTGAGGCCTTGGGCGACACCTCGGCACCTGATAATGCGGCCCAGCAAATGATTGCGCTTTTGCAGAAAAAGAAATAAGAAAAGCACATTGAAAAACAAAACGTTAAGATAAATAGAAAGGAATATATCAAGATGAAAGACGAATTGTTGACATTGATAAAAACGCGTCGCAGCTGTCGTAAATACACTGCGCAACAGGTGAGCGACGAAGCGCTGCACAACATCACCGAGGCGGGCCTCTATGCGCCATCAGGACATGGCAAGCAAGACCCCGTGATTGTGGTAGTGCAAGATGAAACAATGAAGGCCCAACTGGTGGCTATGAACGCTGCCGTGATGGGCGTGAGTTCGAACCCTTACTATAATGCACCCACCATTATCTTGGTGTTTGCATCGGCCGATAACCCCAACGCTTTTCAAGACGGCTCGTGCGTTCTTGAAAACATGATGCTGGCTGCCCATGCCGAGGGGCTGGCCTCGTGCTGGATAAACCGCGAGCACCAAATGTTTCTTACCGATGAGGGCAAGGCGCTGATGCAGTAGATGGGTCTGCCCGAAGGTATGATAGGCATAGGAGCCTTGTCGGTGGGTTATGCCGATGGCCCCTTGCGCGAGGCCGCTGAACGCAAAGAGGGTCGTGTGTTAACGTTTAAATAATACGATCCTGTATAGAAATAAGGAGAAAAAATAATAGGCTTGCCATAATATACGGCAAGCCTATTATTTTTTATGATATTGTTTACAATTATCTTTTAACAATCATCTTCTTACGCCATCATGATGAGCACGGTGTAGAGATATACCACGGCAGCGGGGAACGCCATGAGCGACGAGTCGAAGCGGTCGAGCATACCACCATGTCCGGGCAGTATCTTTCCGCTGTCTTTGATGCCGATTGTGCGCTTGAAGAGCGACTCAACTAAGTCGCCCCAGGTGCCGAAGAACACCACTACCAGTCCGAGCCCCATCCATCCAGGGATAGACAAAATGTGTCCGCCCTCGTTGCTGTTCGCAATGTGGCCTACAAGGGCTGCTACAGCCAGCACCAGCAGTCCGCCACCGATGCTTCCCTCCCAGCTCTTTCCTGGGCTTACACGCGGAAACAGTTTGTGTTTGCCTAAGAGCGATCCGCTGATGTAGGCACCCGTGTCGTTAGTCCACAAGAAGATGAAGATGCTCAGAGGCAGCAGATAGTCGTACACCACAGCACCGCTCTCGTTGCGGAAGGCCACCACGTTAATCATTGAGAAAGGCAGCGCAATGTAAAGCTGCGACAGCATGGTATATGCCCAGTTGTTAATGGGGTTAGAGGCCTTGGTGTACAGCTCGCTGATAAACAGATATACGATGGTGAGCAAATAGGGTATAAACACCGCCGAGGGTGTTATCTCGCTGCAGTAGCCCGCAAAGGCAATGAACAGGTAGGTGCCTGCCGCCGTGGTGATGAAGCGGTTTACGCTAACGTCTTTAATGTTGTTGACAAGGCCCGTAAACTCCCATACTGAGAGCGCTGTTACCAGTGCGAACAGAAACATCATGGCCTGTGGGCGCAAGAAGCTTACCACCACTGCCACCACGAAGATAGTGCCTGTGATGGCACGCGTAATCATGTTTTTAAGTTTATCGCTCATATTGCTCAACCTTTTTTATTGTTCGTTAGTGTCGGCGTCGGCGTTCTTGTTGTCGGCCGGTGCTTCGTTGCTTTCTTGTTGTGCCTTCAGCTGTTCAGCCTTGGCGCGCTCGTGTTCGGCTTGCGCCGCTTTCACCTCATCGGGCATATCTTCCAGCTTGGGGGCATTGTCTTCCATAATTTCTTGCGAGCGGCTCTGCCAGGGGCGCTTGCCGAAGATGTTTTCTACATCATTAGCATATATTACCTCGCGGCTAAGCAGCAGTTCGGCCAACTGTTGGTGGCCTTCGGCATGCTCTTTCAGCAAGTCTTTTGCACGAGCATATTGCTCATTAATCATCTTCAGCACCTCGTCGTCAATAATCTTTGCTGTGGTTTCAGAGTAGGGACGCTGGAACTGATATTCTTGATTGTTGTAGTAACAAATGTTAGGCAGCGTGTCGCTCATACCTGCATAGGCCACCATGCCGAAGGCACTCTTTGTGGCACGTTCGAGGTCGTTCATGGCACCTGTCGAGATATGTCCTGTGCAAATTTCTTCAGCTGCACGTCCGCCCAGCAGCGAGCACATCTCGTCAAGCATCTGCTCTTTGGTGGTTATCTGTCGTTCTTCGGGCAGATACCAGGCAGCGCCCAGGGCGCGTCCGCGCGGCACAATGCTCACCTTTACCAGCGGGTTGGCATGCTCGCAGAACCACGACACGGTGGCGTGGCCAGCTTCGTGCAGGGCGATGGTGCGTTTCTCGTCGGCCGTCATAATCTTGGTTTTCTTTTCAAGGCCACCAATGATACGGTCAACGGCGTCGAGAAAGTCTTTCTGTCCTACGGTTTTCTCGTTACGACGTGCTGCTATCAGCGCAGCCTCGTTGCACACGTTGGCAATATCGGCACCCGAGAAGCCCGGTGTTTGCTTTGACAAGAAGTCGATGTCAACGGTCTCATCGGTCTTTACAGGGCGCAGATGCACCTGGAATATTTCTTTACGTTCGGGCAGGTCGGGCAGGTCTACATTGATCTGGCGGTCGAAACGTCCAGCACGCAGCAATGCCTTATCGAGCATATCGGCACGGTTGGTGGCTGCCAAGATGATGACACCGCTGTTGGTGCCGAAGCCGTCCATCTCAATCAGCAAGGCGTTAAGGGTGTTTTCGCGCTCGTCGTTGCCACCCATTGAGGGGTTCTTTGCGCGGGCACGCCCCACGGCATCAATCTCGTCGATGAAGATGATACAGGGCGACTTTTCTTTTGCCTGGCGGAACAAGTCGCGCACACGACTGGCGCCCACGCCCACAAACATCTCAACAAAGTCGGAACCGCTCATCGAGAAGAAGGGTACACCAGCCTCGCCAGCTACGGCCTTGGCCAGCAGTGTTTTACCAGTTCCTGGAGGGCCTACTAGCAGCACGCCCTTAGGTATCTTACCACCCAGGTCGGTATAGCGTTGTGGGTGTTTCAAAAACTCAACAATCTCTTCCACCTCCTGTTTGGCGCCAGCCTGTCCAGCCACGTCTTTAAAGGTGATGCCCATCTCGTTGGCTTTCTCATACATCTTGGCTTTGCTCTTGCCTATGTTGAACACACCACCGCCAGCGCCACCGCCGTTCATGCGTCGCATCAAGAAAATCCAGAAGAAGATGAGCAAGGCCAGCGGGCCAAACTGCCACAGCAAGTCGGTAAAGAAGTTGCCCTTCGTGTTGTCGAAGCTCACATCGGTTACCTTGCCACGCTGTTGTGCCGAGTCGAGATAGGTGGTTAGTTCGTCAAGCGATCCATACTGTGTCTTTACATAAGGCTTTTTGCCTGTTTGTTGCTGTGTTTTGCCAAACACGTCGCGCACGTTTTGTGGTTTTACATACATACGTGCCACGCCGTCTTGTTTTATCACCTCAACGCTTTTTGCATAGCCTTTCTCTACATATTGTTTAAACTTGGTGTAGGTGGCCGTTTGGCTTACGGAGGCATCGCCGCCTAAGGCATCGCCACCGCCTGAAAAGAAAAACACGCATAGCGTGATGAGGACGACGGCATAAATCCAGCCCATATTAAATTTTGGCATCTTAGGCTGGTTATTGTCGTTTTGTTGATTTTTGTTTTCTATCATTTCTGTGTTTGGAAAAAATATCTTTATTCCGATTTTTAGGGGTTGTCATTTCTTTAGCTCATACCTGCTGTACGGCAGGCCGAGGGTATGTTGCCCCACACGCTATATATATAATAAGGTGTAGGGGAGGGGGGAGCTGACGATTAGTCGAGGTCGGCAATGTGCTGCAAGTTGGCGTCTTGCCACAGGGTGTCGAGGTCGTAAAACTGGCGTGCCTCGGGCAGGAAGATGTGCACCATCACGTCAACATAGTCGATGGCTACCCACTGGTCGGTGCCTAAGCCTACCACGTTAACGGGTTTCTCGTGCAGATCAATGCGCATGGTGTCGCCTACCGACTCGGCAATGGCCTCTACCTGTGCGGGCGAGTTGCCTTCGCAAATGATAAAATAAGCGGCGATGGCGCCATCGATGCCGCGCAAGTCGGCCACGGTGATGTTCTTACCTTTCTTTTCCTGTATACCTTTTACGATGGTATCAACCATTTTTTGAGTTTGTTCCATTCAGTGTCTTTTCGCTTTATTATGTCAAGTTATTTTTATTGTCTGTTTTGAGGTAGAGCTCCATGTTAAACAGGCGCCGTTACTCGTGCAAAGGTACACCGAAATATCTGAAAACAGTTAAGAACGGCTCTTATTTTGAATTTTTTTAGAAAAAAAACACACAAAATGTTTGTAATTAAAAAAAAACTTGTAACTTTGCACTCGAAATGAAGAGTCATTTGCTTCCTTCATAAGGAGATATTGGGATATGGTGTAATGGTAACACTACAGATTCTGGTCCTGTCATTCTTG
>USAI01000067.1 GCA_900552675.1 uncultured Prevotella sp.
ATTAATGAAATAATTAACGTTCAATTAATGATAATTAATGTTCAATAATTTATGAAGATTTATTGTTTTATTAAATGTAATTATACATTCAAACTTTAGTCGCGACGGAAGATGTCACGAGTGTAGACTTTGTCTTCTACGTCTTTCAAACAATCGTCAAAGCGATTGGCGATGATTGCCTTACTCTGTTCTTTGAACTCATCAAGATTATTAACGACCTTGCTGCCAAAGAAAGTGGTTCCGTCTTCAAGTGTTGGCTCATAGATGATAACCTCTGCACCCTTAGCTTTGACACGTTTCATTATACCTTGGATGGCTGACTGGCGGAAGTTGTCTGAGTTGGACTTCATGGTTAAGCGATATACGCCAATTACACAGTTGTGTTCCTTGCTTGCATCCCACTGACCATTTTCTGCATAATAACCAGCCTTGCGGAGTACTGCATCTGCAATGTAATCCTTGCGAGTTTTGTTTGATTCTACAATGGCTGACATCATATTCTGTGGAACATCTTGATAGTTTGCGAGAAGCTGCTTTGTATCCTTTGGCAAGCAGTAACCACCGTAACCGAATGAAGGGTTATTATAATGTGTGCCGATACGGGGATCAAGACCTACGCCTTCAATGATGGCTTTTGAGTCAAGACCCTTTACTTCTGCATAGGTATCAAGCTCGTTAAAGTAGCTAACACGGAGTGCAAGGTAGGTATTAGCGAAAAGTTTTACAGCCTCTGCTTCCTTCATGCCCATAAAGAGGGTATCGATGTTTTCTTTGATGGCACCTTCTTGCAAAAGTGCTGCGAATGTCTTAGCTGCTTCCATCAACATATCAACATCTGTTACAGATTCGATGGCCTTATTCTCAGCTTCAAATTCGGGCTTGTTTATAATCTTTGGATAACCTACGATGATACGGCTTGGGTAGAGGTTGTCATAAAGTGCCTTGCTCTCACGAAGGAACTCTGGAGAGAAAAGGAGGTTGAACTTCTTAACTCCTTTCTGAGCATATTTCAAATAGAGGTTGCGAGTGTAGCCGACAGGAATGGTTGACTTGATGACCATAATGGCATCGGGGTTAACCTCCAATACCAAGTCAATTACTTCCTCTACATGAGTAGTATCGAAGTAGTTTTTTACAGGGTCGTAGTTGGTAGGAGCAGCAATCACCACAAAATCAGCATCTGCATAGGCTGATTTGCCGTCAAGAGTGGCTACAAGGTTCAAAGGCTTTTCAGCCAAATACTTTTCGATGTAATCATCCTGTATTGGTGAAATCTTATTGTTAAGTTTCTCCACCTTTTCAGGAATTACATCTACTGCTGTTACATGATGGTGCTGCGACAGAAGGGTCGCAATACTCAGGCCGACGTAGCCTGTGCCAGCCACGGCGACTTTAATGTCTTTAAAATCACGCATATTATGATATTTATTTATGTTATTGAAACTTAGTTTATATACTGATATTTATCCTTTTATATCATACGCCTTGCGTTTCGGAAAGGCTATGTATAAAACTCTTCCTTCGACACTTCTTTCATTGGACCCGTATAGCAATATCTTACATATATACGGCTGTAAAAGGAGGGGGCGTTTTGAGGCCAAGCTTTCATGAAGGAGTCTCGTTCTTCGTCAGTAAAAGAGGTTAGGGGCTGGTCTTGTAGGTGTATATTTTGATCTTTACACCACGCGTCTATTTGTTCGGATGGTGTATCAGAAAAATAGCGTGCTATGGCCATGTTGTAGGCTGAGCGCGAAAAGGTGGTGTGAGATTTTATCACTTCGGCCTTTTCTTGCAGCAGTTCATAGGGAAACAGCTTTTTTGAGCGGTTGGCATAATTGAAGATTAGTTCTGACACTTTGGGATCGTGTCTAAACTTTATCTTCTTATTACACAGACGATTGAAGTTTTGATCTTTTGTCATGGTATAGACAAAGCCAGCTTGTTCTCCAGGACGCGAAAATGGTTGAAGCCCTATGGCTCTTATCTTTCTGGCAGCAGCGGTAACGCCTGGCATCATGTCGTGCGTTTGCTCATATATCTCATAAAACACGCCATAACTATTTGCATCGGTTACGGGTTTGTATTCGCCGTTCACATACTTGGTGCAAGCAAAAAACGCTGCCACCCATTTGTCTACCGTGAGGTCTAACAGTTCGGTACAGATGCCGTAATGCTGTGCCAATGCTAAATAGTCGATAGACAATGATATGTTTTCTTCTGTGCCGTCGGGGTATGTTAACCTTGTACCATGATGAAAGATATCGTTCATCGGGTGTTTCTGCATCACCAGTTCCAGTTCGCATGCCCGCAAGCGCTCTAAAAACACTTTTGAGGGTGTCATGGTTAACATGGGGTTCTTTCTTGTGCCTTTACGATAGAGCGACGGCTTGCACAGTGGGAAATATTGCGACTGCCCTCTGTAATAAGTGAAGGGCAACAAGCCCATTGGCCATAGTTGTGTCCTACCATCGGCATCTAACATGGTAGAGAACATGCCCTCTTGATAATAAGTGGGAAACACGCCCTTAAAATGACTCGGCTTCAGGTAAAACAGTTCTTCACGCAACGATATCTGATCAAGGATGTCGAGAAGCGTAGGCAACTGGCTTATCAACTTATTTCGTTTCTCTTCCCAGTATCCCATTGATTATCTCTTCGGCTTGTTGTAAGTAGCCCAAATTAGCTTGCACATCTTTTCGATTTCGCTTTATCAGTGTCTCACGATAGATAGCGATGTAAGGAAGGGCCTGTGCGGGTTGATGATAGTTGATGCCTATTTCGATGATGGCATCACATATCCTACAGATGTCATCCAGCGCATTGATTTTTGCATAAAAGGCATAGGCTTCTTTCAGTGGCTCAACATCGTGGTTGACGCGGGCCCACATTTCTTTATAATATATCTTGTTTTGGGGCAGTGGCAACTTATCATACTCTATGCTGGCAAGCACACGCTTTGCTTCGTCTAAGAACAGCTGCTCTTCGTTGGGGTAACGCATGGCTAAAACGATGTACGAATTAGCCCTTGCAAACTTATTGTCAAGAATTAACTTCGCATCACCCAACTTATCACCTATTACTTGTGCCTTGCGCAAGAAAGAAATGCCTAAACCTACATAGCGCATAGAGCACATGTGGGCCATTTTGTTATACACTTGCGCCACGTAATGTTGGCCTAACTGTTCAGCCTCGTGAAGTGCCAAAGACAATGAATTGATGCCAAACTCATACCTATTATTATTAGCGCTCTCAATATCGCCACGCAAAAGCAACGTTCTGAATTTATGCAAAGGGTTATCGGCAAAGGTCTCGGCCTGATAGGTGCACGAAAGGGCTTTATCGTAGAGGCCTTGGCGACGAAGGACCTCGGCTTCATGATACCATCTTTCAAACAATAATGTTATCGGTACTTTTTTGTTTTGGGCCAAGTGGTCGAAAAGTTGGCAATTGCGTTCGGCACCGCTCCAATCACATTTATTGGTTTACCTTTCAATATCAAGCAAGAGTAAAAGCAATACATCGTCGAAACGTATGCCTTCTCGTAGCAGACCAAGGTCGATGCCTATAAAATAGCGAGCCTGCGTTATCAAGACTTCCTCTGTATCAATATCTTCCAGCGAATGTGAGTAGAGGCTGATGTGCCACAGAAAGGCTTGAAGAATTTCTGCATTAACCATACATATGTGCTATTGCTGGTTGAAGATTGCCCTACTCAAACAAATATCCATAATGGGTGTTTAGCTCCTCGTAGGCGCTTTCGTGGTTTAGGCGCACGTCGTTGTTTACAGGCAACAGGGTGAGAAGGTGGTTTATGCCTTGCAACACCTTGCGACCCGCCTCAAGCACGGGGGCTAATTGATGGGTGAAGGTATCGAAGATGGGGGCGTAATAATAGGCTATCTCTTCGATGATGAAGTGGTAGGTGGCAAAGGCTTCGACAATGTTCAACGTTCCTTGTTGCATATCGCTGAGCGTCTGCGTGCGCAAGAGGTCGATATTGGCGGCCTGTTCTTGCGCCTCTTGTATCGAGCCTACCTGATGAAAATAGCGGTCGATGAAGGCGTTGCGGTCGTTTAGTTGGCGTTTATAATAACGTTCACACTCTTTTTTTGAGGTCTGGTTTTTGTCTACCTCGACATACTGTTCAGCATGCATTCCCGACACGGCGATGCTCATGCCACCCACCTCCATCACCAGTCGGCGGTCGCGAGCAATGCGCACGACATAGCCTTCAAGTCCGGCCATATCGCCCGACATGATACGAATAAGAGTATGATTTTTAGCGTAATAGAGGAAGGGGCGCAGCAAGAAGCGCACGCGGTCAGGATCGACCTCAGCCACGCGCATGAATGGTTGCATCTGACTATCAGGTATCACCGCCACCTGTCCTGTGCTACAATTTTTGCACAGGCGGTAGTTAGGAAACCGTTCGTCTAAATAAGATTGAAGAAATTTGGCCTCGCCTTGGAGAAAAATAAGTCCGCTTACCGAAGGCACCATCGTTTGTTTTACGCCCCCACCCTTTCGGCTACGCGGCATGTAGCGTATGCTTTTATGCACAAAATGGGGCATATGGTCGGCCTTCAGTCGGTCTTCAATGGTCTTTACCTTTCGGTTATGCACGAAGAGGTAACACCACGAGACGTACGGACACAGTTTTATTTCTGAGCCAGACTGTTTTTCTGCCCCAGAAACAGGTGTGCCATTACGAAGCAGCCCACTTTCAGTATGTGTAAAAGTGTCTGTTTTCATTGGCCGTAGAAGAAGAATTCGTACTATCCAGTGTCATAAATTCTCTGCTACTCTATGTCGATTGAAAAGGCGCGCAGCATCTTTGCATTATCGTTCAGCGTAGAGCGATGCGTATGATGAGCACGACCTTGATGGACTACCGTCACCTTGGAAGATAGTGCCACACTCGCAACGACCTTTTTCATAAGAGTAAAATATATAGCCAAGCCTTCATCTCAGGACATACTGATGGTACAACAAACAAGTAGAAACGTGCTACTGATGGTTGGCGTCAGATAGCCGTAGAAATGGGTCTTGTTCTATGGGTGTGGGCTCGTAGCTGGTTGTTAGCGTCTATACCCACTGTTTGTGCAAAGATAGTGTTTTTCTTTCATTCGCCATCAATTTATTTGATTTAATTCTTCTTTTTCAATAAAAAAACATGAATAGGTCAAGTTGGCTTGCATAATTCAATATTTTTTCCGAATATTGCAACCGATTTCAAAAAAACGACAATACAGATATACTATAAAAACGTGATGAACAACGAATATTGCACCCCCACAACGGCCTCGGCCGATGCGCAGCGCCCCCTATCGTTTCGTGTCATTGCCCTCGACCTTGACGGCACGCTGACCAACCGCGATAAAGAGGTTACGCCACGCACCCGCCAAGCGCTGGCCGATGCACAACGCCGTGGTGCTACTATTATTTTGGCTTCAGGCCGTCCCACCTATGGCATTATGCCTGTTGCCCAATGTCTTGACCTTGAGCACACAGGAGGCTACATACTGGCCTATAATGGCGGAAAGATAGTAGACTGCCGGACGCAGGAGGTGCTATATGAGCGCCACTTGCCCAACGAGGTTATACCCCTTATCTACCAGTATGCTGTGCGCACAGGTCATGCTCTTTTAGGCTATGTGGGCAACGAAATAATAACAGAGAAACCCCACGATGAATATGTGGATGAAGAAAGCCGTATCAACAAAATGGCGATACGAAAGGTTGACAACCTGCTGGAACATCTTGAGCCTCATCCCACCAAACTGTTGATGACGGGGCACCCAGCCGACATGGAGAGGGCTGAGCAAGAGCTGTCGCAACTGTTAGCCGACCGCATGGATGTTTACCGTTCGGCTCCGTTCTTTATCGAGTTGGTGCCGAAGGGCATTGACAAGGCCCAATCGTTACGCCGACTGTTAGGGCACATCAACCTAACCCCTGCCGACATGATCGCCTTTGGCGATGGCTATAACGACCTATCAATGCTACACCTTGCTGGCATGGGCGTAGCTATGGCTAATGCTGCCCCCGAGGTGCGTGCCGATGCCGACGCCGTTACCTTATCAAATGATGCCGACGGTGTGGCTGTGGCCCTTAAAAAGTATCTTTGATATCCCAGTCGGCAAGGTTACATTCGGCCTCTACCTTGCGTTCAACATCATCAGGCAAGGCAGGAAAGAAGTCGAGCCCCGTGATGCGTTCCACCTCATCTACCGTGTTGGCATAGTCGCCTTTGGGTCGGTTTCCGTCCATATTTTTATATAAGAAGCCTATGGCACGAGGCGCATCGCCCATACGTAGCACCACTTTAAAGAAGGCATCGGGCACAGGTATGCGATGCTTACCTATAGTGCGTTGTCGTTTGCTTTTATAAAAGATGGGGCCGCACACCACATACACGCCATCATACTGTTTAGCCCATTTACGACACGCCTGTTCCAGTTCGTTCCAGTCGCCACGATTAAGATTGGGTGCCTGCGGACAGATATTTGACAAAAGAAACGACTGGCGCATAGCTTCGGCGCTCCATTTGTTATCGCCAGCAGGACACATGTGTCCGCGGTCGTAGCCCGACTGTCGATAGTCGGCCGTTTCAACACGAGGTTCAGGCACCTCATCATCAGAGATAAACGGATAATCGTTACGCTTTACGTTGCCCTTCAAGCGGTTAGGGGTAAGATGCCATGCCACCCAGTTGGGTTGCAGCGTAGTGGTATTATAAGATACAGTGTAACCATCTCGGTAGAGCAGCAGTTCGCCACTTTGTGTGCGTGCAGCAGGCATTTCAATATCTTTTACCGCCTTAGCTGCCAGCGTTTCAACATTTGTTTTTACAGCAGCTTCAGGGTCGGCTTCATTTTCTGCTTCAACCTTACTTTCAGCCCCAGCCTCAACAAGCGTTTTGGCTACGACATAAGCCTGTTGTCGGTTTACGCCATTACAGGCCACACACAGTAGGGCGCTCAGCACCCATATATAATGCTTAATTGTTGTTTTCATCATCAATCGGGGTTTCAGTTGTTTTTACCTCTTGTTCTTCGGCATCATCCTCTTCGGCATTGTCCACCTCGGCAGCCTGTAACAGGGTGTAGCCATCGGGCATATAGCGGCCCGCCATGTACAGCGATACCGCCATCGACACCAAGGCAGCAGCAATGGCAGCCACCATAAGGGCTATTTGCAGCACCACGGCCGTTACCCACGACTGTTGACACAGCAACAATGTCCATAGCACCCAGGGTGTAGATGCGATAACCGACAACGACATGCGCGACACGCCATGTAGCACGGTGCGTTCCATAGCACGTTTGCGAAAATAGAACAGCGCATCAGACGGTGTGGCACCATTGGCCAACAGATAGTGGTACAAATGTGCATGATGTTGCAACCCCATATTATAAAAGGTAAGGGCTCGGGCGTTTATCTCCATGATGCCGCCACACAGCAATGCTACCAAGGGCAGCAAGCGCGTGCTGACATCGGCCGCTGCCGACCCCATCACGATAAACACCTCGTAGAGCGTGAACAGTGCCACCGACACCGCCGTGCCCACCAGCACGGGCATGAAGTGCACACCCATGGCAAGCTTGGCGCGACGCGTAACCACAATGGCCGACATGATGATAAAGAGCAACGATGCCAATACATCGGCCCACACAGCACCAGCCATAGCCGTGCCCACTAACAAGAGGCACACCACAGCATATTTTAACAGCATGCCTATGAAGGCGGCCGTAGCCTTTTTCATGAGGCGTAAGCCATACAGCTGTATGAAGAAGAAGGGCACCAAGGCGGGCAGCAAGGCCAGCACCATTTGCACGAAAGACAATTGTATATTTGCCATATCTCTTTTTTAACGATTTCGTTTTCTTGTTTATGTAAAGGGTATCATTGCTTATGTAAGCGATACCAGATGATGGGCCACACCCACCAAGACAGGGTCAGACGTAGCCACCAGCACCGTATGCCCTAAGGCGGCATACTGGCTAAGAAGACGCGTTACCACATGCGACAACGCATCGTCGAGACCGCCCGTAGGGTCGTCGGCCACCAATATGGAGCGGTGAGCCCCCAAGGCAAAGCTGAGCATGATGCGACGCTGCTCAGATGCAGAGAGGCGATAGAGGGGCGATGTCCAAAGCGCATCGTCGAGTTGCAGCGCAGGCCATAGCTGTTGCACATCGTCTTTGCGCAACGTTTGGTGCGACCGCTTGCTGCAGTCGGCATACAACTGCAGCAGTTCGTTGGCCGTTAGCTGTCCTGGCGCTTGCAGTGTTTGCGGCACATAGGCCATGCGCGAGCGAAAGAAGACAGCTGTGGCAGGTTGCAACAGTTCGCCATCAACCGACACATACCCTTTCGCCAGTGGACGCAGCCCCACCAGCGTTTCGATAAGGGCCGTTTTTCCGCAACCCTTGCGCCCACAGATGGCCGTAAGGGTGCTGTCGGGCGCCGCCATCGAGAAGTTAGGCACCGTGGTATGGGCGTTCTTCACCCATATAGCATTTCTTATTTCTAACATTGCTATTGTTTTCTGTTTTTATTTGAAGAACAACTGTTTGGTATCCAGCAGTTTTCCTTCTGCGTCATACACGTCGAGCGAGAGGTCGCCACCGTTATGATCAAAATATTGCACGTTGATGGTGTGATAGCCCTTGCGCAGCGCCACCTGTGCCGACCGTTGTAGGGTTGAATGTTCGCCATCGTTATCAACGACCACCTGTCCGTCGATGCTAAGCAAGCTACCATCGTCAGAGGTGAGCTTAAAGCCGTAAGCGCCATCGGCAGGCACATAGATAAAGCCTGTGATAACGAGGCCAATATTGCCTTTCACCTCATTAGGTATGGTCACTTGGTTAATATGATAAGTGCCCTTAAGCGGAGCCGTGGTGATGCCAGCGCACGAGGGGCCCGTATAGTCGTACCACGTAGCCGTAAGGCCTTGAACAAGCTTATCGGGGTGCGCCACAGCTTCGTGGTAAACAGCGGGAGCAAAAGAGGCATGTATTGCATCGCCCTTGTTACCATCCTTACCAAAAGCCCGGAAGCAGAAGGTGGTGGGCTGGCTCACTATGATGGGCTGTGTATAAAGCTGTGCATTGCTGTCGGGCACCGTGCCATCAGTGGTATAGCGTATCTCTGCCGAGGGGTCGGCACAGGTTACACGGGCTTGCCCCTTACCAAAATATATGTTTTGCTGAAACAGCCCCGTCAGGCCAGGCAGCCGGTAACGCACACCCATAGTCTCAAGGCGCTGATAATGAGCTGTAAGGCGCGCACTGAAGTCGGCATACTGTCGTTTCTCAACAGGCACCCATGCAGCCTCGGCCTGCGCTATCATGCGCGGTAGAGCCATATAAGTAAGGCGATTGAATGACGGTATATGTTCAGTCCACAGGTTGCCTTGCAGTCCTAACACATGCTGCCGATCGACAGAGGTCATCGCGGCGGGCACATCAAAGCAGAGAATTTTCTCTACATCGATATCGTTTTCAACATAATCATAATAGAAATGAGTAGTGGGGCAGCACACCACATCGTTGCCAGCGCGCGTGGCTCTTACAGCAGCATCGGCATTGCCACCACGCCACCACATAACCGTGGCCGAGGGCATATGTCCGCCATCCAGCATCTCGTCCCATCCTATCATACGTTTGCCATGAGCCGTGAAAAACGCTTGCATATTGTTGGTGAACCAGGCCTGCAGAGCATGGCCATCGGCCAAGCGGTTACTTTTCATGCGAGCCTGACAACGAGGACAATTTTTCCAGAACACCATGTCTACCTCATCGCCACCAATGTGTACGTATGGCGAAGGAAAGAGGTTGAACAGTTCGGTCCACACATCGCGACAAAACTGCAACACGCGGTCGTTACCCAAACATAGTGGCGACGAGAAGTCGGCCCACTGGTTATTGGCACCACAACCCAACCACGGATAGCAAGCAATGGCGCTAAGCGAGTGGCCCGGCATATCTATTTCGGGTATCACCTCAATGCCTCGCGCCTGGGCATAAGCCACAATGTCTTTCACCTCGTCTTGCGTATAAAAGCCACCATACAGTGTGTCGCCCTTCTGGGTGATGCGTAAGCTATGGGCCTCAAGTTGCAGGTCGTCATTATGCGTCATGGTGGCGTTTTTTTGGCACCAGCGGTCTTGGTTGTTCAGCGTGCGCCATGCTCCTTGCTCGGTGAGCAGTGGGTAGGCTTTTATCTCGATGCGCCAGCCTTGGTCGTCGGTCAGGTGCCAGTGCATCTTGTTCAGTTTATACAAGGCCATGAGGTCGAGAGTTTGCTTCAGCTCATCGGGGGTGAAGAAATGTCGCGAACTGTCTATCATCAAGCCACGCCAACCATAATGTGGCGCGTCGGCCACCGTTACCAGAGGCACAACAGCGGGCGTCTGGGTGCTGGTGGGCAGCAATTGGCGCAGTGTGGCTACACCGTTTACCAAGCCAGCCACACGTGGGGCCGATATCTTGATGCCTTTGCCTTCTGTTTTCAACAGATAATGTTCTGACAGGGCGGCAGTGTTGGTCGATAAAGCCGAAGTCTTAAAAGCATTGTCGTCTTCAAGGGCGAGGCGTATGAAGCCTTGGCCAAAGGTAGCCACCCGAGCATCGATGCCATACTGTGCCAAGATAGAAGAAAGATAATGGCCCAGAGATTTCAGTGAGGGATGGGTTACGCGGATGGTAAAATGACGAGGCAACGTTACCTCGCCCTGTCCCCACTCTACCTGTTGGGGCTGTGGTATGAGGGGCACCGTAACGGTGGCGCTGAGGGCCATGCCGTTTAACAGAAATATTGCACCGAGGAAGAAACGCTTCATAGGCTGTTTATGTCTTTATCTTATTGTTCTATTACGCTATGGGATGTTAATGTGCAAACTTACAAAAAATAAATGATTTTTAAGGAAATTATGGCTTTAAATGTTTTATTTTTATGCCACGACCAGATTTGGTATGTATAAAAATATACGCGCCTTACGTTGTGTTTTGCATGGAGAATTGAATTATTTTCGTTAATTTTGTAGGGTTATTTCACAATAAGCCCAAGAAACAGATATGATAACAGTTGATGGACTGACCGTCGAGTTTGGCGGCACCACCTTATTCAAAGACATTTCCTTTCAGATAAACGAGAAGGACCGTATAGCCCTGATGGGCAAAAATGGCGCTGGCAAGAGCACCTTGCTAAAGATTATTGCAGGCGTACGCACAGCCACACGCGGCACCGTATCGGTCCCGAAAGATTGCGTCGTGGCCTACCTTCCACAGCACTTGATGACCGAAGACGGGCGCACCGTTTTTGAAGAAACCTGTCAGGCCTTTGCCCATCTGCACGAGATACAGGCTGAAATAGAACGTATAAACAACGAGCTCACCATTCGCACCGACTATGAGAGCGACGAATATATGCAGCTCATTGAAAAGGTGTCGACCCTTTCAGAGAAGTTTTATGCCATAGACATGACCCACTTTGAAGAAGATGTTGAAAAAACACTGTTGGGTCTTGGCTTTGAGCGCTCCGACTTTAACCGCCCCACGAGCGAGTTTTCGGGTGGCTGGCGCATGCGCATTGAGCTGGCCAAACTGTTGCTAAAGTCGCCCGACGTGCTGCTGCTTGACGAGCCCACCAACCACCTCGATATCGAGTCGATAGGCTGGTTGGAAGATTTTATATGCAATAGTTCGAAAGCCGTAGTAGTTATCAGCCACGACCGCAAGTTTGTTGACAACATCACCACACGCACCATCGAGGTTACCATGGGACGCATATACGACTATAAAGCCACATATAGCCACTATCTGGAGCTACGCAAAGAACGTCGCGAACAGCAGATGAAGCAATATGAGGAACAGCAAAAGATGATAGCCGAGACCAAAGATTTTATCGAGCGTTTCAAAGGCACCTACTCGAAAACCTTTCAGGTTCAAAGTCGCGTAAAGATGCTTGAGAAGCTTGAGCTGATTGAGGTAGACGAAGAAGACACCAGCCACCTGCGCCTCAGATTTCCGCCCAGCCCACGTAGCGGAGCTTACCCTGTACAGATGAGCGATGTAGCGATGAGGTTTGACGACAAGACCATTTTCAGTGGCGTGAACCTCACCGTTGAGCGAGGCGACAAGATAGCCTTTGTGGGTAGAAATGGCGAGGGAAAGTCGACACTGGTAAAATGTATCATGGGCCAGCTGCAAAACGAGGGCAAGCTTGAGCTGGGGCACAACGTGCAGATAGGCTACTTTGCCCAAAACCAGGCTTCGCTGCTTGATGGCGAACTGACCGTGTTTCAAACCATCGACGACGTGGCTAAAGGCGAGGTGCGCAACAAGATACGCGACCTGCTGGGCGCCTTTATGTTTGGCGGAGAAGAGTCAACCAAGAAGGTGAAGGTGCTGTCGGGGGGCGAGCGCACACGTCTGGCCATACTAAAGCTACTGTTAGAGCCCGTCAACCTGCTTATCCTCGATGAGCCTACTAACCACCTCGACCTCAAAACGAAAGATGTGCTGAAGCAAGCCTTACAACACTTTGATGGCACCCTTATCGTGGTAAGCCACGACCGCGACTTTCTTGATGGCCTCGTTAGCAAGGTATATGAATTTGGTCATGGCCGCGTGCGCGAACACCTGTGCGGCATATACGAATTCTTGGAAGAGAAGAAGATGGAAAGTCTGCAGGAATTAGAAAAGAAATAAACCATCATAAATTGCGAATGTACATAACCGTGGGCAATGAATCAAAGAACAGGAGCCTACGGTTATGTACATTTTCTACCTTGTATCAAAAAAGAAAAGCGCTCTATTTCTTTTTTGCCCAAGTATTGGCTATAATAACACATATTGCCAAGACCACGAAGAATACGGCTGTAAGAACTTTTACATAACTATCACCAAAATATGACAGCGATAGAAGAAACACTGAGGAGAGTAAACAAACAATCATCATAACAATACGCAGACGCCCTATATTTACCTTCTCACGCTCTTCTTCGCTGGCTGTGTTATAGCCTGCAATAAGTTTGTCGCCTTTACCCAGCAACATCACAATGCCCAAAATGATGAAAGGGATAGCGCTACAAACGCCAAAAATCTGTCTCGTATCCATATCGTTTATTTCTATTGATAAATATTCGTGTACCTATATTTATACTTTCTGCAATCATAGCCGCATTTGGCTGTAAAGATAGTTATTATTATTGAAACAACAATTGTTTTCGTTAATGTTTATAACCATAGCCAATGTTGATATTCAGCACAGACAGTATTGCCTCTCAGTACTTGCACCAAGTACTGCAGTAATCTCAAGCAAGTACTGCAGTAATCTC
>USAI01000068.1 GCA_900552675.1 uncultured Prevotella sp.
TTTCTTGAAGATGAAGAAGTTAACCCATTTCTCCACTATGTTTTTATAATACTTGTTTACAAAAGCTTCTGCTATGGCAGCATCTTTGTCACTTAAAGGTGGAACCTTATTCGATGTGCGCCTACGCAAGTGTATAAGTTTTCCGTTTTCCATTATTATTTCAAAGATGGCTTCGTGCCCATCTTTATTCACATGAACATGTATTGGTTCATGTTCATTAGAATAGAAAAGGAAGATAAAACCGAAATATTCATATATCTTAGGCATAGGCATTTTTGTTTTTGTTTATTTGCAAATGTAATCTTTTTCTTCTTATTAAACAAGTTATTTTGTATTTATTAGCAAAATGCCCTTTCTATGCTTATGTTATTTACTTGTATATCAACTTTTCTTTCGTACAATATTTCTCAAGTGATATACTTTTTTCACGAAATTTTAAGTGCGTCTAAAAAAATATACTTACTTTTGTTTCTTGTTGTTCCTGATATTCATTTTGTTACATTCACTATTTGTTCAGCCCAAATTGTTTTTGTAATTTTGTGCCATGATATTCTACTTTTCGGCAACGGGCAACACCTTGTGGGCAGCCCGTCAGATTAGTCAGGCTACCGGCGAACAGCTTGTGCCGATAACCGACGACGAGCACCCCGTCAACATTACGCTGAATGAGGGCGAACGTTTGGGCTTTTGCTTTCCTGTGCACGGCTGGCGACCACCGTTCATTGTGCGCCGCTTTATCTCGCGTCTTGTTGTCGAAAACCTTTCTCAGCATTATGTCTTTGCCCTCTGCACGGCTGGCGACACCGTGGGCGAAGCCATCGACATTTTCCGTAACGACTTATCGCAACGCTCCATCCCCCTTCATGCCGTGGGCTCACTGCTTATGCCCGAGTCGTATGTGGGCATGCCGTTTATGGATGTCGACCCTCCACAACGTGAGAAAGAGAAGATTGCGGCTTCTGAGCAGCGTCTGCAAGGCATCATTGCCGACATTGTGCAGCATCGCCCCATCGCCTCGCCTCTCGACATTGGTCGCTGGCCCCGCATCAACAGTAGGCTTATCGGCTCGGTGTTTGTGAAGTGGCTCATCACCGATAACCCTTTCCGTGTCGACCCCGACCGCTGCCTACGTTGTGGCCGTTGTGCCACCCTTTGTCCTGTTCATGATATCGAGGCCCAGCCAGGCCATTTGCCCCAGTGGTTACATAATGGTCGTTGCCTCACCTGTTTCAGCTGCTACCACCATTGTCCCGCCCATGCCATTTCTTTCGGATGGCGCACCAAGGGTAAAGGTCAGTATTTTTTAAAAGTTGACGAGTAGACGAACGGGACAAGTTACAAGTTGCTACCCTCTAAAACCACATTACGCAAAAACAAAAATTAAAAAGATAAAAACCAATATGAAACAAATCCTCCTCTTCCTTATGGCGCTGTGCTTCTCGGTTTCGACCGCACATGCTGCCAAGGCTAACCAAACGCCATTCGCCGTACGCCAGGCCGATGGCTCCACGCTCATGGTGGTGTTGCATGGCGACGAGTCGTACAGCTGGTATACCACCCTCGATGGCGTTATGCTCTCGCACGTTAACCAGTCGTTCTTCATCTCCAGCATCAACCAGCAAGGGCTCTTGCAGCCCACCACCCAGCTGGCGCATGAGGCGCAGCAACGTTCTACCGCCGAGCAGCAGTTGGTAAAGGCACAGGCCCCCTTGAAACCCCTCTTTCTGAAAGAGGCTTCACACCGCTTGTCAAAGGCTCGTGCCACCGTTACCTCAAAATATTTTCCGCATAGAGGGTCGCCCACGGCGCTGGTCATCTTGGCACAGTTTACTGATACGGTGTTCCACATGGCCGACCCCAAAGCCTCTTTCGAGCAGTTTTTGAATGGCGGCACCCCCTCTGACCTGGGTTGTGGCGAGGCTCGCAACTATAGCAGCGTGAAGCAGTATTTCTCTGATATGAGCAATGGTCAGTTTGTGCCTAATTTTAAGGTGGTGGGCCCCGTCACCTTGCCCAATTCGCTGAAATATTATGGTGCCGATAATGGCGAAAGTAGAGATATCAACTATACGCAGTTTGTGACAGATGCCTGTGCCGAGGCCGCCAAGATAACGAATTTTGACGACCCCGCCCTCGACTCCGACAACGATGGTACCATCGACCTCGTTTCTATCATCTATGCGGGCTTTGGCCAGAACAATGGCGCTATGAACGATGCCCTTTGGGCGAAGATGAGCTTCCGCAATGTGGGCGAATTCAATGGCAAGAATGTCAATCTGAACATGATTGTGCACGAACTTAATGCCAATGAGAAACAGCTCAAAACCGTCAATCCTGCCTCAAATGGTTCTTTCTCGGTGCCACAAATAGCGGGCGTGGGCGTGTTCTGTCACGAGTTTTCACATACCTTAGGCTTGCCCGACCTTTATGCCACGGTGCCGTCGGCCAATATCAATAACCAGTGCATGGAGTATTGGAGCCTGATGGATGGCGGCGAGTATGTGCACAACAGCTATCATCCCACGGCTTATACCGCCTGGGAGCGCGAGGTGATGGGATGGCAGACTCCACAGCTGCTCAATACCGATGGCACCTACACCCTGAAGACCTATGCTAATGGTGGCGAGGCCTATAAACTTCAAAACAGTGCCAGCGATACCGACTATCTGTTGTTTGAACATATACAGAAGCAGGGCTGGAACCAGTATCTATCAGGTCACGGCCTCTTGGTTTATCATATCAATGCCAATCCGGCCACGCTTTCGGCCATGCGTCCGCTGAATAATGTGGCTGGTCAGCCAGGCGTTACCGTGGTGCCTGCCGATGGCTTGCTGCTCAACTATGCTACGCTCACATCGGGCACTTCGAACGAGAAGCTGTCTATCTATCGCCGTGCGATGGCAGGCGACCCCTTCCCAGGCACCAGCAATGTGCATACCCTCATGGCATCGCAAAACCTGCCCAACTATCTGTGGCGCACCGAGCCGTCAACCATTGACGCTGGCTTGCTCGACATCGATGAAGATACTGAGGCGGGCACCGTGTCGTTCCGCTTCTGTAATAACGTGGCTACGGGCATCGGTGGGGTAGAGGCTCCCGCAATGCAAGAGCAGAACGCCCCTATCTATACCCTCGACGGCCGTTTTGTGGGCACCCAACTGGCCCCTCTGCCCAAGGGCATTTACCTTGTTAATGGAAAGAAAAAGGTGAAATTCTAAAACTGCATAAATATTCATTTTTCGGGTGCATGGTATGTGGTTTTTAAAACCCATCAAATTACAGTCTGAAAGCCTTGGTTTTACATTCTGAAACCAAGGCTTTCACATCCTAAAACCAAGGGTTTCACGACCTGAAACCCATGCTTTCTCAAATGAGAAGTATCAACTTTGAAAAGTGTAAGCAAACCGCGTGAATTAACTTTCAATCTGAAAGAAAATTCACAAATCTTTATTTAAAAACCGTTAAAACAAAATTGCATATTTATACAACCAAACTGTATAAATATGCAATTTCCCTTGTCAACTCGTTAACTTGTCAACTCGTTAACTCGTCTATTGACAGCCTGCCGAAGACCTGCGAAACTTGAGTTAAAATTCATAATCCTTGGCCAGTCCGCCTTCGCTCGTCTCCTTATATAGCGATGGCAGGTCGTGGCCCGTCTGTTTCATCACGTTCACCACACGGTCAAACGACACGCGGTGTTTACCGTCAGACAGCGCCGCATACAGGTTGGCATCCAATGCACGTGTGGCAGCAAAGGCGTTACGTTCTATACACGGAATTTGAACCAGTCCGCATACAGGGTCACAGGTCATGCCCAGGTGGTGTTCCAAGCCCATCTCGGCAGCATATTCTATCTGCGACGGTGTGCCGCCAAACAGTTGGCAAGCAGCAGCCGACGCCATGGCACATGCCACGCCTACCTCGCCTTGGCAGCCCACCTCAGCGCCTGATATAGAGGCATTTTTCTTCACAATATTGCCAAACAATCCTGCCGTAGCCAGGGCATGCAGTATGCGGGTGTCGCTCACCTCATGGCTGCGCGACATGTGGTACAGCACGGCGGGCATCACGCCACACGACCCACAGGTGGGAGCCGTAACAATGGTTCCGCCCGACGCGTTCTCTTCGCTCACCGCCAGTGCATAGGCCGACACCAAGCAGCGCGATGCCAGCGATGGCTTATAGCCTTGCGCCTTTACAAAGTAGGTCGACGCCTTGCGCGGTAGGTTCAGCGGACCCGGCAGCGCTCCCTCATGGTCGAGGCCACGCTCTACCGACTCCTGCATGGCTTTCCACACCTCCATCAGATAGTCCCAGATGCTGCTTTCCTCACATTCGTCTACATATTCCCAGTAGCTTCGGCCGTGGTTATCGCACCATGTCAGTATCTCTTTTAGCGTGTTCTTTTTATACACGTCCTTTACATCGGTGAGCCAACGGGTGTTGCCACCCTCCGACAGCGCACCACCGCCCACGCTATACACCGTCCAGCTGTCTATCTCATGTCCATCTTCGTCAAAGGCGCTGAAGGTCATGCCGTTAGGGTGGAAGGGCAGAAACACCGACGGCTTCCAGTCGATGTTAATGGGGGCAATAGGTTTCAGCACTTCTTCAATGGCCACGTCGGTCATATGTCCCTTGCCCGTAGCTGCCAAGCTGCCATATAGTGTAGCCTTAAACGCTTTGGCATCGTGATGGTGTGCGGCAAAAATTTGTGCTGCTTTCTGTGGCCCCATCGTGTGGCTGCTCGATGGGCCTTTTCCTATGCGGTATAATTCTTTTAGTGATTCCATTTTTAATTATTCGTCGTATTCTTATATTTAATATGAATCGTATCGTTAAAATATCCTCTCTTTGCAAAATTCGTTAAAATATTTGATATCTGCAAGCGATGTCTTCAAAATTAATGAGACCGTTGGTTTTTACATAATAATAAAGGTAGGAACATGAACGAACCAACAACAGAGGTTAGTAGACCTGATATCGTGCCAACAGCCAGCGACAACCAGAAATCATTATCTCCCGCAATAACAAAAGGAATGAACCCTATGATTGTTGATAACACTGTTAGCATTATGGGTGTTACTTTTCTGTTCCATGCTTTTATGAAAGACGTGATGGCAGATAATTTTGGTCTTATGCGCCTAATATTGTTATATTCGTTTACGATGTAGATGTTTGAGTTTACGCTGATGCCAGCAAGTAGCACCAGTGAGGCAAATCCTCCTTCACCGAAGTTTAGTTTCAATGCACCAAAAGCTAAAAAGACACCAATAAACGATAAGGGTATCACCAATAAAATGGCAAACGGTTGACGCAAAGAGTTGAATAATATAGATGTAATAAAAAAAACGATGACAATCACGACGCCAAGTAAAAGTATGTTTTTCCATCCGTCATGTTCTTTTCTAATACTACTATACGTTTTCTGTTTAATGCTGTAGCCCATAACCATCTTGCTTTGCATTTGTTTGATGTCGCGTTCAATTATTTTATAGCCCATCACCAAATCGCCTATATAGTCGAATTGTATACAAAGTAGATACTCTTGGTCGTTTTTCACGATAGCATCGGCTATCTGGCGTTTTTCAACGCTGGCTACATCGTTCACCTTAAATACTTTACCATCTACATGTATAGGCAAATTAGTAAATGCCCAGGTGTTGAGTTCTGAGGATGATGGTTTTAGTAAGAGGGTAACAGCATTGCCCTCAAACAACACAGAAAGGCTTTGCTTGTCGTTGCCGAAACTGTTGCGTAGAGCTGCTACCGCCTTTGTAATAGTAATGCCTTGTTTGGCTAGTTTGTGTTTGTCAAAATCAAGATACAATTCCTCTTGTTTTTCGTTCCAGGTTTGTCGTGCCGAATTGATAACGACACTTTTTATGCGTGGGTGCTTAAGTAACATATTACGAAATTCATTGGCATATTTATTTAGCTGGTCGTAGTTATAGCCTCGCAACCACACCTCTATGTCGCCTGCCGACATTCGCGCATCGTTTGAAAACTCCATTTGCCCAGGGCCTCCCACTGACCAGCTGCCTCCGCCTATCGTGAGTGCCTCTTTTACAATTTTATGGTGTAGTGACACAGGTATGCCTCTATCCACAGCTTCTTTTGAGAAACTGACCCAAATGTTACCATCGTTAGGCCCTGTTATATAGGTATGAAATTGTTGTATGCCTTTCTCTCTTGTGAGGAAGGCTTCCATGGGTTTTATCATGTTGTTAACTTGCTGAAGTGTGCCTCCCTCACCTATATGCACGTTGATGCCAATGCCTGTTTCTTCTGCTTCTGTGTTGATGTTTTTCTTGTGCCCTGCATTGTCAACAAAAAAGCGCAATGTGCCTCCAAGTATCTTGTCTACAGTAGAGCGCATTTGCTCACAATAATAACTGTTTCCCACCGTTTGGTTATATAGCTTTTCCCACCAGTTTGAGGGACAATCAATAGACATGGGCAGAAGAAAAACAGGAAGGCCAAATGTAAGCACTGTCACGGTGAACACCGCTTTTTGGTGCCTTAGGCATATAGTTGTTGCTTTAGCATAAACGCGGTTAAATGCCATCACGTTATGTAGGCATTTCTGAACCTGATGGTATCTTGATGCATGTTTCTGCACACCCATTTTTTCCATTAAGGCGGGTACAAAGAAGGTGGCTGTAAACAGTGACGACACAAGGTTGATGATGATGGCCATTGAGAAGTCAACGAGATTTAACTTTAGATCATAGTCAAGAAAAAAGATGATAGACAATGCTCCTATTGACGTCAATGTGGCGGCAAGCATTGGCATGAACGCCTTGATATTATTACGACTGATAATGTGGTAAGCCATTACGATCACATTGTCAATCATTAAGTTGAGAGATATAGTGATACCAGCAAGTGTGTAGAAATGTATTTCAATACCTGCAATATAATATATGCCTACTGCTATACAAAGGCTTACAATAAGGCTTGTTAATACCACTATGGCCAACTTTTTGTTGCGTGTAGATATGAATGTAAATAATATCAGTATTAGCACAGTAAGTGCGCTGCGCGTATAGTTTATCTGTAAATCATGGCTTAACTGACTGCTACTGTCGTTCTCAAGATGCACTTCAAAGGTATGGGGCAGCGACTTTTCTATCGCTTTCATCATCTTCTTCACTTTCTCGCCTATAATCACCTGATTGGCATCATGTTCGGCTGTAATGTCTACAAACACAGTCTTCAAACCATTTATCCTTTCCATGTTAACAGGCTCTTCATCATCGTCGGCAATTTTTACAAAACTGTCTATCGAAACCAATTGTCCGTTGGCAGTCCTTATCTTTGTTTTACTCAGGTTAAGACTTCTATCACCGTCTGCAGCCATGTTTATACGCATCAGTTTCTTTTTGCCTTCAAAATCGCTCACCATTTCCATGCCCAGTGGTTTTACGTATGAACAGTTTGTTATGGCCTCTTGTATATCTTGCATAGTTATGCCTGCTGCTTGCATCTGTCGGCTGTCGCATACGGCTGTCATCACCCGTTCTGCGGTTTCGTTTTGTTTTACTGTTTTGATGCCGTTTATTTGTCCTAACTCCGATATTATTTTGTCGTCAACCACATGTTGCATATCAACAATTGATGTGTCAGCACATATTGCATAACGTAGAAAGGGGGACGATGCCAACTTGTCTGACTGCTGTACCATGATGCGTGGATAGCTAATGCCTGTTGGCAATCTGTCCCAAACCTGTCTTATGGCTGTAGCAGCCTGAAGACGTGCAGTGGCCATGTTAGTTCCGTGTATGAAACCCAGCGTCACAATTCCGCTACCTGTGTTTGATACAGAGTTTACATACTTAATTCCCTCAATGCGCGATAGCACTTGTTCTATTTTGCTTGTAGCTTCGTCTTCTACAACGCGTGGCGACATGTTGCCCATATTAAAAGAAACGGTTATTTCAAGCAAGTCGTTTTCAGGAACTTGCTTAACCGTAAGTTTTGGCAAAAGGGCTATGCCTATAAGTGAGAAACAAACAAATGTTACTATTAGTGTGAAGGCCGAATACTTTTGTAATTGGTTCATCGTTTATAATATTTAGATGAAGATACTAAAAGTTGAATTGGTCATACAGTGAAATATTATGCTCAAAGTTGTAAAGCGTAAGGCTCTGTATGTGGTAATAAACCGTCCAGTAGTTGCGAAGGGCAGTGATATAGTTGCGTTGGGCATCGTCTTGTCTACTACGGGCCAGTAGCAAACTGTTTACATCGGTTTTGCCTATCATAAATCTACGCTGTATTTGCTGATAAGCCACTGACGCAATATCTCGTGCTTCATGAGCAGCTTTTATCAGCTTGCCTTGTATGTTAAAGTCGTTTACGGCAAGCACGATATCTTCTTTCATCTTTAAATCGTCTTGTTCTATCTCGGTCAAAGTTAGGGCTAAGTCGCTTTTCGCTTTGTTTACCTTCCCTTTTCTGATGCCCCAGTCTATAAGGGGTATTGATACCGATACCGACACCAGTTCTTGATGAAGCGGTTTTTTGTAGGCATCTGAAAAATTGTCGGCTACCTGATTGAAACCTATACTTGCATCAATTTGTGCGTTGAAAGCTGACGAACGTTTGGTATATTGCAAGTTTTGTTCCGACTGTAACCTACGTTGGCGCAATTCGGCGTATTTGGGGTTGTAGAGATGTGCCATTTCTATCGCTTTGCTTACATCTATTTGTGTAAGTATGGGTTCATGTGGCATCTCGGCCACAATGCTGGTTGTCTTTTCCATACGTAAGTAGATGGCCAACTGTGACATAGCGCGCTTGAGTGTTGTGCGTGCATTTTCTAAGGTGTTACCGGCGTTTAATGCGTCAAGTTTTAGTGTAAGTAAATCGGCTTGGGTAATTGATGCAATCTTGAATCTTTGACTACCCACAGTGAAAAGCGAATCGGCTATCGTTTTGCTATTCTTCGCCATCTCATATTCTTTTTGAGCAAGAGCAAGGCTGAAAAACAAACTTGTTACCTCTTCTGATACTCTACTTATGTTATATACCAACTGCTTTCGGCTTTTCTCATATTTAAGAGGTTCAATTTGTTTATCCCATTTAAATGGGTTGTAGCCAATGAGCGTTTGGTTATAGCCAATTCTTATGGGGACACTTGAGTACTGGGTAGAGCGTGAGTTGCCAAAATTGCGCATGTAGTCAAGGCTTGAGTTGATATAGAATGTACCTCCTGTGAGAGGTAACTTTTGGGTGATACTCAAGCCACCGCCTGTGCTTAACATTTGTTGCTGTCTATATACATCTTGGTCTTCGCCCGAGTCGTATCGGTTGGTGATGTACCGATAATAGGTCATTGGCGTAAGTTTCAGTGTGAGCTGTGGCAGTTGTTGGGCTTTATATGCTACATACGTCCAGTAGCTTGACATATATTCATTGCGATATTGTGCCACGGCTTTTGATGAGGCGTTGGCTATATCCAGCGCTTTCTGCAGTGACATAACTTCTTTTGGTTGCTGTGCTCTCAATGGCATTGCATATAATGCTATGAGCATGGCAAATGTGTATGTAATTATTTTCTTTTTCATTTTCATTTACTTGCTTTTTATAAAGGTGCAATATATAAGGGGTATGATAAACAGGCTTACCAATGTGCCAAAAAAGATGGCTGATGTCATGGCCACGGCAAGTGAACGCTGCAGTTCTGACCCTAAGTCTGATGATAGGAAAAAAGGTATCATACCTGTAATGGTCGTAAGCGAGGTCATAATGATGGCACGCAGACGTCGGTGTCCTGCTTCATGCACTGCTACAGTAAGATTCATTCCCTCGGCGCGTAACGTGTTTATGGCATCAATTTTTAGTATCGAGTCGTTCACAACAATGCCGCAAGAAGCAATGATGCCTATGGCTGACATAATGTTGAGCGAATAGCCACAAACCCATAATGTGGCCAGTGCCAGAGAGGTGTCTATTGGTATTTCAAGTAGCACAATTAATGGCTGTTTGAAACTTTCAAACTGTGCGCAAAGTATAAAATACATGAGTAGCAGTGACACGAAGAAAATGAAAATCAGTTGGCGTATTGTTTCCTTGCTTGTAAAATATTTGCCCGAGAAGTCAATGTTCCATCCGTCGTGCTTGTTGCCAGAAAATTCGCGCTTGAGATTGTCTATTAAGGCAGGCTTGTCGTTAACGTTGTCAAAGATATAAGGAATGTATATATCGTGTTTACCTGCCACAATCGTTTTGAAGCCTTCGGTGCTGCTCGTACTGATAAATTCTGAAACGGGCACCATAGCGGCCTCTCCATTTACACTTTTGATGGGCACCATAGCTTTTGCTAAATAGTTGTTTATAGTGCCACCATCACCAGCAATTAGTACAGGCATGTTCTCGCGGGCCGATTTAAGATTGGTGGCCTCAGCATCTTGAAACACTTGTTGAAAACTGTTTGATAAATCGTTTATGCTAAGGCCGTAGACCATTGCTTTCTGTGTGTTGACATTGATTGTAATTTGTTGTTGTTTGGCAATGGTTACTGGCGATAACCCCGTACAACTTGTTATGGATTTGTTTAATTGCTGTACGTCATTTATTGTTATTGCTTGTTGTAAGTTGTCGGGGCTTACCTCGGCCACGATGTCTGGTTCTGACAAAGAAAACACTTTGTTGAAGATGTTGTCGGGCGTTTCAAATGTGATTTGTGCTTCAGGCCACTTACTTTTTATATATTTTTGTATGCTTGTTTGGGCTTTATGCATCTGTTCGCGACTATCGGTTGTCAGATATACAAACGACTCGTTAGGTGACATCATTGAGTGGTCGTTTAGCATATAACCTTGATGACCAATTTCTGCCACATATTCTTTAACCGCTGTGCCTGCTGCTTTGATGCTCGCTTGGGTTCGTGCGGTGTTTTCTGTTGTCTCAATGCTTTCGTTCCAGTCTATTTTTATGGTTGTATCATTCTGCTCAAGCTTAGGAAACAGTTCTTTGGGTATACAGGTAAATAATAGGGCGCATAGTGGTAATGTGGCTATCACAAAACATAGCCATATTTTCTTGTGTTTAAACACACTGTTTATGCCATTATTGTATGTCTTTAACATCCATCCGCTCAGTTTGCTGTTTGTGTTGCTGTTCCATTTGCGGTTTAATAGTTTGGTTTGCGATACTAATAAATATACCACTGGCAGTAAGAATATAGCTACAATATATGAACTGAGTAGGCCAAAAGTTATTGAATAAGCTTCATCAGAGAATAACGCTCCTGAAATATCGCTTATGAAGATTAAGGGTACAAACACCACAACTGAGGTAAGCGACGAACTGAGCATTGGTGTTATCATCTCGGCAGTACCGCGAGCACATGAGGCTATAAGTGTTTCACCGCGTTCGCAATGTTGCGAGATGTTTTCTGTCACAATTAATGCGTTGTCTATCATCATGCCTACTACGAGCACCATGCCCGACAACGAAATGGTGTTGAGCGAGATATTGAATATGAAAAAGAACAGAAACGTAAGTATCATGGCCTCAATCATGCATATAGCTACAATAACAGGAGCTTTTATGTCGCCCATGAATAGTAGCGCTGCAACAAACATTAAAATAAAGGCCAGTACAAAGTTTTGACTGAGCGAGGAAATGGTGTAATCAAGTAGTTCGGTTTGGTTCCTGTTTACAGTAAAGTCTATCTCTGGATAGGCTTTCGAAAAGGTTTCAAGAGTCTGTTTCACTTTTGATTTCAGGGCATCCATGTTAGAACTGCCACGCTTTATGACGGCCAGCGATATGGCCCTCTTCCCATTCAACAGTACCTTACCCATTGTTGTTGAGGCGGTGATTCTTACATCGCAGAAATCTTGAATCTGATACATACGTCCATTTTTGTTTAGAAATATATTGCGTACGTCATCTGTAGTTCTTATGATGCTTCCTATATGTAGGTCGTATTCGTAATATCCGTCATGCACTGTCATTGTTCCTGGGTTAACATTGCTATTAACCAGTGCGTTGCGCAAATCGGCATCAGTTACCCCTGCTTGTTCCATCTTGCTGCGGTCGGGTTTCAGCATGATTGTCTTTTGTGGCACCCCTGTCATGTCGGTCATTGCTACTTCTGGCAACTGCTCAATTCGTCGCTGCACTACATGCCGAGCAACATCACACATTTGTAAAAAGTGTGCCTCTGATGTATCCTTTAGCGTCATGTTGACATATAGTACGGGTATGTCAGTGGCGTTTGCTTTTACGGCTTTGGGTCGTAATACGTTTTTAGGCAGTAAGCCTGATACGGCATCAATCTTTTCGTTCACTTCAATAAATGCCAGATTGATGTCTGTTTCATAATCAAATTTTAGTTTGATATTGCTTATGCCATCTTGCGATTGGCTTTTTATCTCTTTTAACCCTCCTACTTGCATCAGCTGACGGCGCAATGGTTTGGCGACGCCGTTGTCTATTTGTTGGGCAGACAGTTCTGGGGCTGTGGCTTGCACATTAATTTCAGGTATTGGTATAGAGGGTAGAAGTGATACAGGTAACTGATTGAATGTGGCAAAACCCAATAGCATGATAGCCACAAATGTCATGGTTACAGCAATAGGTCTTTGCAGAAGATATTTTACCATGTTCCTATTTCTATTTCAAGATTTCTTAATTGTGTATTTTTACTTCTGTGCCATGTGATAGGTTCTGATTGTTGCTCACAATTATCTCCATGCCTTGCTCTAATCCCTTGGTCACTACACATTCGTTCATGTTTTCTGCTCCTGTTTGTACGTAGTGCCAAACAGCCTTGCCATTGTCTACTGTGAATACTACTAAACGGTTTGAACGGTGAACCAATGCTGTTTTAGGTACCACAATTTGCGACTTGAATACTCGATGCACACTTACACCCACATTCATGCCGCTTAATAAGTAATCGCAGTGGCTTACCCTTGCTGTTACCTTTATCATACCATTCTCGTCAACAAGAGGGTTTATGGCTGTTACAGTTCCGTTCACAGCTTTTTGTCTTGGATCTATGGGGGTTATGACGACACGTTCGCCTGTGTGCACCATCTGAAGTTCGTTTTCCAATACGGTAAACTCTACATCCATATTTGTCGTATTAATGATTCTGCACAATGGGGTAGATGTAGAAATATTGTGTGCCTTACTTGTCACATTGGCCACTACACCAGCAAATGGAGAACGCAAACGGGTATTGGCTATATCATATTTTGTCTTCTCTATGAATAAAACCTATTATAGAAGCTAATAGCATGCTGAAGATAGAGTCGGACAGAGGCA
>USAI01000069.1 GCA_900552675.1 uncultured Prevotella sp.
TAGATGGATTAACTTCTTCTTAACTTCCTCTAACTCCTATTTTGACACACCCTCCTTTGAAAAGATATTTTATAAATTATTTTTCTGTTTCTTTCTTAGGCTCTTTTTGTCAATTATTGCTGTTTCTTCTTTGGTTCTTGTTGCGTATGAGCCTTACTTTGTTTGTCTTTATTTTGTCTTTACTTTGCTACCTTAACGGTGTGCTGGCCCACCTTAACGATGAAGAGACCGTGGGCGGGCAGCGTGATGCTGAGGTCGTGGCTGGCCGAGTGGTCGGCAAAGAGCTGGCGGCCATCGGTGGTGAACACGGTTACAGCCTCGGCAGCGGGGTTCACGATGCGCAGGGTGCCGTTCTCAATCCATGCACGGGTGCCATTGCTGAGTGTGGGCTTGCTGATGCCTGTGGTCTCGAGGGTGTAGTCGGCAAAGCTTGAGTAGGGGCTGTAAACAATGTAGTCGCATGAGAAGTGGTATTCGTCCCACACCTCTTTCACGGCGCGTACCTTGCACTCGATGGGGTCGAGACCTGTGAAGGTGGGCACGGTGAGCAGGGTGTCGGTGCCTTCTTTTACAGGCGCGTCGAACACGGGAATGGTGGCTACATCGCCAGCCTTCAGCTCTTGTGTTACCTTAACATTGTCGATATACATGTATGAGGGGCCTTTGCAGCAGATGTCGATAGATGAGGCTGCGGTACCATTCTTCAGGGTGAAGTTGTAGGGCTTCCAGTCGGCGGTGAGGTCGGCCACATCGATACGGTCGTCAACAATCCATTTGTTGCCTTCAAGGTGGCCAATGCGCACTACGGCGGTGGTGTTGTTGATGCCCATGAGGTCGACAGAGAGGTTCACGGTGCCATTGTTGTTGCTCAGGTTCATGATAGGTGTTTCGAGATATACCTGAGCACCGTAGTTCTCATAGCCAAAGCCGTCGATGCCGTAGGCGCCATTGATGCGCACGGGGTAGGTGCCCTTCCAGCCGGGCTGCACGGTCAGCGTGTCGATAACCTCTTGCTTGGGCAGCTCGCCGAAGGGTTTCAGCTCGGTACTTTCGTCGAAGCCTGTGATGGCATCGAAGTTTTCAGACAATATGGTCACCGTCTCGTCTTTTGTGGCGGTGTGGCGAGCTTGGCCATATATCTCATAATACTGTGCGTTGGGCACGGCATCCCAAGTTACGTCAAACTGGTTGTTGCCCTTGCCTGTGGTGGCGATGTTTTGGGGCACGAGCAACGCTTCTACCTTGATGGCTTTCGACTCGGGCGAGTAGTGTGTGCCATCGGTGGCGCGCACTACATAATAATAAATGTTCTCGTTGGTGTTGAGGGTGTTGAAGGCGAGGCTACACTCGGTGGTAGGCACGTTTTCCAGCACATAGGTGCGATTTTTGTTCTTATCTTGTGTGAAGACCGACACGGCATAGCCTGTGGCGCCTTCAACGGGCTGCCAGTTGGCGGTGAAGCCATTGGCGGTGAAGCCAGTAAAGTCGTTGGTCACGGGTGTGTTTACATATGCGTCTTGGTAGCTCACCACGATATCGTCGATAAGGATGGGGGCATAGAAGCCGTAGAACTGTATGTAATAGTGGTGGCTATCGTCGCGCTTCTTTGGGAACTCGAAGCGGTATTCTTTCCAGTCGGTGGTGGTAACGGCATAATCGTTTGTGAAGGTTTGGTCTGCCTCCTTATCGATAACGTCAACGCACACATAGTTTTTGTCCAATGACGAGGTGCCATAGGGCTTCACGTTGCGAGCACGAAGGGTTACCACTATTTTGTCGGTACGGCCCTGAAAGTCGAGAAAGTCGGATGACAGCAGTCCTGACAAGCCAGATTCATCGTTATAGCCGATGCAGCATGTGCCGTCGGCTTGATATATCAATGAGCCTACCCATCCTGGCGAACTCATATACTTGTCGGCAATGGCTCCGTCTTTGCCTACCGCCAGGTCGATGGCGTCGGGCTCGTCCTGGGTACCATTGACAAAGTGGTCAAAGTTTTCCGTCAGTATCGGCGTAACTTTATAAACATCGGCATCTGATTGTGCCTTCACTGTTGCCTGTGCAAACAAGGCAACCAATGTAAACAAGAGTGTAGATAATTTGTTCATTGTTATTGGTGTATGATAATTCTCTCTTTATTATTCTTCTGATCGTTGTTTCGGTTGCAAATATACACAAAATGTTAATGCTGGCAAATTATTTTTGCAAAAATGTTTTATAATTATGTAATATCGTTGCAATAAGTAACTGTTCGGCACAATATATTAATACTTTGTATAACAAATATCGCCGCGCTTTACATGGTAGGCAACCATGTGAAGCGCGGCGATTTACTATAATGCAACAAGCAAACTTCCTTGTCTACTCGTTAACTGTTTAGCAAGTTCTCAACTTGCAAAACTCAAATTATTCAATACCCATTTCTTTCAGCAGACGGTCGGTGTGTCCCCACTTATCCATGAGGTATACCATGTAGCGAACGTCGACGCCGATGCAACGTGCGAGCTTGCTGTCGAACCAGATGTCAGAAGAGAGCGAGTCCCAGTTGCCATCAAAGGCCAGACCGATGAGGCGGCCCTTGCCATCAAACATGGGCGAGCCTGAGTTGCCACCCGTGATGTCGTTGTTGGTGAGGAAGCAGAGCTGCATCTTGCCTGTGGTGCGGTCGGTATAGCGTCCGAAGTCTTTTGCCGACATCAGCTCTTGCATGATAGGCTCGGCCTCATACTCAAAGTTCTCCTTGCCGCGCTTCATCTTCTCAACAATGCTCTCGGCGGTGGTATAATAGCCTGAGGGTTTGCCGCCCAGGTCGTAGCCGCCCACCTGTCCGTAGCTCAGACGCATGGTGAAGTTGGCGTCAGAGTAGTGGGGCATGTCTTGCTCCATACGTATCTTGGCATCGCAGAGATAGCGCTCTTGTGTTTCAATCTCGTCCATGGTGGTCTGCAGCTTGTCAACAATCTGCTTTCTGATGGCCATGAGCTGCTTGCCGTAGATGACGGCGGGGTCGTTAGCCAACTTCTTGTTAGCAACCCACAGTTCGCCCTTTTTGTTCACCTTCTTCATCAGTAGGCTCTTGTTCCAGAGGTAGTCGGTATACTTCTGATAGTCGCCACCAAACTTGGTCTGTATGTCGTTGAAGAAGGCGGGCAGCGCCTCTTTGTCAACGTGCTCGGCATAGTTTTTCAGCAGTGTAGCCATTACCTCGCGGTCGAGGGCAGCGTCCCATGTGTCGGCGTTGTCGCTGCTCAGCACCAGCATCTTCTCGCCCTTCTTCTCGCCCTCTTTCTCTAAGCGCATGCAAACGTCGAGGGCGCGTGTGGTGAGCTCGTTGGTGCGACGGAAGGTTTCGTTGAAGAACAAAAGGTCTTTCATTACCTCTTTGCGGCCAGCGTACAGCTTGCCCAGGTGCTTGATGTCGAGCTTGCCTTTGAGGTAGCCCGTAGAGTCTTGATATTGCTGTATGCGAGCCTCGTAAGCCTGCTTCATCTTCACGATGCCTACCGAGTCGATACACTTGTTCATGCCGATAGAGTTTTTCCAGTAGTTAGAGCTCTGTGCATACTTCGAGTCGTACTTGATACGCACGGCCTCGCTGGCACGCATGTGGCGCAGCATAACAGCCTGTTTTACGCCGCGCACCTGAGCACGGGGTGCGTTTTGTGCGTCGCGCATCTCTTCAATGCCATAGCTTGAGAGGTAGCGCTCGGTAGAGCCAGGATAGCCCACGGTCATTGAGAAGTCGCCATCTTTATAGCCTTCCATTGACACGGGTGCCCAGTGGCGTGGGTGGTAGGGCACATTGTCTTTCGAGTAGGCAGCGGGGCCATTGGTCTTCGGGTCGGCATAGATGCGGAACACTGAGAAGTCGCAGGTTTGGCGTGGCCACATCCAGTTGTCGGTCTCGCCTCCAAAATTACCCATAGACTTGGGCACGGTGAACACCAGTCGCAGGTCGGTAAAGTCTTGGTAGGTGGTGGCGTAATATTTGTTGCCCTCGTAGAACGGCTCTACAGTGATGTGCAGTGTGGGGTCGATTTTCTTAATCGAGTCGGTCATGGCGTTGGCCACCGAGTCGATCATCGCCTCTTGCTCTTTGCCGCTCTTCTCGTGTATGCCCAGCGATACCATGTGGTCGGTAATGTCGCGCTGCTCTTTCATGAAGCTTACAAACATGTTTTCGTTTGGCAGCTCTTCTTCAAAGCTCTTGGCATAGAAGCCGTTCAGCATATAGTCGTGCTCAACGGTAGAGTGGCTACGTATGCCCTCAAAACCACAGTGGTGGTTGGTGAATACCAATCCGTCGGGCGATACTACTACGCCTGAGCAGTAGCCTGAGAAGTTTACGACAGCGTTCTTGATGGCGTTGTCGCCAGTGTACAGGCTGCTGTAAGGCAGTGTGAAGCCTTCGGCCTGCATCTGCTCATACACAGCTTGTGGCAGGTTGTAGAGGGTCCACATACCCTCATCGGCATGGGCGGTGGTGGCTGTAAACGCCAGCCCGGCCATAAGGATGGATAATTTTTTCATTCTTTTTTCTTTTATTTATGTTTTACTTTCTTTGCAATAGTTTGTGCCAGTCCCTCGTGCTTTACGATGTGGGCGGCAAAGAGGATGATGAGCAGCGTGTTGGTAACCAGCGCGCCGTAGCCCAACTTCTCGTTGGCCATCGTCATAGCCACAAACAGCACGGCGGCCATCAGGGTGTATACGGTGATGTCTTTCAGCGGATAGTTGATGGGGTAGTGCTTCTGCCCAACAAGGTAAGACAGGATCATTGCCGTGCCGTAGCCCGCAAAGCCTGCCCAGGCGCAAGCCATGTAGCCATACATGGGCACGAAGATAACGTTGATGGCGATGAGCACGGCGCAGCCAATGCCCGAAAACCAAGCGCCCCAGATGGTCTTGTCGATAAGTTTATACCAGAACGAGAGGTTGAAGTATACGCCCATCATGATCTCGGCCGCCATAACGATAGGCACCACGCGCAGGCCGCTCCAGTAGTCGCGCCCAATGATGTGGCGCAGCACGTCGAGGTATCCCACCACGCACAGGAAGGCCAGCAGCGTGAAGATGATAAAATATTTCATGGCCTTGGCATAGGTGTCGCGGTTGTCTTTGTCTTTCGATTTGCCAAACACGAAGGGCTCGTAGGCATAACGGAAGGCTTGTGTGATCATGGCCATAATCATGGCTATCTTTGATGCGGCACCGTAGATGGCCAACTGTGTGTGGGCGTCGGTGCCCTTGTATATGTAGGGAAACAGTATCTTGTCGGCCGTTTGGTTCAAGATGCCTGCAATGCCCAGCACCAAGATGGGCCAACTGTATGACAGCATGCGGCGCATGAGGTCTTTATCGAAGACGTATTTGAAGCCTGTAAGCTCTTTCCAGAAGCAGAAGGTGATGCTGCCTGTGCACGCCAGGTTGATGTAGAAGGCGTAGCCTGCGCCCACCGTGGGGTTGTAAATGGTGCCAATGGTGTCGGGGTGCTGCGCATACAGGGCGGGCAAGATGGCGAAGAACAATATGTTGAGCGCTATGTTCAAAACGATGAACAACAGCTTGAGGGTAGCAAACTTGATGGGGCGCTTTTGCTGACGCAGGTAGGCAAAAGGTATGCACTGAAAGGCATCGATGGCCACCGTCATGGCCATAACCCAGATGTAAGAAGGATGTTGGGCATAGCCCATGAACGAGGCTATGGGGTGAAGAAAGGTAAACACCAGCGCCATAAACAATAGCGAGGTGCTGCCTACAGCAATAAGAATGGTGCTATACACGTGTTGCGCGTTTTCGCCCTCTTTGTTGGCAAAGCGGAAGAAGGTGGTTTCCATGCCATAGGTGAGGATGACGAGCAGCAGCGCTGTATAGGCGTAAACGTTGGTAATGATTCCGTATCCGCCACTGGCCGCCGATAGCTTTGCGGTGTAGAGCGGAACCAACAAATAATTGAGAAAACGACCAAGGATGCTACTCATGCCATAAATGGCGGTGTCCTTGGCCAGCGATTTTAAATTAGCCATAAAATGTATTTACCTTTGTTTATTCTTTTGCTTTGATGCTGTTAGAAGAACAGGTAAGAGATTGCTATTGCGGCAACGGTGCCCGAGAGGTCGGCCAGCAAACCGCAGGTGGCGGCATGGCGGGTGTAGCGTATGCCCACGCTGCCAAAGTAGACGGCAAGGATGTAGAAGGTAGTATCGGTAGAGCCTTGCAACACGCACGACAGGCGCCCTACAAACGAGTCGGCACCATAGTTGGTCATCGCGTCGACCATCATGCCACGAGCGCCCGAACCTGACAGCGGCTTCATGATGGCGGTGGGCAGGGCACCCACAAAGTCGGTATTGCCACCACAGGCTTCTACCACCCATTTCACGCCGCTTACCAGCATGTCCATGGCTCCTGAGGCGCGAAACACGCCAATGGCTACCAGTATGGCTACGAGGTAAGGAATGATGCGCACGGCGGTAGAGAAGCCGTCTTTGGCGCCCTCGATAAAGGTGTCGTAAACGTTGATGTGCTTGCGCATGCCTGCTATGATGAAGGCTACGATGATGCACATGAGCAAGATGTTGGCCACCGAGGTGCTCACCGTGTTCATCATCTCCTTATCCAGCTGCCCGAAGCCCCAGATGATGGCTGCCACCAGTGTGGCCATGCCGCCCAGGGTGAGCAGCAACGTGCGGTTGATAAGGTTGATGCGCTGGAAGATCGAGGTGATGACAATGCCGGCCAGCGTTGAGAAGAAGGTGGCCAGCAAGATGGGTATAAACACGTCGGTGGGCTGTGCGGCGCCCAGCTGTGCACGATACACCATGATAGAGATGGGTATGAGGGTAAGGCCCGAGGTGTTTAGCACCAAGAACATAATCATGGGGTTGGTGGCCGTATCTTTCTTCTTGTTTAGGTCTTGCAGCTGCTCCATGGCGCGCAAACCTAAGGGTGTGGCAGCATTGTCAAGGCCTAACATATTGGCCGCCATGTTCATAAAGATGCTGCCCGTTACGGGGTGCCCCTTCGGAATGTCGGGGAAGAGGCGCGTAAACACAGGCGACAGTATCTTTGACAGCACGTTTACCACACCGCCACGTTCGCCTATCTTCATGATGCCGAGCCAAAGGCTGAGCACACCTGTCAGGCCCAGCGATATTTCGAAGGCCGTCTTTGCCGTGTCGAAGGTAGAGTTCATCATGGCCGGAAACACCGTGGTGTCGCCTATGAAAACGAGCTTCACCAAGGCGATGGCGAAGGCTATGAGGAAGAATGCTATCCAAATGTAGTTGAGTACCATTTTGCAGTGTTTATGTATGTGTCTGCCAGCGGCCCATTCTGTTTCTATATAGTGCATACGGTTACACCTTGTTGGCCGTGTGTGCGGATACACGCGTAATATAATGTAAATTACTGCAAAATTATCAAATTTAACTGAGAAAGCACGGTTTTATGATAAAAATGTTTCTCTTGAGGGTGAAAAAGGGAGATAGAAGGGAAGTTAAAAGGGAGTTAGAAGGAAGTTAGAAGGAAGTTAGAAGGAAGTTAGAAGGGAAGTTAACGGGAGTTAGAAGGAAGTTAATCCGCCTTTGGCGGATGGAAGTTAACGGACAATAGCCTTACTTCTCAATAAGTTATGCATATGTCCGTTAACTTCACTCGCGAAGCGAGTTAACTTCTTTCTAACTTCCGTTAACTCCTCTTCTAACTTCTTTCTAACTTCTTTCTAACTTCCGTTAACTTCCCTTCTAACTTCCTTCTAACTTCCGTTAACTTCCTTAAATGTTAAGGCACATACTCGACAAAGGCTTCCATGGCTTCATAGCAAGCCAAGCCTAAGTCGTGATACAGCTTAGCGGTATCGTGGTTGCGGTCTTCAGAGCGTTGCCAGAACAAGCGTTCGTCGTTGCCGAGGAAGGGAGCGCTCTCCATCTGCGACGAGTGTTTGAGGATAGAGTTACGTTTAGCGCGCAGCTCTTCGGGGCTCATCGGTACACACATCTCGATGTTTTCAATTTCCCATTCGGCCCAAGCACCACGATACATCCACACGCGGCAGTCTTTCAGCCAAGCAGCGTTAGCCTCCTTCTCAAGGTCGAGTGCGGCCAGCACAGCGTCGGTACACTTGCGGTGTGTGCCGTGCGGGTCGGCCAAGTCGCCCGCCACGAATATCTGTTGTGGCTTTACCTCAAGAAGAAGGTCGCGCACAATGTTTACATCGCGTTCGCTCATGGGGAGCTTCTCAATTTTTCCGCTCTCGTAGAAGGGCAGGTCAAGGAAGTGAACATGGTCGAGGGGGATGCCGTTGAAGGTGCAGGCTGTGCGAGCCTCGCCACGGCGTATCAAGCCCTTGATGGTGCGCACCTCGGGGGTGTCGATGTCGCCTGCTTTCTTGCTGGCCAAGAAGGTTTTAATGTCGGCATACATCTTCTTGATGGTTTCGTCGCTATTGTCGATAAACAGCTGGTTGAAGCCGTTGACAAAGTGCATGAAGCGTGTCACCTCCTCGTCGCCCACGGCAATGTTTCCGCTGGTTTCGTAGGCAATGTGCACGTCGTGTCCCTGTTGCACCAGTCGGCGAATGGTACCGCCCATCGAGATAACATCGTCGTCGGGGTGGGGTGAGAACACAATCACGCGCTTGGGGAAGGGGTTTGCACGTTCGGGGCGATAGGTGTCGTCGGCGTTAGGTTTGCCGCCTGGCCAGCCTGTGATGGTGTGCTGCAGGTCATTAAATATCTTGATGTTCACGTTATAGCCCGAGCCATACAGCGCCAGCAGTTCGTTCAGACCATTGTCGTTATAGTCTTTATTGGTGAGCTTCAAGATGGGTTTGCCCGTCTTTTGGCACAGCCATACTACCGCCGAGCGTGTGAGCTTGTCGTTCCATTCGCAGCGTGTTACCAGCCAGGGGTGTACAATGCGTGTGAGCTTAGCAGCGGCCGCCAGGTCGGTAACCACGGTGGCGTCGGCGTGTGTTTGCAAGAAGGTGGCAGGAATGTCTTCTGAAATGTTGCCCTCAACCATCTTTTGTATGATGTCGGCCTTCTCGTCGCCCCATGCGGTAACAAATATCTTCTTGGCTTTCAGTATGTTGCTCATACCTAATGTTACCGAGCACGGTGGCACGGGCTCTTGCGATACAAAGCTCATGTTCATCTCGTTGCGGGTGATGTCGTCGGTCAATACCAGTCGGGCCACGCTGGTCAGTCCGCTACCTGGCTCGTTGCTGGCCACGTTTCCGCGTCGGCCAATGCCCAGCACTAAGATGTCGATGCCGCCGTGTGCCTTAATTTGTTTTTCGTAGGCGCGGCAGTGTTCTGTCACCATGTTTTGTGCGATGGTACCGTCGAAGCTAAACACGTTTTCGGGCTTCACGTCAACCTTATCGAGGAACAGCTCGTGCAGTTTTACCAGACTACTGTTCTTCGAGCCTTCGTTCAGGGGAAAATATTCGTAGGCGTTGAACACCACTACGTTAGCGAAGCTGAGTCCGGCCTCGTGGCGACGTATTAGTTCTTCAAACACGGGTGTGAGGCTCTGTCCTGTTCCCAGTCCCAGCACACAGTCGCGTCCGGCTGTTTCTGCCGCCTTAATGTCGGCTTCAATGGCGTTGGCAATAAGCTTTACACCTTCGTCTACTTTAGCGAAAATCTCGGTAGTAAGTTTTTCGTTACGAGTTATCTCCGACCTGTCGACTGCTGTGCGCGGACGGTAGAACTGTTCAGGAATTTTGTTCAACACGATGGAAGAACTCAAGTTCATTTTCATAGATTTTGTCTCCTATGTTTTAGTTAGTGATTATTTCTTATTCGTGAGATTTTTATGAAGCGAAACCATTAGGGCCTGTCTTTCTTGCCAGTGCCCCATTTAGAGGGTTTAGCGCCCATGGTAAGCTCAAGCGTGCCACCAGCGTTTTAGTTCGTATGTATATCTGCGTAATGGATTGTTCTCCTTGCAAAATTAATAAATAAAGGCCTACTACGGCGGCCCGTACAATGATAATTTCTATTAAAAAAGATTAAACACACGGCTTATAGGCGCTGGCGCAGCTGCCACAGCGAGGGCACAAACACGCACAAGGCGCATAGCATGAATAAGATGAGACGGGGAGTGTCGCCTGCAAACAGGTCAACCAGTTGCATATCGGCACTGCCTGGCATCAGACGCACCAGCAGCACGGCCACGCTGTTGTTTACCATATGAAACACGATGCCTGGGGCGATGCTGCCCGAACGGTAGTAGAGCCAACCCAAGAGGCAGCCCAGCAGGGTGGCGTTCAGCAGCTGTGCCATGTTGCCATGGGCCAGGCCAAAGAGCAGTGCCGATAGCACGATAGCGCCCCAGCGCCAGCGGTGTCCGCACAGGTTCAGCAGCGTGCGCAGTATGGCGCCACGAAACACCATCTCTTCGGCTATGGGCACCAGCACGCCCACGGTAATCCAGCCCCAGGGGTGCGTAACCAGTGTGGTTAACAGCTGCAACGCGTCGGCTGGCATCTTTACATTGGTGAGCGAACTAAAGGCGTCAGACAAGGGTATGCTGCCCAAGGCCAGCAAGGCGGTCCAGATCAGCACGGCCCATGGGCGCTTTTGCATATAGCTACGGCTAAAGGGCGACCAGCGCAACGCCATAAACACGGCACCCACCACCACGCTGTTTAGTAAGGTGAGGCCTACCATCAGGTTTCCGTTGGTCAGCAGGTTGGTGTTGCCCGCGCCTTTTATCATGTCGTATAGCTTCACGCCGCCCCCCATCACCACCATCTGTATCAGAAGAAACATGATGAAGAACAGCGCAATGTCAAGTATCTGTCTGCCGGTTGAGGGGCGTGTTGGGGACGTTGAGTGAGTGGAGTTGTCTCCTGAGGGGGTGCTGGGTGTAGTTGAATTGTTCATGATCATTTTCAATGTTTATAAATTTTAGCGTGTAAAGTTAACCATAATTTTTGTGTTCCCCGCTTTTGTTAAGTGAAAATAATGTAACATCCTACAGAGGTCGGTTTTGGTATGTTTTTTAAGGGTATTCACTCTCTTCCTCTTGATAATTTTAGAAGTATAAAAATAGAAAAAAAGTAGGTTTAATTTGCGAGACGTGTAACCGTCTTAAAACCAGATGAATACAAATATGAATTACATTTTTATGAACGTTCAATCCATTATTTTATACATTTTTATGAACGATCAATCACCCAATTCTTACACTTTTATGAACATTTATGCAATATGCTAAATACATCTATTCAAATCTATCGTTGATAATATGTTGTGGTAAGAACACATTTTGGGTAACGCCATCTTTTGCTGGGTGTTTTAAGAAGAGAACATACACCACCTCGCGACCTTTTATAAAAGGACACTGCTTTGAACGCTCTTTCAAATTTTCAAGCAACCGTTCGGCATATTCTCCTTCGGTCCACTTACACTCGCCTATCAACACTTTCTTTTTATCTTCTGATTCGGCCACCACATCCAGTTCTACACTCTTATCACGTGCCACGTTGCCCCACCATCTTGAGGCTATATTCCATACCGTGCCGTTAATCATATTACCACTAACGGCATGTCGACATAGTATTTCCCACCTTTCGGCCACAAACTCAGAGAAGCTCGACTGTATCATCTTGCATACCATCTCTGTACGTCCTAACGCTATCAATGAGCGATTGGGAACAACATAATGATAGAAGAAGCTCATAAATGGGTCGGCCACACGATAAATGCTGCGTTTGGTGCTTCGAACACTTTCAGCAAAAGGAATCTCTCTATCTAAAAAGCCTAATGTTATCAACTTGGCTAAGGGTCGACTTAATTCGGTGGATGGTTTTGCCATTCTGCCTGCTATCTCTGACAACCTGTTTACCCCATTTCCCACTAAGGATAGCAACGTTGAAGAAAGGGTGGTTTGTGTTAAGTCGTCCATAAAAAGTCTGTTGGGCTCTTCATACAGGGTGCCATTCACATCAAGGATATGATATTTAATCGTATCGGTTAAGGAGTCTTCTTTTTCTCTTAATTCCCAATAACGTGGCACGCCACCCCATACTGCATACTCTTCTATTGTTGACACGGCATCGGTTTGCAACACTTCTTGAAGATATTTGATGTTAATAGGCATCAAGTGAATAATGGTGTCGGCTCGGCCATATAGGGGCTCGGCTGCGTCAAGCACCAATCCTTGCATCATCTGCTGTGAGGAACCACAAAGCAAGATGGTATACTTTAACGATTTTGTATCAATGAGTTTTTGAAGGATTGATGGCAAGGTGCTATCTTCTTTGACGATAAACGGAAACTCGTCAATGCACAGGCAGAAGTGTTTTTGCGTTCGGTAGTTTAATTGAAGAAATAGCGACTCAAAATCAGGATATTCCACTTTGTCAAAACCGTCAAAGTGAAAACTAAGAGCCTTGGCCAGTAACCTACGTTGCTGCCCTGCATCGGCATTGTCGGCCATAAAATAGACATCATCTTGCTCAAGAACTTTTTTTATCAATGTCGATTTCCCGAGTCGGCGGCGTCCATATACAACAACTAAAGCCGAGGGGTTATCACTATGAATGGCCTTATGCAATCTTCTTTGTTCTTCAATTCTATCTACAAATTTCATATCAGCAATTGTATTATAGGTTAAAAGCAGTTATTATGTTTTGCAAAAATAATGTTTTCAAAACATAATATCAAACAAAGGCGCTTATAATTGTGTTTATTTAACTATTCAACTCGTATAAACGTTCTATTATCAATGTGTTGGCGCTGTTGTGTCATAGTAGGACGGGGCGTTGTTAAGTGAAGAGTGAAGAACGAAGAATTCATGTGTGAAGAACGAATAGTGACGAATTCATATGATGGGCGAGGCTAATCATAGTAGGACGGTGGTCTCCGTGACTCCACATCGTTAGGATTGAGGTTGTTCCATCCGCCATCGTATGGAGCACCATC
>USAI01000070.1 GCA_900552675.1 uncultured Prevotella sp.
TGTAAAGAAGTGTGAGATGACGTTGCCCAAACGTTCCGACGTAAACTTTGTTGAAGATATGAAGATTGTGCAGGAATACACTAAGTTGCCATCGGGCGATTGGGTGCTCACCACCGATGATATGACGGCCGAGATACGCATTAACAAGTGGATACACGAAGCCCTTGTCACGCGTACCACGCGCTTAAGCGATTATGCCTTCGACGATTTGCCGAACAAACTGTTTAAAGGTAAGGCAAAGGTGCGGCATGAGGCCGATGCAATGATACGCGACGACGAGTTTTGGAATCAATATCGAGCGGTAGATTTGACGAAGGGCGAGTCGTCAATGAATGCATTTATACATAGGATGGAGCAGTCGAAAAACTTTAAATGGCTGCTGTTTGGTATTCGTGCATTGTTTGAAAACTATGTAGAGACAGGCTCGTCGCGCACCAAGAGTAAGTTCGATTTCGGACCTATCAACACCGTTATATCTAAAAACTTTGTTGATAGCTACCGCTTCCGTGTCAGTGGTCGTACCTCGGCCAACCTAAACCCACACCTGTTCTGGAAAGGTTATTATGCTTATGGCACCAGTTCGAAGAAACATTATTATGGTTCAGAGGTGACGTATAGCTTGAATAAAAAGAAGAATGTGCCGTTCGAGTTTCCTCAGCGCAACATTACGTTTGAAAGTTCTAACGATGTGATGTCGCCTTCTGACAAATATCTTATCCATAACAAGGATAACATCTTTATGACCTTCCGTACCACTGAAGTGAAGCAGATGTACTTCTACAACCGACAGAAGCTGAGCTTTATGTACGAAACCGATTGGGGATTAAGCTTCAATACGGCCCTGAAGGCCGAGAGCAATCGACCCACTGGCGACTTGATTTTCAAGAAGTTGCCTACGGTTGAACAGGCTGCTGATGGCACCGATCCAGGTTTAGTGAACCGTATTCGTACCACCGAGTGGAGTGTGGGCTTGCGTTATTGTCCTGGACAAACCTATATTAACACGAAGCAGCAACGCTTGCCCGTCAACCTCGATGCGCCCGAGTTTACCCTCAATCACACCATGGGTATTCAGAATTTCTTGGGCGGACAGTATAAGCTCAACCTTACCACAATGGGTATATACAAGCGTTTCTGGTTAGGCACATGGGGATATGTTGACACGCACCTTAATGGTGGCGCTCAGTGGAACAAAGTGCCGTTCCCATTACTCATCATGCCTCCCACCAACCTTACCTACTTCGAGCTTGAAAATACTTTCAGTATGATGAAGAACATGGAGTTTCTGTCTGACCGTTATGCCTATGCATCGGTGTCGTGGGATATCAGCGGAAAACTGCTTAACCGCGTGCCGCTATTGAAACATCTCAAGTGGCGCGAGTATGTGGCCGTGAAGGGAATGTGGAGCACCCTTACTGATAAGAATAACCCCATGTTGGCTCAAAATGCCAACGACCCATTGCTGATGCAGTTCCCTGCCGAGTCGCGTGTGATGGATAAGAAGACACCCTATGTTGAGATTGTGGCTGGTGTGCACAATATCTTCAAATTCTTTGGTGTTGACTATGTTCGTCGTCTCACCTACATCAACGAGCCAGGCATCCACCGCAATGGTGTGCGCTTCAGCTTTATGCTTAGCTTCTAATATAGAAAAAACGATATGTCAGTGGCGCAAATGCTTTTGCATGTGCCACTGACTTTGTCCTTTATATGCCCCTCTGCTAAACGCACCCCATTTAACGGTATCCCCATTTAATGGCATCCCATCCCACCCCAACAACAAACAACACACAACACACATTATGACAGAAGTATATATTGCCGACCGCCAAGACATCACCCGTGCCGGATTGCAGTATGTCTTAGAACGTATTGACGGCGTGCACAGCACCTGTGCTGCCGATAAAGAACAGCTGTTGAGGCTGTTACCTCTCGACACCCATTGCGTGGTAGTGGTCGATTATACCTTATTCGACTTCAACGACGTTACCGAAATGCTTATCGTGAGCCAACGTGTGCCCAAGGTGCATTGGATAATCTTCAGCGAAGATCTCAGTATCGACTTTGCTAAACAGCTCGTCATGTCAAGCACCGCTTTCAGCATTGTGATGAAAGAGTCGCCATTAAACGAGATACACGAGGCTCTGCAGTATGCCTTACGTGGGCAGCGCTTCATCTGTCAGCATATGGCCGAGATGCTATTAGCGCCTTCGGCCCCCTCTGACGAGCAAGTAAACCTTACCAAGACCGAGATTGAAATACTGAAATGTATAGCCTTAGGCATGACCACCAAAGAAATTGCCGAGAAGCGTTTCTCCAGTTTTCACACCATCAATACTCATCGCAAAAACATCTTTCGCAAGTTGGGCGTAAACAATGTGCACGAGGCCACCAAGTATGCTTTAAGGGCGGGCTTGGTCGACAGTGCTGAGTATTATATCTGATTTGCTGTAATTTAAGTTAAATTATTACAGTCTGCACACTCGTATGTGATATTTTTGCTAAATTTGCAGTAAATATATTTTAGTACATTAGAATGTGTAAAATGAGTAACGAGGCAGTAACGCGAACGAACCCCTTCTTTGAAACATACGATACACCGCACAGCACCGTGCCGTTCCATCGAATACAGTTATCCGATTATGAGGAAGCATTTTTGGAAGGTATCCGTCGCGATGATGAAGAGATAGAGAAAACGGTAAACGACCCCGCCGAACCAACATTTGAAAACACCATAGCCCGTGTTGACACCAGCAAGGGCGAACATTATTATGACTTGCTTGATCGCGTGTCGAATGTCTTCTCGTGCATGCTTAGTGCCGAGACCTGTGACGAGCTTGATGCGTTGGCACAGAAGATGAGTCCGATACTGACCAAACATTCAAACGATGTGCGTTTGAACAAGAAGCTTTTTGAGCGTATCAAGCATGTTTACAACCACCATCGCGAGTTGAACCCCGAAGAGCAAATGTTGCTCGATACCTGCTACGACGGATTTGTGCGTAGCGGCGCTCTGCTTGATGAGGCAGGAAAAGAGCGCTTACGTGCCCTCACTGAAGAGGCCAGTATGCTTTCGTTACAGTTCTCACAAAACCTGTTGAAAGAGAACAAAGCCTTCAAACTGCATATCACTGATAAAGCCCAGCTCGATGGCCTGCCCGACACCGCCATTGAAGCGGCCGCACAAACCGCTCGTGAAGAAGAGCAAGAGGGATGGATCTTTACCCTCGACTTCCCCAGCTATTCACCATTCATGACTTACAGCACCCAGCGCGACTTGCGTCGTGAGCTGTATATGGCCAAAAACACCGAGTGTACACACGACAATGCAGAAAATAACCTGCAGATATGCCAGCGCCTGGTGAACCTTCGTCGCGAGATAGCGCAGCTGTTAGGTTCTGAAACCTATGCCGACTATGTGTTGAAACATCGCATGGCCAGCAATGTTGACAATGTATATAAGCTTCTCAACGATTTGATCGATGCCTATCATCCTACCGCTGAGAAAGAGGTGTACGAGATTACCGAGATAGCTCGCAAGCTTGAAGGCGATAGTTTTGAGGTGCAACCTTGGGACTTTAGTTTCTATTCGCACAAGTTGCAGATGGAACGTTACAATCTTGATGCCGAGATGTTGCGACCCTATTTCGAGCTGAAGAACGTTATTCGTGGCGTGTTTGGCTTAGCCACAACCCTTTATGGCATCACCTTCCGCGAGAACACCGACATACCCGTTTATCATCCCGATGTTAAAGCCTACGAGGTGTTTGACAAAGATGGTAGCTATCTTGCTGTGCTTTATGCCGACTTCTATCCCCGCAAGGGCAAGCAAGGTGGAGCATGGATGACCGAGTTTCAAGGACAATGGATTGACCGCAAGGGCAACAACGTTCGCCCCCACGTCAGCGTGGTGATGAACTTTACCAAGCCTACCGCCGAAAAGCCCGCCTTGCTCACACTGGGTGAGGTTGAAACCTTCTTGCACGAGTTTGGGCACGCCTTGCACGGCATGTTTGCCAACACCCGCTTTGAGAGCCTTAGTGGCACCAACGTATGGTGGGACTTTGTCGAGCTGCCCTCGCAGTTTATGGAAAACTATGCGGTAGAGAAAGACTTCTTGCGCACCTTTGCCGTACACTATAAAACGGGCGAGCCCATTCCCGACGACCTTATCAATCGCATTGTGAAGAGTCGCAACTTTATGGCTGCCTATGGCTGCTTGCGTCAGGTTAGCTTTGGTCTTCTTGATATGGCCTATTATACACAGAAACAACCCTTCACGCAAGACATCATTCCCTTTGAGAAGGAAGCCTGGAAACGTGCCATGGTGTTGCCCCAGCTGCCCGACACCTGCATGACGGTGCAGTTCAGCCACATTATGTCGGGCGGATATGCCGCTGGTTATTATAGCTATAAATGGGCCGAGGTGCTCGACGCCGACGCCTTCAGCGTGTTCCGCAAGACGGGCATCTTCAATAAAGATACGGCGCAGCGTTTCAGAGATTGCATCTTGTCGAAGGGTGGTACCGAGCATCCCATGACACTCTACAAGCGTTTCCGCGGACAAGAACCTACCATTGACGCATTATTAGAAAGAAATGGCATCAAACGATAAAAAACAAGTGGCCCTCGACCAGCGCTATTTGCGTATGGCTCGCATTTGGGCAGAAAACAGCTATTGCCAACGCCGCAAGGTGGGCGCCCTCGTTGTGAAAGACAAAATGATTATCAGCGATGGCTACAACGGCACGCCCAGCGGTTTTGAGAACGTGTGCGAAGACGCCGATAACGTTACCAAGCCCTATGTGCTACACGCCGAGGCCAACGCCATCACTAAGTTGGCGCGCAGCAACAACAATAGCGATGGCTCAACGCTGTATATCACCGACTCGCCTTGTATTGAATGTGCCAAACTAATTATTCAGGCTGGCATCAAGCGTGTTGTGTTTGCACAGAAGTATCGTTTGGTTGATGGGCTTGAATTGTTACAACGTGCCAATATTGAGCTATTGCACATCAATCCTGATGAGCCCGATGCTGAGGCTGCTGTTTACCCAAACGATTAAGGGTAGAAGAACATGCTACATTTGTGAGAGAACATAGAAACATATATTGCGAAAACTAATATTTAGAATTGAGAAGACATGAATAAGTCGAACAGAATGATGCCGTTGCTCATGGCATTGTGCATTGTGGTAGGCATATTAATAGGTAATTTCTATGCCAACCACTTTTCGGGCAACCGTCTCAATATCATCAATTCGGGCAGCAACCGTCTGTCAAACCTCCTGCATATCATTGACGACCAATATGTTGATAAAGTAAATATCGACTCGTTGGTTGATAACGCTATACCCCTTATTCTATCCGAACTCGACCCCCATTCAGTGTATATCAGTGCACAGGATGCGCAAGCTGCCACCGACGATTTGAAAGGATCGTTCACAGGCATTGGTGTAGAGTTTAACATCCGCCAAGACACCATACACGTGCAAAATGTTATTAAGAACGGCCCCGCCGAACGTGCTGGTTTGTTGGCTGGCGACAAGATTGTGAGTGTTGATGGCAAACCCTTTGTTGGCAAGATTGTTACCAATCAAGAGGCCCAGCGCCGACTGAAAGGCCCTAAAGATACGAAGGTAAAAGTGGGCGTGATGCGTTATGGTTCGAAAAAGGTAAAAGAGTTTGTCATCACACGTGGCGACATTCCGCAGAAGAGCATCGCTGCCACCTATATGCTCGATGAGAAAACGGGCTACGTGCGCATCAAGAGCTTTGGCGAAACCACCTATCCCGAACTGCTTATTGCATTGGCACAGCTGTCAGAGCAGGGATTTCAAAATCTTGTTATCGACTTGCGCGACAACACCGGTGGCTATCTTACCTCGGCTATACAAATAGCCAACGAGTTCTTGGCTAAGAACAAACTGATTGTTTATACCCAAGGACGCAAGTCGCCGAAACAAGAATATCGTTCTGACGGTCATGGTTCATACCAAAAGATACCATTGGTGGTGCTCATTAACGAAGGGTCGGCCTCGTCGTCTGAAATCTTCGCTGGCGCTATGCAAGATAACGATCGTGCCACCATTATTGGTCGTCGCTCGTTTGGTAAAGGCTTGGTACAGCAGCAGATAGGGTTCCCCGATGGCAGCATTATACGCCTTACCATAGCCCGTTACTATACACCGTCGGGTCGATGCATACAAAAACCCTACACCACGGGCGATGATAAAGATTATGAGCAAGACCTGCTGACACGTTACCAGCATGGCGAGTTCTTCTCACAAGACAGCATCAAGCACAGTGGCCCTGCTTATTATACGGGCAATGGTCGTAAGGTGTATGGCGGTGGAGGCATTACCCCCGACATCTTTGTTCCAGAAGATACGCTTAACGTTACCTCTTATTATAAGGAGGCCAGCATGAGCGGTCTTATCCTTCAGTTCGCCTTTACTTATACCGACGACAACCGTCTGAAGCTGAACAACTTTACTGAGATGATGCAGCTGGCCAACTATCTTGTGAAGCAGAACACCGTCGACAAGTTTGCTACCTATGCCGATAAGCATGGCCTGAAGCGTCGGAACCTGATGATACGCAAGTCGCACAAGCTGTTAGAGCGCTACATCAACAGTCGTATCATATATAATATTATGGACGAAAGCGCATGGAACCAGTATCTGAACCTAGACGATCCTGCCATCAACATGGCGCTGAAGGTGTTTCATAACCATGCGGCCTTCCCAAAGAAGCCAGCCACACCGTTAAACGACCATAGCGATAAACGTGTGGCATGGTCGAAAGAAGTGCGTAGCATGCGTCGTAGCATTAGAGCATAGATGCACGAGCACATAACGAAAAGTGTGCGATGAATAATGGATAAGAAAGAACTGAGAAAGACAATAAGAACAATGAAGCGACATTTCACCCAGCAACAGTTGGGCGAAATGTCGCTTCTTGCTATTCGCCAACTGTTGGCCAACGAGCATGTGCAGCGTGCCCAAACCGTAATGATGTATTGCTCATTGCCCGACGAGGTAGACACACGCCAAGCATTGCGCCAACTGATAGACGCGGGAAAACAAGTGGTGCTGCCCGTGGTGGTAGACGATTGCCACATGGTGTTGCGCCGTTATCATAGCGATGCCGATCTGTGCGAAGGTGCCTACCACATTCTTGAGCCTATGGGCCCCATGTTTGAAGCTGTAAATGACATTGATGTAGTGGTTGTGCCAGGTATGGCTTTTGATGTTGCTGGCCATAGGTTGGGTCGTGGCAAAGGTTATTACGACCGCTTTTTAGCTCGCTGCCCAAATGCTTGGCTGATAGGTATTTGTTTTGGTTTTCAGCTGTTGCCACAGGTGCCTATCGAGGCTACCGATGTGGTAATGAATGAGGTGATAGCTGCTGTTGATGATGTGTTGGGTTAATAAATGCGCACATCCATAATCACCACCGACCCTACCTGAGCGTTGAGGCGTTTTACCAATTGGCTACGCATCATCGATAAATCTTGACGTAGGGCGGGGTTTGTTATTTTTACAAAGAGCGTTTGGTTTTTGATAAACTTGTCGCCAGTATATGCTGTAACCGTAGGGCCAGTAACCGTCTCCCATGCTGCTATAATGCGTTTTTGCAGCAAGGGCGTTTCCAGACCTTCGTCGCGCAGATACTTCTCCAGCAGGTCTTGTATGCTTTGAACGTTACGTCTAAACATTTTTTATTATTGTTTCTTAGGCTTTATGCTGTAACCCCATTTCTTTTTATTCTTTCTTCTCGCTTATCTCACCGTTTGATACGGTAAATAGCTTGTAGTCGAAACCGCTGTTAGCCAATATCTTATCAAGATGGTCGCGGTTAGTATCGGTGATGAAAATTTGTCCGAAATCGTTGCCCGATACCAGTCGTACAATTTGTTCTACGCGATGGCTGTCCAGCTTATCGAAGATGTCGTCGAGCAGCAGCAGCGGCGTGGTTTTCGAGGCCGTGCGACGCAAAAAGTCGAACTGTGCCAGCTTCAGTGCCAAGGCATAGGTTTTGTTTTGTCCTTGGCTGCCCTCACGCTTCATCATATATTCGCCCAGCAACATATTTAGTTCGTCGCGGTGTATGCCGTGCAACGAGTAGCCCACAATGCGGTCTTTGGCTCGGTCGCGACGTATCACGTCAAGCAGTGGGCCACGCTGGCAGTGTGACATATATTCAAGCGAAACGGTTTCTTTGTTGTCGGCAATGGTGTTGTAAATGCGTTGAAAAACAGGCACAAATTCGTGTATAAACGCATTGCGTGCCATATATATCACCTCGCCTGTGCGCGCCATCTCTTCTTCCCATATATCCAGTAGGGCAGCGTCGGGCTCGGCCTCCATTTTTAGCAAGGCGTTGCGTTGTTGCAGCGCCTTGTTGTAGGCCGTAAGTGCTTCAATGTATCGGTGGTCGTATTGCGAGATAACAATGTCCATCAGTCGGCGTCGTTCCTCGCTACCGCCTGATATGATGGTTGTATCGTTGGGCGATGCCATGATAAGGGGTATGAGGCCTATGTGCTCCGAGTAGCGCTTATATTCTTTCTTGTCGCGTTTAAAATGTTTCTTCACGCCACGTTTCATGCCGCAATAAATGTCGGTAATGCGCTCGTTTTCGTCTTCATAAAAACCTTCGAGCATGAAGAAATCTTGGTCGTGCGTGATGATTTGCGAGTCGATAGGGTTAAGCGAACTTTTGCAGAACGAAAGGTAATAGATGGCATCAAGAAAGTTGGTCTTTCCTTCGCCATTATGCCCTATCAGGCAGTTCATTTTGGGCGACAACTGTAGTGTGGCCTCGCGTATGTTTTTGAAATTCAGTATTGAAATCTTCTGTAAAATCATCGTGCACTATGGTTTTCCTCATGCAAAGTTAAAGGTTTTATGGTGGAAAACGAAAAAAACAAGTGATAAATTTCAATATGTGCAAGATTTTGATTAATTTTGCTGCGCTTTCATGTGTGCTGTTCGCCCCATGACAAATAGCATTTTGTGGCATAACCAAGATAATTAAAAAACAAAAAATAAATGGTAAACAACAAGAACAATGAGGCTCTCGACGTAAACGAGAACCTTAACAAGACCGAGGCCTTCGTTTCAAAATACAAGAAGCCTCTCTTTGGTGGCATTATTGCCGTTATCGTTATCGTGTTGGCCGCAGTGGCTTACTTCGTATGGTATGCTGCTCCGCGTGCCGATAAGGCTAATACTGCACTGGCTAAGGGTCAGGAGTATTTCAGCAACGAGCAGTTTGACAAGGCTCTGAATGGTGATGGCGCTACCTTCGCTGGCTTTGTAAAACTGGCTGACGAGTATAGCGGTACCGATGCTGCTAACCTCGCACACCTTTATGCAGGTATCTGCTATGCCAACTTGGGCAAGTGGAACGAGGCTGTGAAAGAGCTCGATGCTTACTCGCCTGGTGACGATGCTATGGTAAGCCCTGCTGCTGTAGGCGCTTTGGCTGATGCTTATGCACAGACTGGCAACGTTGATAAAGCTATCGACTACTTGAAGAAGGCCGCTAAGATGGCCGACGGCAAGATGGAGATGGATGTTAACAACAGCATCTCGCCCACCTTCCTGTTGAAGGCTGGTGTGCTGCTTGAGAGCCAGAACAAGAAGGCTGAAGCACTGAAGATTTATCAGGATATCAAGAAAAATTATATCAACTCGGCTCTCGTTCAGAGCTCAGAGATTGACAAGTATATTGAAAGAGTTTCTGAGTAATGGCAACAGCACTTCATAATCTTTCTGCTTACGACGTAGCAACTATTCCTGACGCCAGCAATATGTGCTTTGGCATTGTGGTGGCCGAATGGAACGAAGACATTACGGGTGCTCTGCTCGACGGCGCTGTAAAGACCCTTGAAAAGCATGGCGCTCTGCCTGAAAACATTCATGTAAAGACGGTGCCTGGCAGCTTTGAGCTGGTTTATGGTGCACATCAAATGGTGCTGCACGGCGGTTACGATGCTGTTATTATCTTGGGCAGCGTTATTCGTGGCGAGACACCTCACTTCGATTACATCTGCCAGGGCGTTACTTACGGCATTGCTCGTCTGAACACCATCAGCGAGATTCCTATCATCTATGGATTGCTCACTACTGATAACCTTCAGCAGGCCCTTGACCGTTGTGGCGGAAAGTTTGGTAACAAAGGCGACGAGTGTGCCGTTGATGCTATCAAGATGGCAAAATTTTAATATCAAATAAGGTCGAATAACAATAATAAAGGTGCTCAAATGAGCACCTTTATTTTTTTACCTTACCGTTGCTTTTTCAATCTAAGATAGTATCGCAAGCATTATTGTGAAATCAATGATATGTTAGTTAATGAACCCAAAAAGGTTTAGGAACGATACAAGGAGTATGATGGTTGTTATTTGTTTAACAATTAACATGCATGGAAGTCAAGGTCATCTAAAAGTGATTGATATTTTTTGTAGAACTCGCTTTCTCTGTCAGTATATCTTTCGACTTCAATTTCTTCCTGAGAAAGTAAATCGTTCATTATCGCAATGTCTGTTATGCTTGAATCATACGCATTCACGCTTTTTTGATAACCGCTAACCATTATGGCATGACAGTCTCTCTTGAAACGTTTCGAATCAATCTTGTTTGACATCGTTCTACAAGTTCCGAAATGAATGACCTTATCCTTGAAAAAGCCTTTTGTCCATTTTACTAAAGTTGTGAGGGGTACCTTTTGACCTTCAATCCACAAACTTTTCTTTTCTCCATGGCAGGCGAAGTATATAATATCATATTTGTTAAAGTCTTCTTCTTCATCATCATCTTTTGCATGCGTGCGAAAGTAGTCAAGATAATACTTTAGGTCAGACTTTGTTCTAAATCTTCTATATATCACCTTACAATCGTATGTTTCTTTTAACCAATTAAGCATTGGCAAGGTGTTGAGACTAAAGTGGTTTTTGGTGTTTCTCTCGCTATATTCCCATTCCGCTTCTAAGCATATTATATTATGGGTTGTTTGTTGTTTCATAAGTTGTGATGTTATTTGAGAATATTCCAAGAATAGCAATGATGTCCTCCTTCTTGTTTGTGAGTTTCAAGGGTATATCTATATATTTTAAATTTAGAAGATAGTCAAGGTCGATATTTGAAAGCCACAAATTTGTCTTGAGCAACCTGAATTTGCATATAATCACGTGCCCACATTTCTTTGCACTTTGAAAAAAATATTGGATATCCTTTTTCTTTCGATACTTTAATTACCTTTCATTACTACCCACTTCCCCGCATTCACCTTACCCTCGTGACGTATGATACCTGTTTTTTGCAGCATAGCCAAATCACGTTCTATGGTACGTTGTGTTACCGACAGTGTTTCCGACATTTCCTTTCCTGTAACATAGGGATTCTCTTTTATAGAAGAAAGTATAAGTCTTTGACGTTCAGTGAGGTTAGCTTCCGACATGTTTCCGACATTCGTTTCCGACATGTTTCCGACATTTCCGGAATTTATAACATTTTTACGGCAAATTGTAATCAGTGTACCACTGATATGATTTTCTATCTTAGGTTCAGGAAGCCCTACGCTTTTCAGCCCTTGTCGAATCTTGTTGATGCCACGTCCCCATGTCTCTATGAAGCCAGCCTTGTAGAACACATTGGCAATGTTGCGGTTGCGAGGTTGCGATGCGTGTTCTGCAAATAGCTTTTCTTGATCAATGCCCTCGGGAAGTTTACCATCGTTCCAAAGCATGATACAGTCGTCGTACACCTTATCTGGGTATGCACACCCATGTAGTCGCGATGCACAATGGCGTTACAAATGGCTTCCCGCAACACGTCCTCAGGTATCTCCAACTGCTCAATGCGTGTCAGCCCTTCGTAATGAATTGGCGAGAGAAGATACTTGGAACGCAGCAATTCGATGATGCGGTTTACCATCTGTAGGATGTTGCCTTCCACGACATCCTGTGTGATCAAGTCGCTCTCATCATTGCGGAAACGTCCGATGCGAAAATCGCAAGATACAAAGAAACGTTTCGGATTCTTGCTGAAGAGCAACAGGGCAGCCTTGACATTTTGACTCAAGCAGCGAGCATTTGGAGATATACATTTCTGTTTTTTATCCCAACTGGCTTATAATTCGGGATTTTTATCTAAATTTGCATAAGAAAAGTTGCACCTCGGCATAGTAAGCAAGCTTGCATCTCTGCTCTCGGTTTGTATTAATGCTATCTTTCAGGGGCACATAATAATAATTTCTTAACATCTTTCTATTATGCAATTGATTGATTTACTTAAATCGTTTACCATCGATGAGATTCTGTCGGCCATTGACGAGATGTTTCCTGAAACCGAGCAGTATCAGCCCATCTTTCGCGAAGCTTACCAACTGATGCTTACGTTGCCGCTGGTAGCATCGAAAAAATATATTCGTTACCGCATTTTGTCGGATGAAGAAAACGAGATAGAGTATTTTGGTGCTGAAGATAGTTGCTTCAATACCACATGGGAGGTATGCTTGGCTAAAGAACTGGTGGTGGATGACGAGGTAGAGCTGACCGAGGTAGAGATTGCTGCCAACAGCCTTGTAAATATGTGCCTGATAGGTCGTTGCCCTCGCCAATTTCTGCCCTCGAAGAACCAACTTTTGCAAGCTGAATAAGGTCTTCTGAAAACTGTATATTTATGCAGTTCTTTCTGCTTTGTAAAACCTATCGATTTTCCACTTGAAAGTACGTATTTTTTATAAGTGATTGAGAATGAGATAAGTTTTTATCTCAT
>USAI01000071.1 GCA_900552675.1 uncultured Prevotella sp.
CCATCAAGTACTGGAGTAATCTCGGCCAAGTACTGAGACGATATGTTTGCTATCTTCGATTAAGGGGCTTACTTTTGAACATACAAACCCCGAAGTTCTAATTTTACAAGGTAAATTATAGGTTTTATTAAATAAATATTCTGTTTTTCCGCTTTCGTATGAATATATTTTCTATATTTGCAAAATGATGGTTGTACCCTCTCGCGTGTGTTATCAGTCACTTACCTAATAAATAAAAAAACTTTATGAACAACATTCCTTTAGTATTTTGGCTAATCCCTATTGCCAGTGTTGTGGCTTTGGGAATGGCATGGCTCTTCTTCCGCTCAATGATGAAAGAAGACGAAGGTACCGACCGTATGAAAGAAATTGCCGAGCACGTGCGCAAAGGCGCTATGGCCTACCTTAAGCAGCAGTATAAGGTGGTTACCATTGTTTTTGTGGTGCTGGCCATCATTTTTGCCTTCATGGCCTATGTGCTGAAGGTGCAAAACCCCTGGGTGCCGTTTGCATTTCTTACGGGTGGCTTGTTCTCGGGCTTGGCAGGCTTCTTTGGCATGAAGACCGCCACCTATGCCTCGGCCCGCACGGCCAACGGTGCGCGTACCAGTCTTGATAAAGGTTTGAAGATAGCCTTCCGCAGCGGTGCCGTGATGGGCCTTGTGGTGGTGGGCTTGGGCTTGCTCGATATTGCCATCTGGTTTATTGTTCTTAATGCTGTTTATGATGGCGAGAGCACAGCTCTTATCACGATAACTACCACGATGCTTACGTTTGGTATGGGCGCTTCTACCCAAGCCCTCTTTGCTCGTGTGGGCGGCGGTATCTATACCAAGGCTGCCGACGTGGGCGCCGACCTTGTGGGCAAGGTAGAGGCCAACATTCCTGAAGACGACCCCCGCAACCCCGCTACCATTGCCGATAATGTGGGCGATAATGTGGGCGATGTTGCTGGTATGGGCGCCGACCTATACGAGAGCTATTGCGGCTCGATATTGTCGACAGCCGCCTTAGGCGCTACGGCCTTTGCTATGAATGGCGATATGCAGCTACGCGCCGTTATTGCTCCTATGATTATTGCTGCCATAGGCATCTTCCTTTCGCTCATAGGCATCTTCTTGGTGCGCACCAAAGAGGGGGCTACGATGAAAGAATTGCTCCACTCGTTAGGCCTTGGCACCAATGTCAGCGCCGCCCTCATTGCCGTGGCCACCTTTGTTATATTATATCTTTTGAGCATCGACAACTGGTTGGGCCTCTCGTTCTCTGTTATCAGCGGTTTGGTGGCAGGCGTAATCATTGGTCAGGCCACCGAGTATTATACCTCGCACAGCTATAAACCCACGCAGCAGATAGCCGAAGCCTCGCAAACAGGTCCGGCTACCGTTATTATAAAAGGTATAGGCACGGGTATGATATCAACCATGATACCCGTTGTTACCATCTCGGTAGCCATCATGCTCAGCTATCTCTGTGCCAATGGCTTTGATATGTCGATGTCGGCTAAGTCGATCAGCACAGGCCTTTACGGCATTGGCATCGCCGCCGTAGGTATGCTTTCTACCCTGGGCATCACCCTTGCCACCGACGCCTACGGCCCCATTGCCGACAATGCTGGTGGCAATGCCGAGATGAGCGGTTTGGGCGAAGAGGTGCGTGAGCGTACCGACGCTCTCGACGCCCTTGGTAACACCACCGCTGCTACGGGCAAGGGCTTTGCCATTGGTTCGGCCGCCCTTACCGCCCTGGCCCTGTTGGCTTCGTATATTGAAGAGATAAAAATTGCGATGATACGTGCCGTTGAAGAAGGCATGCAGTATGTTGATGCCGCTGGCAATATTTTCGACCCCTCTCATGCCACCACTACCGATTTTATCAACTTCTTCCAGATTACCCTCATCAACCCCAAGGTGCTCGTAGGAGCCTTCCTCGGCGCTATGGCCGCCTTCTTGTTCTGTGGCCTTACCATGGGTGCTGTGGGACGTGCAGCCCAGTCGATGGTGCAAGAGGTGCGTCGCCAGTTCCGTGTGATAAAGGGCATACTTGAAGGCAAGGCTACCCCCGATTATGGTCGTTGTGTGGCCATCAGCACCCGCAGCGCACAACGCGAGATGATATTGCCATCGCTATTGGCCATCGTCATCCCCATCATTGTAGGTCTTGTGCTGGGCGTGGCTGGCGTGCTGGGTCTGCTCACTGGCGCATTGGCAGCAGGTTTCACTCTGGCCGTGTTTATGTCAAACTCAGGCGGAGCATGGGACAATGCCAAGAAGATGATTGAAGAAGGCAACTTTGAGGGTAAGGGTAGCGAGAACCACAAGGCCACCATCGTGGGCGACACCGTGGGCGACCCCTTTAAAGATACCTCTGGGCCCTCGCTCAACATCCTTATCAAGCTCATGTCTATGGTCAGCATTGTTATGGCGGGCCTCACCATTGCGTTCTTGTAACAGGTAAATATTATTTTTTTTGAACAATCTGTTTCTTCCTTTCAATGCTTTTTCGTATTTTTACAACCAAGTATTTTGAAATGATGAAACAGATTGTTCTTTTATATCACCTCATAACAGTGGTCCTTGGGTGTGCGTTCCTTGTCGTTGCGCAAAAGGCGCAAGGCAAAGCGGTAAGTGCTGAACAAGCAGCCCTGTTAGCCCGAAAATATGTTAAGCTGTCAAGCCATGCCCAGGCCGATGTTAAGGCTCAGGCACGCGCCATACATAGCGGCACCGTTACACAGCCTCCTTATTACATCTTTAACGATGCGCAAGGCCGAGGCTTTGTGGTTGTTGCGGCCGACGATGTTATGGGACAGGTGCTGGCTTATGGCACCGAGGCTCCTCTCGACACGCTTACCGCCAACCCCAGCGTAAAATGGCTATTGAATGGGTATCGTCAAACCTACGAGGCTCTGCAACAAGGCGCTATCGCGGTGCCCGATGCACCATGCCGTAGCAGCAAGGCGTTGTTTACGAAAACCGTGCAGCCCTTGCTCAAAAGCAAGTGGGGGCAAGGCCATCCTTTTAACGCCAAAACGGGCTATCCTTATAGCGGATGTGTGGCTACAGCCGTGGCACAGATGATGTATTATTATCAGTGGCCCGCACAAGGTACAGGTAAGGCCGAGTATAAGGTGACTTATTATGATGAGATGAAGCGTGCCGACTTCAGCCAGTCGCATTACGATTGGGCCAATATGCTACCCTCTTATCTCTACCCCGTGCATGCCACTACCGAGCAAGAAGATGCCGTAGCCCTGTTGATGAACGATGTGGGTGTGGCCTCGTTTATGCAATACACCCCCGCCGCCAGTGGCACGCAAGGGGTGTTTGCTTATCAAGCCCTTCAAAAACATTTTTCTTATACGGCGGCTTATGTTACACGGGCTGTAGAGGGGCCAAGCCGCTTTGCCGAGATATTGCGCAAAGATCTGCTTAACGGCTGCCCTGTTTATCTTGAAGGGCGACCAGCGGGGGCGGCGTCGGGACACGCGTGGGTGGCCGATGGCTTCGACGAGAACGGACTCTTCCACATGAACTTTGGTTGGGAGGGGCAGGGCGATGCCTATTATTCGCTTACCAACCTCAATGTTACCGAAACAGGCAGCGAGTTTCAAGGCAAACCGTTGGCCTTCAATCGCGCTATCACCGCCATACTGGCACACCCCAACAACGGGCAATATCCCGACATCGACCGTGCTCTATTAGAAACCTCGCCACAACTGATGTTTAACGAGGGAGGCTCTGTTACGTTAAAGGAGGCAACAGGAAACTCTTTCGACCCCTCGCAGTCGATTACCGTAATGCTCAATTCGTTCGTAAACCGTGGTCTACCCTTTAAGGGCGACATTGGTGTGGCTGTATATGATGAGGCAGGCCAACTGCAGCGAGTGTCTTACTCGGCCTACCATGACATGGGTGGCCTCACCCAGCATATCTATGGCACCGCCAACGAAGGCTTTATGGGTACCGACTATCTTATTAACCAGCCCCAGCCCATAACAATAAGTTTGGCGGCTCTTGCCAATGGCTACTATCGTCTCGTGCCCGTGTGTGCTGCCCTTAACAACGATGGCACATGGGATGCGTTTCTACCCATAAAGAAGGCGCCCATCATTGAGGTAGAGTTGGCCGAGGGCGCAGGGCGTGTAACCGAAATATGCACTGACGAGGCTCACTTCCAGCTCATGGCACAACCTCGGCTTGCGGCCGATGCCGAGCAGGGTGCAAAGGTGCAAGCCTTTTTTACGATTAAGAATCTGAACGGCGTGCCACGCGATTGCTATCTTGGCGTGCAACTGCTTGATGCCTCGCAAACCGTAGTGCTTGATGCTCGTGCCAACGTGCCCACTGAGATAGAGAGCTTTACCGAGGCCGAGATACCCATCACATTATCTCTGCCCGCCCATCTTGCCCCCGCGCGCTACGAGTTGCGCCTAATGTTGTGGGGCGATGCGGCCGAAACGCAACCTTATCCCATCAATAATATACATGATAAAGATGCTGCCTATATCACGGTTACCGAGGCACAAGCACGCCCCCTCATGAACAGGGTAGAAGTGTTCTTGGCCGACGATGCCAACGATAAGATAGCTTCGGGTAGTGTAGATATGAATAAGGTGTCATTGTTTAAGTTGGCAGTGGCGTTACGCACCACCGATGGTCAAAGCTACGATGGCCCTGTAACATTGTATAGCGAAGATGTTGTTACAGGAGATAAGGAACCGTTGCCAGGTTTTGGCGATAGAGTGTTCGTTTCGTCGTCGTTTGATGTGCCCCTCTTCAGTTATTGGCTACGCAAGGTAAATGTGCCTTGGGCCGAGGCACGCACCTATCGCATTGTAGTGATGGGACTGATTGATGGACAAGAGGTGGAACTAAGCAGCCCACAAGCGCCAGCCTATTATCTGAAGCGCGAGTCAGACGTTATAACCCTTTTCCAGGGTTTCGTTACCTCAACAGAGGGCGTAACCGCTGCTCAGCAGCCGTTCACCGTTCATCGTGAGGGCCATGTGCTCACGGTTTCGGCGCACGGCCTGTTGTCCTTACGTCTTTATGATATGGCTGGTCATCAGCTCAAGCAATGTTCTTCTGCCGATGCCCGTCATGCCTCCCTCTCACTGCAAGGCATGAAACAAGGGCCTTACCTGTTGCGCATAGAGACCGCAAAGCACACTTATGCCTATCGGTTTATAGGCATAAGTGGCTTATAAGAGATAAAAATAGTAAGAGGGTATGTTAAATAGGTGTTGCGTTATTACACACCCTTTTTAACGTTATGTCTGCCAGTAGTACAGGCGTCTCTTTTTCTTCTTTAGGAGCATCCTTACGTTTCCATGCCACGATAAATCGTACGGTAGCCGACATGGGAGCATAGCCCAACTTTTTCAGGCTGTCGAGTCGTTTGCACATTTCTTTCGAATATTCAGCGAGAGGCTTGCCTGAAATGGTGCGTAGCATTGAGTTGTCGCAGTTTATAGCGTCGCCACTTTGTATAGCCAGCACATCGTTACGGCTATGCTGGAAGAACCCGAGGTTTACATCCTTGTGCGACATCTGTAACACAATCTCTATGGGCATAGAGTAGAGATTTTTGTCGGCAGTATGTATTGCTTGCTGTATGTTATTGAAAGTGTTGCCGTTGGTATGTATAGACAGGTTCAGGCGTGCACGTGTCATTGCTACATAATAGCAACGCATACGCTCATCGGTAAGAGCGCGTTTTCCGTCTACGAGCATAAATACATTGTCAAACTCGCGTCCTTTGGCCTTATGTATGGTTGATACAATAATGTTGGTGTCTGAAAAGTTGCAGAAATCCTCTACATTCGATTCAAAGACATATTCAGCAAAGTCGGTGTAGTATTTATATTTGTTGGTTTGCTCAAACAGTTCAATACACCGTTTAAGGTAAGGAAGAGCCGTGCTACGTGCATATTTGTTAAACGTTTTGTCTTTAGCTTCCTTCCATGCTTGGTCGCTTATGGTTGGCGAGGTTTTGTGTTTTGCAATTATCTTAGCAAAATATTTTACCTCAGCCAAATTACAGAAGCGTAGGTCGCCCATTGTCTGTATTAATTTTGCCCTTATACCGTTCCTACGTAACAAGGTAGTGGTCGTTACAGCCTCTTCGTTTGTCTGTGTGAGCACGCACGTAGTGCCCTTGTATGCGCTCGTCTTAATGTCGTTTACTAAAGGCTCGTACATATATTGAGCTACATGATGCGTAATGCGCACGGTGCCCTCATGCTCGCTTTTTGAAATGATAGGCTGGCTTTTCAATCGGTTGTGTATATTCTTTACAAACTCGTTAGCAGCATCCACTATCTTGTGGGCGCAGCGATAGTTGTCAGTCATTTCTACAAAGCGTCCGCCATCTTCATGGCTCAGGTGGTACATATACTGTGGGTCGGCATTGGCAAAGGCAAAGATACACTGGTCATCGTCGCCCACGGCTATCACACGCATATCTTCATTGTTATGCATGAGTGCGCTCACCAGTCGGCACGAGTCAGCGTTCATGTCCTGTGCCTCGTCTATTACAAGCACAGTTTTTCCAATATGGCTTTGCTCTACCTCTCCCTGTTCTATCATCTCTGCCGCTTTGGCTACCACGCCGTTTACGTCTTCCAGATTGCCTATGCGTCCCAGTAGATCGAAACAATAGGAGTGGAATGTCATGATATCGACAAAATGGGCTGCATTGCCTATGAGCTGCATGAGTCGCTGTTTAAACTCGGTAGCAGCGGCTCGCGAGAAGGTAAGCATGAGCAGTTGTTCATGTTTTACATCTTCTAAGAGGAGCAGTGAGGCCAACTTATGTACCAGCACACGCGTTTTGCCACTGCCTGGGCCAGCAGCTACTACTATGCAATGCGAGTCGTGATCGTTTATGATGTCTTTTTGTCGTTCAGAAAGGTTGTTAAACAGTTCTTTAAATTTTGCTGGAGTGATGTTGCGGTTTATCTCATTTACACGCTCGCCCTTGAAGTAGGTCGACACGAACAAGCGGTAGTCCATATTGAAGTAGTCGTGCACATACTGTAGGGCCGCATTATAGTCTTTAACCATCAGGTTGGCATATTCGCCTACAATGTGTATTTGTTGTATTTTTTGTTTGTAAAATTCGTTCAGTGTGCGATAGTCGTCTTGCTTGTAGCGTACACGGTTATCCATCTGCAGACGGTTTATTGTTATTGCGTTATAGAGTACAAGAAAACCTCCTTCCAGTTTCAACGCACCTATCTTTGAAAGGTACAATAATGCCTCTTCCATGTCCTCCAGTTTCAGCTCGCTGTTATCGTTGTTGAAGAGTGAATGGTTTTGGGCATTGAAGTCGTTTAACAGTTCTACGACAGAGAAATGAAGTATACCTTTATTTGCAGTTTCGCCCTCGTCTTTAGCTGCGTATTTGTATAGCCAATTTATGATAAAGCGGCATATCGTAAGTCGTCTCTCGAAACGCTTTATGGTGTTTTCCATGTCAGCTTGTCGACTTATTATAATATTGCGTGTGCCATCTTCGTGTTTACGCGTATAGTTCTTTACGGCAAGGAAATAGAGCAGAGTGCGTATGTGTTTCTCGGTCGACTGTCCTAAACCAGAGCGCACAGCATTGTCGTTTAGCTGTTTATAAGATATGCGCAGTGCATCATCGGGTATCTGTTTCAGTACATACTGTTCTATCGTTGCAAAACATTCAAGTGTTTGTATAGCTTTATGCTCGCTGCCCATATCTTGCATAAAGGCCGACAGATCTTTTGTATCGCCTAAAATGCCTTCCTTCTGCATACGTTGCACTGCCGATACTACCTCTTTTTTGCTCATGCCAAGTATGTCGGCCAGATAGTCAATGCGCGATTCTGCTTCCGAGTCTTGAGCCCTTGTTATGTATTTCTGCGATATCAGCGACTTTATGATGCGCACAGCCTTTTCTACCTCTTCTTTATCGAAGAGCGACGAAGAGGTTATGCGCTGTCGGGCCTCGTCCATGTTGCGTACGGTTATACCCGTGGCAAACACGTGTGGCTCGTTGTTGCCACGTTCTATATATCCGCTCTGTTCAAGGGCAGCAAGAGCCGTGCGCACACGTGTCTCAATATCAGATACCGAGTCGTCCCAACCTGCCTGTCGTGCTATCTCCAGGGCCGAGCAAGATAGGCGTGAGCGTTTGTTAGTGGCTCGCTTTACGGCTTGCCATACCTGTTGTATCTCGCTTATGCTCAGTTTGGTTTGATTGAGTAGTATAAAATGCTTGTCAAGATCGTTGTCGGCATATAGCACGAAGCAACGAGCCGATAGTGAAGGATCTCGGCCGGCACGTCCAGCTTCTTGAACATAGTTTTCAAGCGAGTCGGATATATCGTAGTGTACCACCAGTCCTACATCGCTTTTGTCTACGCCCATGCCAAAGGCCGATGTCGCTACAATGATGTCAATCTCTCCCGACATGAAAGCGTTTTGGTTCTTAACCTTGGTGTCCGAGGCCATCTTGCCGTTAAAGGGGCGTGCCCTCAAGCCGTCGCGTGAGAGTTTTGTAGCCAATTCTTCGGTGCGTTTAGTGCGCGACACATACACTATCGAGGGGCAAGCGGCCTCGCTCAGCAGTGCGCGCAGTCTGACATACTTTTCTTCTTCACTATCAACATGTATAACCTTGTATTGCAGATTTTTTCGCGAGGCCGATGAGGCAAATATTTCAAGATCAGTGTCTAACCAGTGATGGAAATAGTCGCAGATATCTTGTATAACCTTTTGTTTGGCTGTTGCTGTGAAGCACGATACAGGTACACGCGTGTCTTTTCCCTTGCGTTCTTGGTATCGCTTTATAAACTTACCTATGTAGAGATAGTCGACACGGAAGTCTTGGCCCCAGGCAGAGAAACAGTGTGCTTCGTCTATAACAAATCGCACCACATGGCGGGCAATAAGTATGCGTTCAATGGTGTTTGAACGCAACATCTCGGGCGAGATATACAGCAGCGATGCATCGCCGTTCTGCACACGTTCAATAGCCAGCGAGCGTGATATAGGGTCGAGCAATCCGTTTATTGTTACAGCATCGGTCATGCCGCGAGCCTCCAGGTTATCTACCTGATCTTTCATAAGCGATTGCAGTGGCGATATTACCACCGTAAGCCCATGCACAGTTCGCCCGTCAATTAAGGCTGGAAGCTGAAACGTTAGCGACTTGCCACCGCCTGTGGGGAAGATGGCAAGCAACGACTTGCCATCAACAGCAGCCTGTGTTGCTCGCTCTTGAAGCGGTTCGCCATCGTATGTGCGAAAGGCTGAGTAGCCGAAAAAGCGTGTGAGGTTATGGTGTATGTCTAACAACGAGTTGCAATAGGCGCAGCCATCGGGGCAATGGTTGTGGCGCAATAGCTTCATGAGGTGTTCTACCTCAGGATAATGATAAAGCACCCAGCCAGGGGTTACTGAGCGGTGGTCGGTAGTGTCAACCAGGGCCAAAGCATAAGCCAAGGCGCATGGATGGTCGATAGCCATCGACACGATGTCGGCATTGGTACAAATACATCCTTCATATTGCGTCTTAATGTGCTGCGCAAGCATTGGATAGTCGGTTACGTCAGCCCCGTGTCTGTCCTTGCGCAAGAGGCGTTGGTTAGTAGCACCCACCATACTTAAAAAACCGTCAAACTCTTTCTTTCCCCCAAGCAGTGTGGCAAATATCGTTTGTTTGTCTACAGAAAGAGCTTTCCACTGTGCTATCTCGTCGAAAAGCAGTGTGCGTGCTTTCTCGCAATCGTTTACAGGATTGTTTATCTCGTCGGTCAGTAGCTTGTCGTCTTTCACAAGGTTATGATATGGGCGTTCAGAGAAGAGCAGTGGCGACATATACAGTGTGTCTACAAGCAACCATCTGTATGATGTGTAATCTTTTTCTTCTTCAGCGTCATTGTCGAAAAGATATTTAGCATCGTGATGTACTATGTTATGACCGCACACATAGTCTACCGTTTGCAGAAATTCAGCAAGTGCTGTCTTTGAGGCATTGTGAAATATTGCGCCATCATGTCGCAATGCTCCAATATCGTGTACCTTATGATCTTTTATGCCCACTTCGGCATCAACAAAGGCATAGTTGTTGATATCGCGTCTTGCTGGTGCGGTGTTGTCGGCAGAAGGAATATCTTCTTCCTGTTTCTTGTCATTACCGAAAAGAAAGTCGAATATAGACATGTTGATGGCTTTTTGTTAATAGAGAGATAGATGCAAACAACGGCAACATTGTTTTCTTACACCATATTGTGTGAGTGAAAAATGTTGTCGTTGTTGTTCTTTTGTTGTTCAGCGTTGTTCTTTTATTGTTCAACGTTGTTGATTGGCGATATTTCGTTTCGCTATCACTTCATCTTCAGTTCATACAGGTCGTTGCGGCGGTCGCGCAGGTTGCGCACACTGCCATAGGTATGCAGCTCGTTTAGCAGCGTTAGGTCGCAGTCGGCCACCAATATTTGTTCAGTGCCAGGGGTTGCCATAGCGCGTTTGCCATCGGTGGGGAAAGCAAAGTCGCAAGGGGTGAACACCGCCGACTGTGCATACTGTATATCCATGTTGTGCACGCGGGGCAAGTTGCCCACACTGCCAGCAATGGCTACATAGCACTCGTTCTCAACGGCACGTGCCTGTGCGCATATTTTTACGCGGGCATAAGCGTTTTGCGTGTCGGTGTTGAAGGGCACAAACAGTATCTGCATACCGTCGGCAGCCATCAGGCGCGACAGCTCGGGAAACTCAACGTCATAGCAAATAAGGATGCCTATGCGGCCACAGTCGGTGTCGAAGGTCTGCACACGGTTGCCTTGGCTCAGGCCCCAGCTTTTCTGTTCGTCGGGGGTAACATGTATCTTCTCGTACATATCTACCGATCCATCACGGCGGCAAAGGAAACCCACGTTATACAGTCCGCCATCTTCCTTCACAAAAGGCATTGAGCCCGTAATGATGTTGATGTTGTAGCTGATAGCCAGTTCTACAAAGCGGTCGCGTATCCTCTCGGTATATTGTGCCAAACCACGTATCGACTGTGCTTCGCCCATATTGTTAAACTTGGCCATGAGCGGGGCGTTGAAGTATTCGGGAAAGAGCACAAAGTCGCTCTTATAATCGCTCACCGAGTCGACGAAGAATTCTACTTGTTCAAACAAGTCGTCGAGGTCTTTGTAGGGGCGCATCTGCCACTGCACCAAGCCCACGCGCACCGTGGGGCGCTTTTCAACATACGAGTCGGTAGGCGGCTGATAATAAATGTTATCCCACTGCAGCAGCGTGGCACAGTGTTTCGACTCTTCGTCGTTGGGCAGATAGTTGCGTATCACGCGGCGCACGTGAAAGTCGTTTGAGAGCTGGAAGGTGAGCACAGGGTCGTATATCTCGCGCGAGCGCACCTTCTCGATATACTCTTTCGGGCGCATGGTGTCGGCATACTTATGATAGTTGGGTATGCGTCCGCCAAACATGATGGCCTTCAGGTTCAGCTTTTCGCACAGCTCTTTACGATATTCGTACATACGTCGGCCCAAACGTAGGCCGCGGTAGTCGGGGTGTATAAACACCTCTATGCCATACAGTATGTTGCCTTTAGGGTTGTGTGTGTTAAAGGTTTCGTTGCCTGTAACCTTGGCGTAGGTGTGGTCGCCTTTCACCATATTATAGTCGACAATGATGCTGAGGGCGCAGCCCACAATCTTGTCGTCAACCACAATCACCACCTGGCCTTCAGGAAAGATGGTGATAAGTTTTTTAATTTGTTCGTGTGTCCAAAATACGTCGTGGTCGGCATAAATGCGCCGAAACGAGCCCGCCAGCTGGTCGTAGTCGTCCATCCGGAGGTTGCGCAGCTCCACTTTGTTAATTTTATGTGTCGATTCCATAAGACAATAATTGTTTATCTTGTATGCAGTTGTTCTTGCTTGCAAAAGTAGTAAAATATTTTGATTTATGTGTATACAACGAAAAAAATGCAAGCAAGCTTCAGCTTTTTATATTTTGTAAATTCTTCTATTCATAAGCATAGTTCTTTTAATTACACAATTAAGTTTTCGCTTGCATATTTACACTTTTTTTCATTACGTTTATCAGTAGTGGGTAAAAAAGTGGATTCACGAAGCAACAGAAAGAGTACAAGTAACTGATTATCTGTTGTTTATCATTTTCTTCGTTTTGAAAAATATTAAGATAAAGGGAGCATTTCATCTTGATGAAACGCCCCCTTGTACCTGATTTATTGAACTTTCTCATGTGCGGAAGTTAGAGAAGTTATCTTAACTTCCCCATTTGAGAAAGTTGTTTTTACTTTTTTACCCTTTTACTTTTTTACCTTTAAATATTACTTTTTCACCTTAAAGTTTCCTTGGTTGGTTCGTACGATGTAAATGCCACCAGCATTCATATCACTGACACGGCGGCCAGTGAGGTCGTAGATACCGAGCACCTTGGCTTGCTGTTTCTTATCAGCAGTAGAAGCCTGGATACCAGTAGTAATCTTCTTGTAGAAGAACACATCATCGAAGGTTAGCTGTGTACCTGCATTTCCTCCACTGACTGCTAACCGCTGCTTTTCGCTCTACAATGACATCTTTGCTCTCAAAGGATGGAGAACTGAGGAAATCAATGGCATTGAGTTTGAATTGAACTCTATCCTTGTTGAGAAGT
>USAI01000072.1 GCA_900552675.1 uncultured Prevotella sp.
TACCCGTACGGCAGTTTAGCAAACTACTGGTTTCAGCCACTCACCCAAACTTCCAAAGGAACGTCCGATATGGTTACCGAAGCGAAGCATCATTTCTTGATTGCGGGTGCAAAGGTAGCATATTCTTTTGATACCGCCAAATATTTCGACAACTTTTTCTAAACATTTTTACACTTTTGCGTTATTTAGGTCCTCCTCGCCCCCTATTTCTACACACCTAATTATAAGCATTGCGATATCCGTCTTGCTGATATATAATCGCTTCCGCGCTCAATCTCAATTGTTTTTTTTATAAAACAGTAAGCATAAAATACAATACATATTCTATATAGTAAGTATAATGGTAAGTATAATCATGCAAAAACGACAACCCCTATTATTGTAAAAAGAGACAAGATGTAGCGCTACAATAAGTACAAGTAAGAATTACAGAAAACAAAGAAAAACCATGGGGCTTTCTTGCAAGAAACGCAATTTTTATGTAAGTTTGCATAACGATAACAAGAATGTTAAGAGATTAATGCATCTTCATATTGTTATTAGCACAGGATATAAAACCGATTATTCATAACGTAGCTCGTAATAGGAATTGAAATACGCATTAAAGTTGTAATATATTATTAAAGATGTTAAGCAAAAATAAGATAAAATATATACACGCGCTAAACACAAAGAAAAAGCGTAATGCCGACAATGTATTTGTGGCCGAAGGTCCAAAAACAGTGGGCGACATTTTGGCTCGCCAAGACGCTAAATGCCTCATTGCCACACAGCAATGGTTTAACGAAAACAGCCAAGCGATGGCACACAGTAGCGAGAATATTGTTGTAACAGAGGACGAATTGCAGAAAGCGAGCCTGCAACAAGCTCCTCAACAAGTGATTGCGGTGTTTGAACAACAACACCCACATATCTCGGCAACCGACATATCATCACAATTAGTATTGGCCCTTGACGGTGTTCAAGACCCAGGTAATTTAGGCACCATTATCCGTATTGCCGATTGGTTTGGTATTAACACCATTGTTTGCAGTCCTGACACCGCCGATGCCTTCAACCCCAAGGTAGTGCAGGCTACAATGGGCAGCATTGCTCGTGTAAAGATAGCCTACACCCCATTAGCAGCTTTCATCAAGTCGCTTCCCACCACATATCCTGTTTATGCAACATTGCTTGACGGCGATAATATTTACGAAACAACACTCAGTCAACATGGCCTTATCGTAATGGGAAATGAAGGCAATGGTATCAGCCAAGAAGTTCGTCAATGTATCAGCAACAAGCTCCTTATCCCCACTTTTGCCACAAGCCCCGACAAGGCCGACAGTTTGAATGTTGCCATTGCCACAGCCATTGTTTGCTCTGAATTCCGTCGTAACAGATAAGATGTCTATACTTAATGACAAGTAGCCCTGTAACAAGGTTTCTGCTTATCACTAAGCTTAGTTTCTCACATATAAAAACAACTAACACGCCCCTCAAAAATACAACTAATATGGAAAAAGAATTATACAAGAAGCGCAGCTTATCAACCTGCACAAAAACTTCTTTCAATTTACTATGCAACAATTTTGCAACAATTTTCAAGAAATCATGGCTACCATCACTGGCTCTATCAATGGCCAGTGCTATTATCGTAATGATGCAAGCCTATTTCTGCCAAGATACGCCCTCGCTTACATCTTTTGCCCTACAAATGTTGGCTATGTTTATTGTGAGCATTCTACTTGGCAGTTGGATGCAGTCAAGTTATATCTGCCTGCTAAATGAAGACAAGCAAAAAAATGTTTTTAAGAAATGCTGCAACATAAACCTATGGGCATGGGCATATATTATTGTGACATATCTTGTAGTTATGATTATTTTAGTGCTGTGTTCCTTTGGCTTTAATTCGATTAAAGCAACAGCAACCTATGCCGCTTATTTAACATCAGGCGTTGGCCTTATCTTAGGCATCTTAGTCGTACTGGGCACCCTACCCTTCATTTATCCCATTATACATTATTTAATTGACAAGGATGCGAAATTGAAAAAAATATGGAAATCAGACTACCGCACTGGTTTTCGATATATAGGTGCTTTGTTTGCAGCCAGCCTCATCTGTTTTCTTATTGTTGCTATTCTTTTAGGAATAATGTCGGTACCCACTATTGTTTTGAGTATGGCAAATATAGCCAACTATAATAGTGTTTTGATAGGCGATCAATCAGCGCTACCCACAACAATGCCAGCCATTTGGGCACTATCAACACTCATTACTACATTTATAGCAAGTTATATCGGCATATGGGTGTTTCTATTGTTCTATTATCTCTATGGCAGCCTTGCCACACGTGAAAAAGAACGAAACAATAGTAGTAAATAAAAGCACTCTCAACAATTAACATACAACAACAAACACAAACGGAACAAGAAGAAGATGAACAAGAGACAGAAAATATTATTTATCGACCGCGATGGCACCTTAATAAAAGAACCTGCCGATGAACAAATAGATAGCTTTAGCAAATTACAATTTGTTGAAGGTGTTTTTAAGCACCTAGGGTACATTGCACAGCATCTCGACTTTAAGTTGGTGATGGTGAGCAATCAAGATGGCTTGGGCACAGCCTCATTTCCAGAAGAAACATTTTGGCCTGTCCACAACTTCATCATACAGACATTAAAAGGCGAAGGCATTATTTTCGACAAGCAACACATAGACCGCCATTTTGCCGAAGACCATAGCGAAACCCGTAAACCTGGCATTGGTATGCTTACTGAATATATCAACAATCCTGCATACGATTTGGCGGGAAGTTATGTCATAGGCGATAGAGATACCGATGCGCAATTAGCCCGAAACCTAGGTTGTCAATCGTTCATTTTAGGAAAAGAAGGCATGACGTGGGAGAAAATTGCCGAGCTTCTTTTCGCTGGCGAACGCACTGCCGAAATAAGACGTACCACAAAAGAAACCGATGTATATGTAAAAATAGACCTTGATGGTTCAGGCAAATGCGATATTAACACAGGCTTGGGGTTCTTCGACCACATGCTTGAACAGATAGCTAAACATGGCATGACCGACCTTACTATTCATACCCAAGGCGACCTAAACGTAGACGAACATCATACCATAGAAGATACGGCCATCGTGATAGGTCAATGCCTATTGCAAGCTCTTGCAAACAAACGAGGTATTGAACGATATGGCTATTGTCTTCCAATGGACGATTGTAAATGCCAAGTATCGTTAGACTTTGGCGGGCGCCCTTGGCTATTATGGGAAGCCGACTTTCATCGCGAAAAGATAGGCGATATGCCCACCGAAATGTTTTACCATTTCTTCAAGAGTTTGAGCGATGCAGCACAGATGAACCTGTCTATTCAAGCTGAAGGCGTTAACGAACACCACAAGATAGAAGGCATTTTTAAAGCATTTGCCAAAAGCATCAAGATGGCGGTGCACCGAGATATTTATCATTACGAGCTTCCTTCAACCAAAGGTAGCTTGTAAATAATAAAAGAGCCAAGGTTATGAATAACAATCATACCTTGGCTTTTTTTAATGTTATAGTGAATGTATTACCTACTATTAAATAGCAATATTACCTACTATTGAATAGCTAGCAATACACTCTAAACTAATAATTTACTTATATTCTTCCCAGCTCTTAATTTCAATTTCATCAAGCTTCTTCGTACAGAAAGCATTAATGAAAGCACTGGCTAAACGGCTGTTTGTAATCAATGGCACATTCAAGTCGATAGCAGCACGACGTATCTTGTAACCATTGGTCAACTCGCGCGGGCTAAGGTCTTTCGGAATATTCACTACCATATCAATCTTCTTGTCATGCAACATGGTAAGTGCTTGAGGCTCCATACCCTCTTCTGAAGGCCAATATACATGAGTATTTGCGATACCATTATCGGTGAGATACTTAGAGGTACCACCCGTAGCATACAGCTCATAACCATTAATTACCAACTGGCGTGCTGCATCCAGCATTTCAGCCTTCTGCTTAGCTCCACCCGTTGACAGCAAAATGGTTTTCTTTGGTATGCGATGTCCTACCGACAACATACTCTTCAGCAATGCATCGTTAGTATCGTCGCCCAAGCAGCCTACCTCACCCGTTGACGACATATCGACACCGAGAACTGGGTCGGCCTTTTGCAGGCGGTTGAATGAGAACTGTGAAGCCTTAATGCCCACATAATCCAGATCGAAGAGGTTCTTATTGGGTTTCTCAACAGGCACACCCAACATTACCTTTGTTGCCAATTCGATAAGGTTAATCTTTAGTACCTTGCTCACGAATGGGAACGAGCGCGAAGCACGCAAGTTACATTCTATCACCAAGATATCGTTATCACGGGCCATAAACTGGATATTGAACGGTCCGTTGATATGCAGCTCTTTAGCAATCTGTCTACCCACACGTTTTACACGACGCACGGTCTCAACATACAGTTTCTGCGGTGGGAACTGAATAGTAGCGTCGCCTGAGTGAACGCCAGCAAACTCGATGTGCTCAGAGATAGCATAAGCAATAACCTCACCCTTAGAAGCTACACCATCTAATTCGATTTCTTTTGCATGCTCAATAAACTTGCTTACTACCACAGGATGGTCTTCGCTTACATTGGCAGCCAACTGTAAGAAGCGTTTCAGCTCATCTTCGTTTGAACATACGTTCATGGCAGCACCCGAGAGCACATAGCTAGGACGAACCAATACGGGGAAGCCAACACGCTCGATAAAGCGGTCGATATCCTCCATGCTTGTCAGAGCGCTCCATTCAGGCTGGTTGATGCCATTATTGGTAAGCATTTGCGAGAACTTGGCACGGTCTTCAGCATTATCAATGTCTTTAGCCTTTGTACCAAGGATGGGCACATGCTGCTCATCAAGACGGATGGCCAAGTTGTTAGGAATTTGTCCACCAGTAGAAACAACCACGCCGTGCGGCTGCTCAAGATCGATGATATCCATCACACGCTCGAATGTCAACTCGTCAAAATAAAGACGGTCGCACATATCATAGTCGGTAGAAACGGTCTCAGGGTTATAATTGATCATTACCGAGCGATAACCCTCCTTACGGATGGTGTTCAAAGCCTGAACGCCACACCAGTCGAACTCAACCGACGATCCAATACGATAAGCGCCCGAACCTAATACTACGATTGAACGATGGTCGTTTTCAAAAGTAATATCGCTCTTTACGCCAGCATAGGTTACATACAGATAGTTAGTCTGTGCAGGATACTCGGCAGCCAATGTATCAATTTGCTTCACCACAGGAAGGATGCCGTAGTTCTTACGCAGATTGCGCACTACGAGCGATGCTTTCTGCATTGATTTCAGTTCGTCCTCAAGGCCAACGGCACGTGCCACCTGGAAGTCGGTGAAACCATATACCTTTGCTTTACGCAGCAAATCGCGGTCGAGCGTATTGATGTTGCAGCGTTTCATTGCCTCATCAATCTCGATAATATGCTGCAGTTTTTCGAGGAACCATTTATCAATCTTGGTCAGCTCATGAATATCGTCAACGGTGTAGCCCTTATGCATAGCCTTTGATATCACAAAGACACGCTTATCAGTAGGCTCGCGCAAAGCAGCATCAATATCGTCAATCTCAAGCTCCTTGTTTTCAACAAAGCCATGCATGCCCTGACCTATCATGCGCAAGCCCTTCTGGATAGCCTCTTCAAAGTTTCGACCAATAGCCATTACCTCGCCCACCGATTTCATTGATGAGCCGAGTTCCTTGTCAACACCGCGGAATTTAGAGAGGTCCCAACGAGGAATTTTACAAACCACATAATCGAGAGCTGGTTCGAAGAATGCGCTGGTGGTCTTTGTTACCGAGTTTTTCAGTTCAAACAAGCCATAACCCATACCCAACTTAGCAGCGACAAAAGCCAAAGGATAGCCAGTAGCTTTCGATGCCAAAGCTGACGAACGGCTCAAACGAGCGTTCACCTCTATCACGCGATAGTCTTCGCTCATGGGGTCAAAAGCATACTGCACGTTACACTCGCCCACGATACCGATGTGGCGAATGATCTTGATTGACAGTGCACGCAGCTTATGATACTCGCTATTGGTCAATGTTTGCGAGGGAGCGATAACAATACTTTCGCCCGTATGGATACCCAGCGGGTCGAAGTTCTCCATGTTACAAACTGTGATACAGTTGTCGTAACGGTCGCGCACCACCTCATATTCAATCTCTTTCCATCCCTTCAAGCTCTTTTCAACGAGCACCTGTGGTGAGAATGAGAATGCCTTTTCAGCCAGTTTGTTCAGTTCTTCTTCATTGTCGCAGAAGCCACTACCCAAGCCTCCCAGAGCATAGGCAGCACGAAGGATAACGGGATATCCCAGTTCGGCGGCCGCCTTGCGAGCCTGTTCTATCGTTTCGCAAGCTTCGCTCTTAATGGTTTTTACGTCAATCTCGTTCAGTTTTTCAACGAACAGCTCACGGTCTTCAGTGTCCATGATAGCCTGAACAGGTGTGCCAAGCACCTTCACGTTATATTTCTCAAGAACGCCTGATTGATAGAGTTCTACGCCACAGTTAAGCGCTGTCTGTCCGCCAAAGGCGAGCAATATACCGTCAGGTCTTTCCTTTTCGATGACACGCTCAACGAAATAAGGCTGTACAGGCAAGAAATATATTTGGTCGGCCACACCTTCTGAAGTCTGCACGGTAGCGATATTTGGATTTATGAGCACCGTTTTCACGCCTTCTTCGCGCAAAGCCTTCAATGCTTGCGAACCAGAGTAGTCAAACTCGCCTGCCTCACCAATTTTGAGAGCGCCCGAACCGAGCAGCAGTACTTTCTTTATATTATCGTCTTTCATTACTAATTCTTTATATAAAAAGTTTCAACGAATATGTCTCAATAGTTTGAATGAATATGTTTATCGACAAACTGTTATTTCAGTGTCTCTACAAATTTGTCAAACATAAATTCGGTATCGACAGGTCCTGAGCAAGCCTCGGGGTGGAACTGACTTGAGAACCAAGGCTTTGTTTTGTGACGTATACCCTCATTTGAGCCATCGTTCATGTTTACGAACATCTCTTCCCAGTCGGCACCCAAAGTTTTAGCATCTACGGCATATCCGTGGTTCTGGCTTGTTACAAAGCAGCGGTTGGTGCCCACCATGCGCACAGGTTGATTGTGCGAGCGGTGTCCGTATTTCAGTTTGTAGATTTGTGCGCCACCAGCCTTTGCCAGCAGTTGGTTACCCATGCAAATACCACAGATAGGCTTGTCAGACAGGCTCATCTGTTTACGAATAATGTTTACAGCCTCCTCGCACATATCGGGGTCGCCAGGTCCATTAGCCAAGAACAATCCGTCAAACTCGAGGTTGGTATAATCATAATTCCAGGGCACACGTATTACCTCTACCCCACGCTTTATCAAGCAGCGAATGATGTTGGCCTTTACACCACAGTCAACGAGTACCACTTTTTTTCCAGCGCCTTCGTTATAACGAATAATTTCCTTGCAGCTCACCTTATCAACAAAGTTTACGCCTTCGTAATTTGCTACAGGAATATTATCGGGTTCATCGTCAAAGATAATTTTACCCATCATGACGCCATGTTCACGCAATACCTTGGTAAGCTGTCGTGTGTCGATACCAGTAATACCAGGCACATGTTCGCGCTTAAGCCAGTCGGCCAAACTCTCAACAGCATTCCAATGGTTAAATTTCTCACTATAGTCAGACACTATGATAGCTGAAGCGTAGATTTTGTCACTCTCCATGAAAGTAGGCAATCCGTTCTCCTCGATTGAGAATGCAGGCACGCCATAATTGCCGACCAAGGGGTAAGTCAATGTCATGAGCTGCCCTGCATACGAGGGGTCGGTAAGCGACTCGGGATAACCCATCATGGCAGTATTAAAAACCACCTCACCGGCCACTGGTGCATCATAGCCGAAAGACTGTCCGTGGAACTTAGTTCCGTCTTCTAATACTAATGTTACGTTTCTCATTATATGTTTCACTATAACTATTCAATGAATTATATCTATTTTTCTTAATGGTTGTATGCCTTTTCAACATAGTTGACAAAAGCCTGATTGCACAACCGGGTACCACCTAGCGTAGGATATTTGCCTGTGAAATACCAGTCGCCCTTATGGTTTGGTATGGCTGTATGCAGTCCGTCGATTGACTGGAACACTATCTCGATGGGTGTTTCGACCTCTTCTGGTCGAAGCATCTCAACGATTTTTCGATTTATTTCTTCTACTGTGAACGGTTTATATACATCGCGTACACAGTTGCGCATATCGACCTCATTGCGTTCCAATTCCTGTTTGCAGGCCTTGTATGTATTTTCAATTACATCGTACATTTTGCGTTCGGCCAACAGTTGCATGGTAGCGCGGAAGGCACAAAACTCTTCAAGACGTGGCATATCAATGCCATAATAGTCGGGGTAACGTATCTGCGGAGCACTGCTCACCACCACAATTTTCTTTGGTTGCATACGGTTAAGGATGCGTAAGATGCTTTCCTTTAAGGTAGTGCCACGCACAATGCTGTCATCAATTACCACCACATTATCAACATGCGCTCTTACACTTTCATAAGTGATATCATACACATGCGATGCCAAATCGTTACGCGTATTGCCTTCAGTGATAAAGGTGCGCAGCTTGATATCTTTCCACGTCACCTTCTCAGAACGTATATTATTGTCAAGAATGGCATGCAGTTCGGCCTCAGTAGGAGCATGTCCCAATGCCATTATTTGTTGTATTTTACGCTTATGATTATACTTTGCAAAGCCATTAAGCAAGCCATAGAAAGCCACCTCGGCCGTATTAGGGATAAATGAGAACACGGTGTGTTCAACATCATTATCAACAGCTTTCAGCACTGGCTGCACCAGCTGCTCGCCCAACAGTTTTCTTTCACGATAGATATCGCGGTCGTTGCCACGACTGAAGTAGATACGTTCAAACGAACACGCAGCATTGCCTCGGGCCTCAAGAATTTTTTCAATACTGAAGTCGCCATTGCGTTTCACCAACACGGCATGTCCTGGTTGCAGTTCTTCAATATCTTCACACTGCAGTCCGAACGTTGTTTGAAGCACGGGGCGTTCGCTAGCCACCGCCACTATTTCGTCGTTCTTATAATAAAAGGCGGGACGTATGCCCCAAGGGTCGCGCATTGAAAACATCTCGCCACTGCCTGTAATACCGCAAACCACATATCCTCCATCAAAGTCTTGCATTGAGGTTTTCAGTACATTCGACATGAGCACATGGTCGTTAATATACTCGGTAACATCTGTCGAGGTTAAACCTTTTTGTTGTGCCTCAACAAAGTTGCGTTCTACCTCACGATCAAGGCGATGCCCCATCAGCTCCAGCATAATATAGCTATCGCTATAAATGCGTGGACACTGTCCTTGCTCTGTCAGTTTTTCAAAGATCTGACCAATATTGGTCATATTAAAATTGCCACACAAGCACAAGTTCTTAGCCTGCCAATTGTTTCGGCGCAAGAAGGGGTGCACATAGGCTAATCCCGACTTGCCTGTGGTCGAATAACGAAGATGCCCCATATACAGTTCACCAGCGAAAGGCAATTCTTCTTTTGCAAGATGTGCATCGGCCAATTGTTCGGCAGATAAGTGGAGATAATTGCGTTGAACACGTCCGAAGATTTCAGTGATTGCTTCTTTACCTTCGGCCTTTTCTCGGAACATATACTCGTGTCCAGGTTTATAGTCGAGCTTTACACAAGCCATGCCAGCCCCCTCTTGTCCACGGTTATGTTGCTTCTCCATCATAAGATAGAGTTTGTTGAGTCCGAACATCCAGGTGCCATACTTTTCCTGGTAATAGCTCAGTGGTTTTAGCAGTCGTATCATTGCCACACCACATTCATGTTTCAACGGTTCCACTTTACTTAAATGCTAATAATAGTTACACTTCAAACAATCTTTAACCTACCAGTTGCTGTGCTGTGTAAAATATTTTTATTTGTTGTGTTGTGTTTAAAGGCACAGCAAACATCGTCACTGGTAAAACGGGGGTGTGAGGTAAAATAAAAGCGTCAAGCCTAAAGCCCAACGCCTTATATTTAGTTTCTAACAATATTAACGACAAGAGCCGCCACTGAAGTGAGGATGCTAACAAACGAGAACCACAATGTAGTAGATTGGCCGATAGCCGAGTTCTTCGCCTTCGTACCGTTAGGTTCTACATACACCAAATCGTTTTGTTGCAGATAATAGTAAGGAGAATTGATGAGGTTAGCATCGTTCAGATTGATACGATGCTGATGTTTCTCACCAGCGGCATCTTCACGAATAAGAAGCACATTATCACGTTTACCATAAATAGTAAGATCTCCCCTCTGGGCCAAAGCCTCAAGGATGCTCATCTTATCAGAGTTGACAGGAACGACGCCAGGCGAAGCCACTTCGCCTAACACGGTAACGCGGTAGCTGGCCATTTTCACGATTACAACGGGGTTTTCTGTAGCCGAGAGGTATGGCATTATCTTGTTGCGAATATAATCTTCACATTGTGTCTTTGTTAAACCACCCACATGGATGCGTCCTACGACAGGAAACTGTATGTTTCCATCATTATCAACGAGATACTGCTGCAACGACCCAGAACCAGATGCAACCTGTCCGCTTGCGGTAAGCGGTGTTTGAACAACAAGGTTGAATGGGAGTGATACTTGCGGATCGGTGGTATTTACGGTAATGGTAAGAATGTCTTTTGGCATAATCTTAGCATCATACAATCCGCGCGAAGTAGCGAGGCTCAGCGTATCGATGTTTTGAAAATAAGCCACTTTTTTTGACGAGCCACAACTCCCCAACAGCAAGACCAGCACCAAAGCGATGATGGATAAAACGTTCTTTTTCATATCAATATACAACATGTTGTTTTGTTCAGTATTTCAATTTATATACATACGTGAAGCTAACGCGTGCATATAACAGAGAGGCAAGCAGAGTGCCACAATCCTTCGTGCAAAGATATTACTATTTTTTCAAACCCGCAAACTTTTACTTATTATTTTTCCATCATCACTGCATTTCATTTTGAATTATATCATCATTATTATCTTATATATATTTTTCACCGATTATAAAGCGTTGCTTTCAAGAAAAATTTATAATTTTGCAAAATGAACTTCTATAGTAAATACAACCCGTCTACTAAACGTGTGCTGCTTATTTATACAGGCGGCACTATTGGTATGGGCCGTAACCCCAAGACTGGCACCTTGGAACCCTTAGACTTTGACCATTTGGTTAAGAATGTTCACGAGTTTTCATACCTTAACACACAGATAGATACTTATCAGTTTAACCAACCTATCGACTCGAGCGATATGACGCCTCGTTTTTGGGCTCAACTGGTGCGTATTATAAGCAAGCGTTACGACGACTACGACGGCTTTGTCATCCTGCATGGTACCGACACGATGGCCTACACAGCCTCTGCCCTATCGTTCATGCTTGAAAATCTGACTAAGCCCGTCATTCTCACTGGTAGCCAGTTGCCTATTGGTTTACCTCGTACCGACGGAAAAGAAAACCTCATTACCAGCATCGAATTGGCTTCGGCCTACAATGAAATGGGGCGTGCCAATGTGCCAGAGGTTTGTATCTACTTTAACGGCCGACTCTTGCGCGGAAACCGAAGCACGAAACAGAACGCTGAAGGCTTCGATGCCTTTGAGTCGTCTAATTATCCTCACCTATGCGAAGCTGGCGTTAGTTTCCATTACAACTATCACGATATTTTAAAACCCGACTTCACGCGGCCGATGGTTCCACATACAGCACTCGACCCCAATGTTGTAATTTTTTCTTTATTCCCTGGTATTCAGGAAAGCATTGTGCGCCACGTACTAGAAGCTCCCGAACTGCGAGGCATTGTTATGCGAAGTTACGGAAGTGGCAACGCCCCGCAACAACCTTGGTTGCTACGTTTATTGAAAGATGCCACCTGCCGTGGTGTTACAATTGTAAACATAAGCCAATGTATAGCAGGACGCGTTGAGATGGGACGCTACGACACAGGCTACCAACTGAAGAGCGCCGGCGTGGTGAGTGGCTACGACAGTACGGTAGAAAGTGCCGTTACCAAGCTCATGTACCTTCAGGCACGTTTTAACGATTGCCACGTGATACGTAGCTATATGAACCGCTCGATATGCGGCGAGATAAACGAATAACAACAAAATGGCTAGAACACACAGCATATAACAAGGGCTTGCCGCTTATTAGACAAAGTACACCCTATTATATAAAACACAAAGAAGGCAAACCTCTTCACAATACTCTTTTATATTGCGAAGACGTTTGCCTTCTTTTTATACCTTATTTATATTACAAATCTTACTTAGCGTAGGCTACCGAACGTGTTTCACGAATAACGGTAATCTTCACCTGACCAGGATAGGTCATCTCAGTTTGAATTTTGTTAGCAATTTCGCCCGACAGTGCTTCAGTTTCCTTATCGTCCATCTTGTCGGCACCAACAATAACGCGCAACTCGCGACCAGCCTGAATAGCGTATG
>USAI01000073.1 GCA_900552675.1 uncultured Prevotella sp.
CCTGCAACCTTCTGATCCGTAGTCAGATGCTCTATTCAGTTGAGCTACGGAGCCATTGCTTATTTGCGGTTGCAAAGGTAAGCATTTCTTTTTAAACAGCAAAATATATTCGCGGTTTTTTCTTATTTTCTTATTAATTTATTTTAGTTTTCCTAAATTTTGACTTAGTCTTCCTTAATAATCTTCTTATTTTTGCCAAATACTTTTCTTAATTTCTCAAACGCTCTTATTCGTTATTGTTTGTTGTCTATCCATCTTTTACAATGTTAGCTACATATCTTCGTGTAGGGCAGGGAAGGATATGTGGAATCTTACTGCCAGGAAGCGTATGGTGCACACAACAATGAAGGTGATGAGTGAAACAAATCTTACGTCCATGCCTACCAGCGTGAGACCCCAATAGACGAAGCCGCCTACGACGCATGCTGTGGCGTATATTTCTTTTTGGAAGATGACGGGTAGGTTGTTGAGCACGACGTCGCGTATGACGCCTCCCATTGAGCCTGTAATGCAGCCCATGATGATGGCCACCCAGAAGGGGTATCCACATTCAAGTGTTTTCTGTATACCAGCGATGGTGAAGAGGGCTAAGCCCAGTGTGTCGAAGATAAACCACGCGTTGTCAAGCTTCTTAAGATAATGTGAGAAGATGAGTGCGAAAAACTGTGCAAAGACAGCGCATATCATATACATCGACGATGTCATCCAGAAAGGTGGTACGCCCAGCATGACATCGCGCACGGTGCCACCACCTATGGCCACGGCAATACCGCAGATGAACCCTCCGAACCAGTCGAAGTGTTTGGCTGCGGCGTGCCTAATGCCCGACACTACGAATGTGAATGTGCCGAGTACCTCGATGATTTTCATCAACGAGCCATATACTTCGTCAAACTGTGTAATCATACTTTTGATACAACATTGATGGGATGGCCCTCGACAAAGGCTTTTACATTCTTTTCAGCAATACCCATTAATCGTTTACGAGCTTCAACAGTAGCCCATGCGATATGTTGGGTGAGATAGGCGTGTGGCTGGGCAAACAGTGGATTGTCGGCAGTAGGTGGTTCTTGTACCATTACATCGGCACCGTAGGCTGCCAGATGTTCGTTTTCAAGAGCTTCAGCCACATCGTTCTCGTTTACCAGTGGTCCGCGACCTGTATTTATGAGGATAGACCCTTTTCGCATTTTGCTGAGTGTGGCTTTATTGAACATCTCTTTGGTAGAGGGGGTGAGCGGACAGTGCAGTGAGATAATGTCGGCCACGCCCAGCAATCCTTCAAACGTTGTTTTTTGTATGCCAGCGGGCAGCTCTGATGCGTTCTTGCTGGTAACAGCAAACACGTCCATGCCGAAGGCCATAGCCAGCTGAGCAACCTTCATGCCGATGTTACCCAGACCGATGATGCCCATGGTGTGTGCCGACAGTTCGCGCATGGGTTCATCCCAATAGCAGAAGTCGGGGTTGTTGCTCCATCGTCCTTCTCGGTTCTGTGTGGCATAATGGTCAACGCGGTTTGTGATGTTCAGAATATGTGCGAATGTCATTTGTGCCACGCTGTCGGTGCTGTATGCCGGAATGTTAGTAACGGTTACGCCATGACGTGCCGCGGCTTCAATGTCTACCACATTATATCCAGTGGCCATTACGCCAATATATTTAAGGTTGGGCAATGCTTTGATGGTGTCGTCATCAAATACCACCTTATTAGTGAATACGATATCTGCGTCGGCAGCTCGTTGCAGCACCTCTTCATGTGTTGAACGTGGGTAAACGGTCAGTTGTCCGAACTGCTCAAATGGTTTCCATGACAAGTCGCCAGGATTGAGCCCAGCGCCATCTAATACTACTATTTTCATACTTGTTTGTTTTTCTTATTTATATCGGTCTCCCCACAATCGCACCATGCGTTGATATAGTTTATCTTCGGCGGGCGAGTGTTGGGCTTGCCACAGGCGCGTGTCAGTAAGAGCGTCGGGCATATATTGTTGTTGTACAAAATTCTCGGGATAGTCGTGAGCATACTTGTAGCCATCGTGGTAACCCAGTTCGCGCATTAGTGCCGTAGGGGCGTTGCGCAGATGCAGTGGCACAGGTTGGTTGCCCGTCTTGCGCACCATCTCAAGAGCTGTGTTGATGCCGTTGTATGCCGAGTTGCTCTTCGGACTGGTGGCCAAGTATACCACCGCCTCTGCCAACGGAATGCGTCCTTCAGGCCATCCTATCTTCATCACTGCGTCAAAGGCAGCATTGGCCAGCAGCAGGGCGTTAGGGTTTGCCAGTCCGATATCTTCGGCAGCACTTATCACCACACGTCGGGCTATGAATTGTGGGTCTTCGCCACCTTCAATCATTCGAGCCATCCAGTAGAGCGCGGCATCGGGGTCGCTGCCACGAATACTTTTTATGAAGGCCGATATGATGTCGTAGTGCATATCGCCTCCCTTGTCATAGGCCAGTGGGTTTTGTTGCAGTCGGCGTTCCACAATGTTGTCGTTCAGCACCACCGTTTCGGTGCTTTCTGCCTCTACCACCAGTTCTAATATGTTTAGCAACTTACGAGCATCGCCACCGCTGTATCGCAGTATGGCATCGGTTTGTTCTAGTAGAATATGGCGTTTGCTTAGTTCCACGTCTTCGGTCACGGCTCGGTTTAGCAGAGCCAGCAAGTCGGCTTTCTCAAGAGGTTTCAGCACATACAGCTGGCAGCGTGATAGCAACGGGCGTATAACCTCAAACGAAGGGTTTTCGGTAGTGGCACCTATCAGTGTCACCACACCTTGCTCTACAGCTCCCAGCAACGAGTCTTGCTGCGATTTACTGAAGCGGTGTATCTCGTCGATAAAGAGTATGGGCGATGCCGTATTGAAGAAATGGTTGTTTTTTGCACGTTCAATCACCTCGCGCACATCTTTTACGCCACTGGTAACGGCGCTAAGGGTGTAGAATGGTGTGTCAAGTTTATGTGCAATGATTTGTGCCAAGGTGGTCTTTCCTACTCCAGGGGGCCCCCATAGAATGAATGAGGAAATGCGTCCTGCGTCAATCATTCGTCTCAGCACAGCATCTTTTCCCACCAAGTGTTGTTGTCCGACATAGTCGTCAAGGCTTTTGGGCCTCATTCTTTCTGCTAAAGGCTGACTCATATTTTCTTGTTCTAGTAAGGCAAAATTAGGAAAAACATACGAAATGAGCAAAATTTATTATAGAAAAACTTGTGAATTAGCAATATTGTATATACTTTTGCAGCACTCCTTGCAGAGGGATGTGTTTTGGTGTCTCCTGTAGTAGGGGCATACAGCCATCTTTTATTTTAGAACTTTGCACGATACGTATGTGCATCAGTATTTAAAGAAAGAGTATATAAATAGAGTATATTGAAAATATTAAGATACATATATGAAACAACAGAAAGGATTGACTTATAAGACATTAACTAAAAGCACTGTGTGGGGTTTGCAGGAGAACGATGTTTTCCGTATGATGGAAGCCGCCGCTAAAGATGCCGATTTTAAGGACAATTACCGTCACTTTGTTGATATTATCAAGTGTGCATTTGAGGTAGAAGAGGTGAAGGTTGACCGTCCAGAGGTAATTGCCAAGTATGAGGCTCGTGGCTTAAAAGTGGCTCCTATCAGTATGGACGACAAAAGCGTTGTGAAGTATGGCATTAAAAAGCGCCCCATCCAGCGTGTTACCGATCTCACCTATGAGAATATTCATCACATCTCGGCCGTGACGTTGCTTGAGGTTATCGACCGCAACTTTGGCGGAGGCTGGGACTCGTTGTCGCAAAGCATCCAAGACATTATTGAGAGTGGTTTCGACATCAGCACTACTACATTGCCTAAAGATCGTTTGCACAAGGCTGGTGGCATGTATGAGAAAAAGGTGAATGATGGTTTCGAGGTGCTTGAAATACCTAAGGGCTCGTGGGTAGAAGCCATCTTTGCCAAGGAGAAACCTGAGATGCTGAAGATGAAAGACACTTTGGCTGAGGACAAGATGGAGAAGCGTTTCTCTGATGATGACGACGAGGACGACGATGAAGATTTGCCCGAGATTGACGATCGTTACAATGACGACGACGACGACGATGATACGTTTGATGAAGATAAGCTGACAGAAGAAAGCTATCGCACCACCTTCGACACTGATCCCGACGAACTGAATATGGAAGCCGAGGATGTGAGTGACGATGACGACTATTAATATCGTATCGTGTTTTTTTAGAGATACAATGGCGAACCAAGAACGCAATCAGTGTTCTTGGTTCGCCTTTTTTTGTTTGCTATGTTGGCACACTATTTGCATAATGCATGGTGAGAACGTTATGGCCTTTTTAGGCTGGTAGTGGGTTCTCGCAATGAGAAAAACAAAAATAACAGAAACAAGAATAACAGAAATAAAAAATAAAACATATACAATTATGCAAAAAGGTAATATCGGGGTTACAACCGAGAACATATTCCCCGTCATCAAAAAGTTCCTCTATTCTGACCATGAGATTTTCTTGCGCGAGATGGTGTCGAACGCTGTCGATGCTACGCAGAAAATGAAAACGCTGGCCGAGCGTGGCGACTTCAAAGGCGAGCTGGGTGACCTCACCGTGCGCGTAAGCCTTGATGCCGATAAAGGAACGCTGACCATCAGCGACCGTGGTATAGGTATGACTGAGGAAGAAATTGACAAATATATCAACCAGATAGCTTTCTCAGGCGTTAACGACTTCCTCGACAAATATAAGGACAACGCCAATGCCATCATCGGCCACTTTGGTCTTGGCTTCTACTCATCATTCATGGTGAGCAAGAAGGTAGAAATTGTTACCCGCAGTTATAAAGACGGTGCTAAGGCCGTAAAATGGAGCTGCGATGGTAGCCCTGAGTTTGAGATTAGCGATGCCGAGAAGGAAGATCGTGGCTCAGACATTATCCTCTACATTGACGACGATTGCAAAGAGTTTCTCGACAAGATAAAGATACAAGAGTTGCTGAACAAGTATTGCAAGTTTATGCCTGTGCCCGTAGCCTTCGGTAAGAAAACCGAGTGGAAGGATGGCAAGCAGGTAGAGACCGAGGAAGACAACGTTATCAACAACGTTGAGCCTCTGTGGACCAAGACTCCCAGCACGCTGAAGGACGACGATTATAAGTCGTTCTATCGCACACTTTATCCCATGCAAGACGAGCCGTTGTTCTGGATACACCTTAACGTCGACTATCCCTTCAACCTCACAGGTATTCTTTATTTCCCGCGCATCAAGAGCAACCTCGAGTTGCAGCGTAACAAGATACAGCTCTACTGCAACCAGGTGTTTGTTACCGATCAGGTAGAAGGCATTGTGCCCGAGTTCCTTACCCTGTTGCACGGCGTTATCGACTCGCCCGACATTCCTTTGAATGTAAGCCGTTCATATTTGCAGAGCGATGCCAATGTAAAGAAGATTTCAACCTACATCACTAAGAAGGTGGCCGACCGCTTGAACAGCATCTTTAAAGAAAATCGTAAAGAGTATGAGGAGAAGTGGGACGACTTGAAACTCTTCATCCATTACGGCATGCTGTCGCAAGACGACTTCTACGAGCGTGCTAAAGACTTCGCCCTCTTGAAGGATGTTGACGGCAAACATTACACTTACGACGAGTATAAAACCCTTATCAAGGATAACCAAACCGATAAGGATGGCAACCTTGTTTACCTCTACGCCACCGACAAAGAGGGCCAGTATAGCTTCATCGAGAGCGCTAAGGCCAAGGGTTATAGCGTGCTCTTGTTTGATGGACAGCTCGACGTGCCCATGGCCTCAATGCTTGAGCAAAAGCTGGAGAAGAGCCGCTTTACACGTGTTGACAGCGATGTGGTTGACCATCTTATCGTGAAAGACGACAAGAAGGAAGAGGCTCTTGACAAAGAAACAAGTGACAATTTGTCAGAGATGTTCCGCTCACAGATGCCAAATATTGACAAGGCCGAGTTCTATGTCCAGGTAGAAGCGTTGGGCGATCAGGCACTGCCCGTTATCATCACCCAGAGCGAGTATATGCGTCGTATGAAGGAGATGAGCCGCTACCAAGCAGGCATGGCCTTCTACGCACAGATGCCCGATGCCTATAACATTGTGCTTAACAGCGACCACGCTCTGATAAAGGGCATTGTTGAAAGTGAGAACGCTGCTTGCGCTGAAGAACTGAAGCCCGTGGTAAGCGAGATGAAGGGCCTTGAGGCTCGTATTGCCGCCTTGCACCAAAGCCAGAATGGTAAGAAGCCCGAAGAGGTGACACAGGAAGAGAAAGACGACCTGAAGAACACCGAGAAGAGCCTTGACGAGCAGCGCACAAAGAAGAAAGACATCCTCACCGCCTTTGCTAAGGACAACAAGGTTGTGCATCAGCTCATCGACCTTGCCTTGCTGCAGAACGGCATGCTGAAGGGTGCTGCCCTTGATGCCTTCTTGAAGCGTTCGGTAGACATGATTAAGTAAAGGCTTTTCATGCAATAGCCGATAATAGGTAGAAGATAAACACTCGTGCTGCGGGTGGTTATCTCCTACCTTTTTTGTTGCCTCTTGCTTAGCAAGGTTCTTTTAAATATATGAGGTTATCTATTAAGAAGCGTTGGGTGCTGGAGGACGGGGCGCGGAGGCCACCGTCCTACTTAAGTTTGCCATCGTCCTATATGGATAATTCATCGAAATTTGTGTTCAAGAAAATGCGCGAAGCGCGAAATAGGTTGCTAAAAACACAACAATATTATCTGAACCGTTCTTCTGGGTATTGTATATTCCTTCAAAGTTGGTTTGGATTTGGTATGTAATTATGTCAATGTTGGTTTGGATTTGATACGATTTTCTTCAAAGTAGGTTTGGATTTGGTATGTAATTATGTCAATGTTGGTTTGGTTTTGATACCAATTTTCGTCAATGTTGGTTTGGATTTGATGCAATTTTCTTCAAAAGTTGGTTTGGATTTGAAAATAATGTGTATCTTTGTGCTTGATATAAAGGTATTTAGATATGTTTAGACGAATAGCACGCCACCACCACCTTTGGCGAGAAGCGCTTGTTCTGGGTGCGCGATGCGCGCAACTCGCAGGCTGAGGTCGACTTTGTGATACGTTATAAGTCGCATTTGTTGCCCATAGAGGTGAAGACGGGTGCCAACTCAAAGCTTCGTTCCCTACATCTGTTTATGGAAGAGTCGAAAGAAAACATCGCTTTGCGTTTGTGGAATGGCCCCATGACGTCAGATGTCATCACCCGTTCTGATGGTCGACCTTTCACACTATACAATATCCCCCTTTATTATGCTGGCCATCTGCACACCTTGATGCAGCAAACCTTGTAAGCATACTAGGTAGGAGATAAACACTCGTCAAGGGTGCTTATCTCCTACCTTTTTTTATGCTAATAAATACTGAATAATAATAAATACGGAATAATCGAAAGAAAAAGAAAGTATAAGATTTGAGAAGGGGGAAGGGAAAATTAGCCTACCGTCGACTCACGATCAATTATTTCGCCACGCAGCACCACTTCTTCTACCTTCTTTGCATCATCAGCGATATGCTCCATAATTAACCTACACGTTTCTATTGCCATTTGTTCAACAGGTTGTTCAACAGCCGTTATCGTTGGGTGGACAAATGTGCAGAGTGTTGTGCCCGACATACAACAAATGCGCACATCATTAGGAATATGCAATCCGCTTTTTTGTATAACACTCTTTGCGCCTAAAAGAGCTGTCTCAGTAAAACCAAATACCGCATCGAAAGGTGTGCCCTGATCGATAAACTGTTGCATTACTTGGCTACCTTCCTCAGCGCTCAATGCTGAAGGCAACACTAATGCCGAATCATAAGCAATGTTATATTTCTCAAGAGCCTCTCTGTATCCACGACGTCGTTCTACGCCATTGCGTATGCGCTCAGGACCAGGAATATATACGATACGCCTACACCCACTGCGTATAAGTCGTTCTACCATGAAGAACGACATCACCACATCGTCAAGACGCACCTTTGACACGTCAAGGTTTTCAACCGTACGATCAAAAAACACCAAAGGTATGCCACGCGCTATTACGCTTTGAAAAAGTGCGCTATTGCGCTCCTTGTCACACACGCTTACCATTATTCCGTCAACCATACATTGCATCATCATCTCAATGTTTTTGCGTTCTTGTTCCGCGCTCTCGTTTGATGTGGCAATGAGCACATTGTATCCATGCTTGCGCAAAAAGGTTTGTGCATGGCTAATGAAAGTCATGTAGAACGATGTTACAATCTCCGGAATTACAATGCCAATATTATGCGATTGTTGCTTTCTTAAGCTCACAGCCAGCTCGTTGCGGTGGTATCCCATCTTACGCGCCGTTTCTGTTATGAGCCTCATGGTGTCTTCCTTCACGTTTTGCGAATCTCCCGACAGAGCGCGTGAAACAGTCGACTTCGACAGGCCCAGCTCACTGGCAATATCTTTTATGGTGATGTATCTTGACATTATAGATTATCTGATTATGTTAGTACATCTGCAAATATAACAATTTTATTATTATTAAAGGTGCTTTAAAATCTTTATTTTTTTTCTTTTAAGCCCCATGCTTTGTTCGTAAACCATTGATAGATGAAGGCAAAACCATTGTAACCCTTGGGAACGATTGCGAAAAATGGGAACGGTTGTGGGAACGATTGCGAAAAAACATACATGATATTTGCTTTTTCTTTTTGCTGCAATGTTATAAATTTGCAGCAGAAAACGACGTATGAAAACAAGACGACTTTTCTGTTTGTATCTAAAAAAGTAAGTTATAAATAACTAAAACCAACAAAACCTAAGAAGAAAATGAAAACCTCTTCAAAACAAGGCCACGTGCCGTTCATCAGTAAAGTTGCCTACGGAATGGGCGATGTAGGATGCAATTTCAGTTGGATGTTTGTCAGCAACTTCCTCATGATTTTCTATACCGATGTCTTCGGAATAGGCATGAGTGCTGTGGCAACTCTGATGCTTGTTTCACGAGTATGGGACGCTGTTAACGACCCCATTATTGGAACACTCACCGACAAAACCCACACACGCTGGGGACGGTTCCGCCCATGGCTTCTGTTCGGAGCACCTATCACCGCCCTTGTGCTCATGCTCACATTCTGGGCGCATCCTCACTGGAGCCAAACGGCAAAAATTGTTTACATGGCCGTTACCTATTGCATCTTGGTGCTTGGCTATACCTGTGTAAACCTACCTTATGGCACCCTCTGCGGTGCTATGACACAGAACATTGACGAGCGTGCACAGCTCAACACCAGTCGTTCGGTAAGTGCCATGATAGCCATAGGCGTCTTAAACATTATCACCGTTCCGCTTGTAACGTTCTTAGGAAAGGGCAACACACAGTTTGGATATCTTGCCGTGGCCATCATTTACGGCATTATCTTCGCTGCTTGTCACATCTTCTGCTTCAGTAAGACAAAAGAGGTGGTTGAGGTGCCTGTAGGACAGAAACTTCCCATATCGGTGCAGCTGAAGGCCGTGTTCAAGAACCGTCCTTATCAGTTGGCCATCCTCGGACAATTTCTTTTCGGCTTCATCCTTTACGGACGTAACGCCGATATACTTTACTATTTCACCTATGTTGAAGGTTCGGCCACACTGTTCAGTTATTATTCAATGGCCATCATCGTGCCGTCGATAGCAGGAGCGGCTTGCTTTCCTTGGATGTTCAAGAAGACAGGCAACAAAGGTTATGCCGCAGCCGTGTTTGCATTGTTTTGTGGCGTGTTTATGGCTATGCTTTACCTCTTTAGCCCCAACACCACTCCGATAGCGTTTTACGTTTGCTCAGCCCTCGCTTGGTTCTTCTTTTCTGGGTTTAACACCGCCATCTATGCCGTAATTCCTGATTGTGTTGAGTATGGCGAGTGGAAGACGGGCATACGCAACGATGGTTTTCAGTATGCCTTTGTGTCGCTTGCCAACAAGATGGGTATGGCCCTTGGCACCGCGCTCTTTGCCTTGGCGCTCGACTCGGCTGGTTATGTGGCAGGTGCGCAGCAAAATGCCGATGTTATAGCCATTATGCGCCACACGTTCTCAACCATTCCTGGTGCGCTGTGGGTGTTCACCGCCTTTTGTCTGTGCTTTTACAAGCTTCACCGTCATGTTTACAATAAGATTGTTGACGAACTGAAACAACTAAAGAGCAAGATATAAATAATGAACGAAACACGTTGAAAAATAGATATATAAAACAAAAACATCTTTTAAAAATATTACAACTATGAGACAAGCAATATTAGTAGCCCCAAAGCACATCGAGTTTAAAGAAGTGGCAGCCCCCAAGGCCGAAGATCTTAAAGAACATCAGGTTCTTGTTAACATAAAGCGTATCGGAATTTGTGGCAGCGAGATACACTCGTACCACGGACTTCATCCCGCAACATTCTACCCCGTGGTTCAGGGTCACGAATATTCGGCCGTGGTTGTAGCTTGTGGCAGTGAGGTCACTGTTTGCAAACCTGGCGACAACATAACAGCACGCCCCCAGCTGGTGTGTGGCAAGTGCAACCCTTGTAAGCGCGGACAGTATAATGTGTGCGAGCACCTGCGTGTGCAAGCCTTCCAGGCCGATGGCTGTGCACAAGACTACTTCGTTATTGACGACGACCGTGTGCTGAAGCTGCCTGATGGCATGAGTCTTGATTTTGGTGCTATGATTGAGCCTGCTGCCGTAGGTGCACACGCCAGTAACCGCACCGATGTGAAAGGTAAAAATGTGGTGGTAAGCGGAGCAGGAACCATAGGCAACCTCGTGGCACAGTTTTGCAAAGCACGTGGCGCCAAGCGCGTGCTGATAACCGATGTCAGCGACCTTCGTCTGGCCAAGGCTCGCGAGTGTGGCATTGCCGATACGCTTAACATCACCCAGCGTCCGCTTAAAGAGGTGGCCAAAGAGCTGTTTGGCGATGAGGGCTATCAAGTGGGCTTCGAGGTAGCTGGCGTCGAGTCGTCCATCCGCTCGCTGATGGAAACCATCGAGAAGGGTAGCGATATTGTTGTAGTGGCAGTGTTTGCCAAAGATCCTGCATTAAGCATGTTCCATTTAGGCGAGCATGAGCTGCGTCTTATTGGCTCTATGATGTATCGTCATGAAGACTATCAAACTGCTGTCGACTTTGTGTCAAGTGGTATCGTAAACCTCAAACCGCTCATCAGCAACCGCTTTGCCTTTGAGCAATATGACGATGCTTACAAGTTTATCGACACACACCGCGAAACATCAATGAAGGTTATTGTCGACTTAGAGCAAAAGCCCGAATAGTAAAAAGCATAACAGACCCTTTCTATTCGTTTGGCTACACCTACTTATTTGAATTTTTAAAAGTAAGAATTGGTTTATTTGTGTTTTTAAATAAAATGTACTATTTGAAGATCTAATTATTCAGGATGAACACATTGGCTTAGGAGGACAACCCTTGCTGGTTGTCCTCCTGGCACCAACGTCAATATCCACGCCACATGATAAATGCTCCACATATAACATTATTTTGTTTAAGCAAACTACACATTAATATATAAATATGAACCGACTTTGTACATCTATCATAACCTTTGCAGTGGCCTTAACGGCCTCGGCACAGATACATCTCTCTGCCGAATTAAATAATAACCACCTGTGGCGCGGTATAGAAGTGGCCGATGGGTGTGTGGTAACAACCAATCTCAACTACACGTTAGCCCACGGCCACATGACGTTAGGTTTATGGGGTGGAACCAATACCCAAGGCACCTATAAAGAGTTTAATCATTATCTGAGCGTTCAGGGTGCTGGCTTTCAGTTTAGCGCGTATGACACCTACAACTTTTCTCCTGGTGCCTCATACAACAACCGCCAATATTTCAACTATGCTGCTCACGAAACAGGCCGCTTTCTCAATTGCACCCTCGATTATCGTTTCCAGCAACCCCAGTTTCCGCTGCTGCTTAGCTGGTCAACAATACTGTTTGGGCGCGACCGTTCTGCCGACAATACCGCGCAAAAATATTCTACATTTGTTTATGCCGAATATCCTATATACAAGAAAGATGGCTGGATGGTTGATGCAGGCGTAGGTGGAGCTTTCGCCCTCAATAAGGCTGGCGATAACCAACACTTTTATGGCCACACATCAGGCATCGTTCACACCCAACTGAAGGTGAGCCGCAATTTAAAGATAGGCTCTTCCTACACCTTGCCCATTCATGTTATGGGCATGTGGAATCCGCAGTCGGAAAAGGCTTATTTTCAGATAGGTGCACAAATAATAAATTTATGAAAAGCCTGTTCTATTTAATTTTTAAAATCTAATTTTAAGTAGGTGTTCTTAATTATTTTTATATTT
>USAI01000074.1 GCA_900552675.1 uncultured Prevotella sp.
TGTGCAACTTTTTACTCATATTTATCAACTTAAATTAATTCCGCCAACGGGTATTCTATATAAAGTTAAGCTCATGCTTTTTATCATTATGCTGCTTGTGAGTGTAATGCCTGTATTTGCTGACGAAGGATCTGAGGTTCCGCCTATAACGCTGAATGTTAAGGCTGGAGAACTAAGCAGCTTGATTCCTGAATCGAAGAAGTATAAAATCACAAATCTTAAACTGATAGGTGAACTGAACATTGATGACATATTATTTATAAGAGAGATGGGAGCATGCCGAAATTACCTCAATGAAGGATGCTTACAACACTTGGATATTTCAGATGTGACATTTGTCGGTCATGGAAGTTGTTGGGAATATAGTGAATATGGTGATTTGTTGTCCTATGTTGATTTGAAAACAAATGAACACATTTTTTATGGCTCGCAAAGTTTACAGACAATAAAATTACCAAGAACATTAAAATATCTGGGCAAGGGCTTTCTTGCGGAATGTGACAATCTTGTTTCAGTAACATTGCCCTCAGCGTTGAACGATTTTGACCCAACAGCATTCGATGATTGTGGTAAACTCACCTCAATAATGATTGATGCGAAGAATCCTTATTTCCACTCGGACGATTCTGTACTATTCAACAAAGATTGTACGGAACTCGTCTTTGCTGCTAAATTAACTGATTATGTTATCCCAAATTCTGTAGTACGAATAAGGAGCTCTGCCTTTAGTAATTGCAGCGGTCTGACCTAAGTGACCTTTCCGTCAGGTTTGACGGAGATAGGGAGTGGTGCCTTTTTCCCATGCAGCGGTCTGACCTCTTTGACCTTTCCGTCAGGCTTGACGGAGATAGGGAGTGGCGCCTTTGAGGATTGCAGCGGTCTGACCTCTTTGACCTTACCGCCAGGTTTGACGACGATAGCGGGCTCTGCCTTTAGATATAGCAGCGGTCTGACCTCAGTGACCTTCCCGTCAGGCTTGACGAGGATAGAGGGCTATGCCTTTAGTGGTTGCAGCGGTCTGACCTCTTTGACCTTTCCGTCAGGCTTGACAGAGATAGGGAATGGTGCCTTTGAGGATTGCAGCGGTCTGACCTCTTTGACCTTTCCGTCAGGCTTGACGACGATAGAGGACTCTGTCTGTTGTGGTTGCAGTGGTCTGACCTCTTTGACCTTTCCGTCAGGTCTGACGACGATAGAGGCCTCTGCCTTTAAGTATTGCAGCGGTCTGACCTCAGTGACCTTTCCGCCAAGTCTGACGAGGATAAAGGACTCTGCCTTTAGTAATTGCAGCGGTCTGACCTCAGTGACCTTCCCGTCAGGCTTGACGGAGATAGGGAGTTTAGCCTTTAGTGGTTGCAGCGGTCTGACCTCTTTAGCCTTTCCATCAAGCTTGACGACGATAGGCCAAGGCGCTTTCTTCAATGCCTCCAATATAAAATCGATATACTCATACGCATCATTCCCTCCCAAACTCGGAGTTGATGTTTTTAATGACAAAGTACAACAAACATCCATCTTGTATGTTCCCAAGGATTCCTATCAAGATTATTGGTTTTCCGACACATGGGGAAATTTTGAAAACATAAAGACATTCGATGCAAGTGCTGTTGAACCTGTCTTCACAGCAGATGATGCAAGTGAGACTTCACGTTATACTGTTGGCGGACAAAAGCAGGGCAATCCTGTAAAGGGACTGAACATCATTAAGATGAGTGATGGTTCTGTCAAGAAGATAATGGTACAGTAAGAAAATTTGTCATGACAATAATAGCCGTAACTATGCGGCAAGTCCTAAATAGAACCTGTAGGATTAGTATTGCGGGGGAAGGTGTGGCGGCATCAATTAAAAAAGGAAGGAAGTAAATATATGTAGGAGATTCTTGACATGTGTTCATGTTTTGATCCGTCTTTTATTGCTTACACCTTGAACATACTTGCAAGCTCTTTGAGTATTGTAGCAAGTTTGGGTGCCATCAATAAAGGCCGCCAAGCATGAACATCTATAGGGTAAGAGCAGTAGTGCTTTTCTTGATAAAAACGGTTGAGATTACCGCCTATATTAGAACTGTTGATGCAAGGGAAAATACTGCTGCGTCCAGATTTGGGTGAGTATTATAGCGATAGTGTCCCACCTCTTCCCATTCCGAACAGAGAAGTTAAGACTATGTGCGCCGATGGTACTGTGCCGATGTGCATGGGAGAGTAGGTCGTTGCCAGTATAACCTGGATATTTGTTAGATTAATTAGGGAAAAGATGAAATCGAGACATCTAAAAAATAAAATATGAAAAATTTAGATGATAAAATTTTGTATGGGATGTTGTTGGCCGGCCTGTCATCATATTTTTTCATTAAAGTGGTGATAAACATCAATATCTATTTTTGAGATTTTATCTCCCGTTCAACGAAAGTTGACAGGGTATCTAATAGATCTAAAATAATATAATGCCATTTGACTAATGGTATTCATAGATTAGAATGAGGGCTTGACAAAAATGGCAAGCCTTCTTTTCGTATAAAGTAGCAAAAAGACTGCAAATTAAATATAATCCCCATATATTTTCTCACTTTCTTGTCACAATATGAAAAAGATTTTGTAACTTTGCATCTCAAAAGGCTGTGTGCGCGTTGACAATCACTGATTTGCGGTGAAAACGCTGCCATGAGCCACAAGTATTTTAGCAGCCAAATGTGCAATTTAGAGTCATTGAAAATCGACCTAAAACGATTGAATGAGGGCGATAATGCCTTGCAGTTCAATCTTGACAGCGCTTACTTTGAGGCCATCGAAGCCCCCGAAGTGAGGCGCGGTAACGTGTGTGTAGACCTTATGATACACCGCACAGAGCATTTCTTTGACCTCGACTTCTCTATCAACGGTACCGTCATGGTGCCTTGCGACCTCTGTCTTGATGACATGGAGCAGCCCATAGAGACCGATAACCATTTGGTGGTGAAATTTGGAGAAGAATACTCGGAAGATGACGACCTCATCACTGTAGAGGAAGCCGATGGCACCCTCGATGTGGCGTGGCTCATCTATGAATTCATAGCACTCGACATCCCCATTAAGCACGTTCATGCACCTGGAAAATGCAACGCGGCGATGATTAAGGCTCTTGAAGAGCACTCAGCTACCCGAAGTAGTGGTGAGGATGACGCGGAGGAAATGGATCCCCGATGGAGTGAACTGAAAAAATTAAAAACAATAATTAAAGATTAAACAAAAATGGCACATCCTAAAAGAAGACAGTCAAAGACTCGTACACTTAAGAGAAGAACTCATGATAAGGCAGTAGCTCCTACACTGGCAGTTTGCCCCAACTGCGGCGCTTACTATGTGTATCACACAGTATGCCCCACTTGTGGTTACTATCGTGGAAAGGTAGCTGTTGTTAAGGAACTTGCTGAATAATAAATAAATGGGAAAAATCAATGCAGTAATCACCGGCGTTGGCGGATACGTGCCCGAGTATGTCCTCAACAATGAGGAGCTCTCGCGCATGGTTGACACCAGTGACGAGTGGATTATGACTCGCGTTGGCATCAAAGAGCGTCGCATCCTCACTGAGGAGGGTCTTGGAACAAGCTACATGGCACGTAAAGCTGCCAAGCAGCTCATCCAGAAGACAGGCGTTGATCCTGACACGATTGATGCGCTGATTGTTACCACCACCACTCCCGACTATAAATTTCCGTCGACAGCATCAATCGTGCTGGGCAAGCTGGGGCTGAAAAATGCCTTCGCCTTCGACTTTGAGGCTGCTTGCTGCGGATTTCTCTATAGCCTCGACGTTGCTGCGTCGATGATACAGAGCGGCCGATACAAGAAAATTATTGTTATCGGTGCCGATAAAATGTCGTCGCTCGTCGATTACCAAGACCGCGCTACCTGCGTGCTCTTTGGCGACGGTGCTGGCGCTGTGCTCGTTGAAGCTACCGAGGAAGAGGGTGTGGGCGTGCAGAACTCGTATCTGCGCACTGACGGTAAAGGCTTGCCGTTCCTTCATATGAAGGCCGGCGGATCGGTTTGTCCCGCATCGCCCTTCACCGTGAGCCACCGTTTGCACTACCTATATCAAGAGGGACGCACCGTGTTCCGCTATGCCGTTACCGATATGAGCAACGACGTGGCCGAGATTATGAAGCGTAATGACCTCACTGCTGATACAGTGAACTGGGTGGTGCCTCATGAGGCTAACCTCCGCATTATCGAGGCTGTTACCAAACGTGTGGGCATACCTCTGGAAAAGGTGATGGTGAATATTCAGCATTATGGCAACACCAGTGCCGCTACTATTCCGCTTGCTCTTTGGGATTATGAGAAAGAGCTGAAGAAGGGCGACAACATCGTGTTCACCGCCTTTGGAGCCGGTTTCGTGCACGGCGCCTCATTCTATAAATGGGGTTACGATGGCGCGGCTGCAGCTGCATTGGCCAAGTAAAAGCATAAACATCTTCTTAAATAATAAGCGCGTTCTTTCTATCCTGAAAAGGAGAAAGAATGTGCTTTTTTTCTTTTTATTACTATGAACAAACCTGACAATATTATTATTTGTGTAGGACGCCAGCTGGGTAGTGGCGGACACATTATAGCCAAACAGTTGGCCGAAACCTTTGACTGCAAACTCTACGATCGTGAAGTGCTGGAATTGGCGGCACAGCAAAGTGGCTTTAGCACAAAGGTGTTTGAGCAGAATGATGAGAAGAAAGGCTTCTTCGAGTCGATGTTTCATATGCACGTGCCTTTCGTTACTGATGGCTCGTTTTATGACAACGGCCTTTCGCAAGAAAACTTGTTTAGGCTGCAGAGCGACGCTATACGCAAGGCAGCAGACCAAGAGTCGGGCGTGTTTGTAGGACGTTGTGCCGAATATGTATTGCGCAATATGCCTAACATGGTGAGCGTGTTTGTTACAGCCGATATTGACGAGCGTATAGCACGCGTCAGCGAGCGTCATGATTGCACTGCCGACGAGGCTCGAAAAATTATTGAACAGCAAGAGTCGCGTCGCGCTTCCTATTATAATTATTATACAGGTAAAGAATGGGGACACAGCGCTTCGTACGACCTCTGTGTGAATGCTTCGCGCCTGGGTATTGATGGCACGCAAAAGTTTATTGCTGACTTTGTGCGCCAGACCCTTGCTAAGAAAAAATAAGTTTGTGGCTTCGTGGCTCTTCGTTCCTAACGTGTTATAACAGAAAGCGTAACACACGATATGTAATCATAAAAAGGACAATACATAAAAAGGACAATATTTTATCTAAACGGATGCATCCTTCAAGTAGGACGGTGGCCTCCGCGCCCAGTCCTCCAGCATGCAGCACTTCTAAATAGATAACCTCACATATTTTTATTGTCCATTTCTAATGTCGGGAGGACGGGGCGCGGAGGCCACCGTCCTACTTGGATTAATTCGTAGATTAATTCGTGTTCAAGTAAAAACGTGTGAAGCACGAAATAGATTGTTAAAAACACAACAATATTATCTGAACCGTTTTATGCTATAAATAACGTTTTATGCTATGAGCAACGTTTTATGTTATAAGCAATGTTTTATGCTATAAGCAACGTTTTAGCTATAAATAACGTTTTATGCTATAAGCAACGTTTTATGCTATAAGCAACGTTTTATGCTATAAGCAACGTTTTATGCTATAAGCAACGTTTTATGCTATAGTCTTGTTTCGATACTTCTTTGATGCTTTTTAAGCCCTGAATTAATTTTTGGCAATGGTAAAGATGAAGAGCAAGCCGCCTTCGGGCTGGTTTTGCACGCTGATGGTGCCTTTATGTAGCAATACGGCGTTCTTTACGATAGCCAGTCCTAAGCCCGTGCCTCCCATCTTTCGGCTGCGCCCCTTGTCTACGCGATAGAAGCGTTCGAAGATGCGAGGCAGATGCTGGGCGGGCACACCGTTTCCGTTATCGGCAAAGCGGAAGGTGTAGTGTGTGGCATCGTCGGTGGCGCTGAGGGTGATGGTGCAACCTTGCCCAGCATAGGCAATGGCGTTATCGGTAAGGTTGCGGAAGACGCTGTATAGCAGACTCTGATTGCCCTGCACCACGATACCTTCGGGCAGATGGTTGAGAAACGTCATTTGTTTTTCTTGCAACTGTAAGGCTGTTTCGCGCACAATGTTTTGCACCAGTTGCGAGATGTTAACAGAGTCGAATTGTGTGAGCTCAGGGGCATCGTCGAGACGGTTCAGTGTAGAGATGTCTTGCAACAGCGATGTGAGGCGTTGTGTCTGTGCGTAGCTGCGCTCAAGAAACTGCTGTTGGGTGGCAGCATTGATATTGGGGTTGCTGAGTATGGTTTCAAGATACCCCTGTATGCTGGCTACGGGTGTCTTTAGCTCGTGCGCAATGTTTTGTGTCAGTTGGCGTTTTAAGATATCTTGCTCGCGACGTGTTGACTGTAAACGCTTATATATCTTTACTATTTTTTCGGCTATCTCGCCCAACTCGTCAGAGGGAAACTCGGCCAGGTCTTCAGTGTCAAGGCTCTCGCCATGATCGGCTCTGGTGGCAAAGGCTCGTAGCTTAAAAATATTGTCGCCCAACCTGCTGATAAGCGGATAAAGCACCACCACCAGCAGCAACATGATGGAAAGGGCAAACCACAGGTAATGCTGATCGGCTTTCAACGACTCGACCAGGTTGTTATCGTAGGGCAAGGCACTACGAATGATAAGGCCGTTGTCGTGTGAAAAGCGTGTGGCCGAATAAAAGAAATAGGTGCCCAGTGTGGCACTGTTACGCTCAACGGTTGAGCCCCATCCTTTACGCACGGCAGCCTTTACCTCGGGGCGCGTCAGGTGGTTGGGCAGATGTGTATAGTTTTTCTTTCGGTTGTCGTACAGCACGTGGCCGTTACGGTCGATAATGGTTACGCGCAGCTCGTTTAGGGCATGTGTAGCCACGTAGCGGTCAAGGGCCTGATCGTTGGGGTGCTGTGCCACTTGCATCCAGTCGTGCATGCGTAAGTTATAGTCTTGCAACCTAAGGTTCAGGTTGTCAATCTTATATTGTTTTTCGCGATTTTGCTGAAACAGAATAAATGCAGCAGCAAAAAGCACGAAGGCCGACAGTACACTAAGATAGATGCGACGGCCAATGCCAAGTGAGGAGAATAAATTCATGTTCTTAATAACGACTATGCATCAAAATAATAGCCAAAGCCTAAGCGGGTGACGATGCACTTTGAGAAGCGACCAATCTTTTTGCGTAGACGTGTGATGTTGACGTCGACGGTGCGGTCGAGCACCATAACATCGCGTGGCCATACACGATCAATGAGTTCTTGGCGTGAGAACACGCGGCCCCGTTCGCCAATGAGCAGATGCAACAGCTCAAACTCGGTTTTGGTGAAGGGCACATCTTCGCCATCAATGTTTACGGTCTTTTTGTCGAGGTTCAGCTCAATGCCTTGATAGCTCAGCACGTGGGGCTCGGCGGCGGCGCTGTCGGTAGTGGTGCGACGCAGCACGGCGCGCACGCGCACCATGACCTCACGTATAGAGAAGGGCTTCGAGATATAGTCGTCGGCACCCAGGTTGAAGCCTGTTACGGTATCGTTCTCAGTGTCGCGAGCTGTCAGGAAGATGATGGGCACGTGAGCCGTTTCGGGGTTCTCTTTTAACTTGCGTGCCAAGGCGAAGCCCGACATTCCGCCCATCATTACGTCGAGCAGCAAGAGGTTATACGATGCGATATTGAGGGTGAGGGCTTCTTCGGCCGAGGCAGCCGTGGTAACGTTGTAACCTTCGGTTTCGAGGTTAAACTTCAAAATCTCGGTAAGGTCGGTTTCATCGTCTACCACCAAAATGTTGTATTGTACGTCCATAACAGTTTTTCCTTTCTTTTCTTAATAATCGTTTATTTCTCAATACCGATGGCAAAGTTACACGACCTATTATTCACACCTTTTACAATGAGGTTACAATTTTGTTACGAGTAGCCGAGTTTCTATATAAAAATAAGTTATTGCCTAAGCAAGTCTTTATCTATGCATAAATATGCAAAAACTTACTTAAGCAATAACTTGAATAATTATTTCTTATACTTGCACTTGCAGTAAGGACAATTGTCGTAACGCGACAGCACATGATAGGGCTGCATGCCCAAGAAGTGGCGACACTCGGGGTTGGGACATTCGTATTGGTGCTGAAACTCGTTGGTAAGGCGGTCTTGTTCTTCAATGCTGTCATCGGTAAAGCGAGCGTAGAAGGCCCATACCGTAACCACGAGGCCGATGACGAAGAGCACGAGAGCGATGTTTGCGAAGGTTTCGCCAAGGTCGAGGAAGCGCAGGGCGCCGCTGAGCAAGGTGAAGATGGGTGTGAGGCCACTGAACAGCTGTAGGTTCTTTTGGCGCACACGCAAGGCTTGCTGGGCATCGTGATAGTTGTTCCAAACACGTTCTAAGGGGCGCAGGTCGTAGGTCTTTACCTCCTTTTGTGTGGGCGCTTTTGCGCCAGGCTGAGCGGCATGAGGGGCAGCGGAGGGTGCTGCTTGTTGCTGAGCCGGCGCTCCGCACACCTGAAGCAGTATTTTTGTAGCTACATCGATGATAAGGCTTAGCGCCACCTTGTAGTGGAACTTGCCCATCTCGATAATGTCGTTAACTTTTACCGCCTTCTTCATGATCTGCATACCGTTGACGAAGGTTACGTTTACGTCTTTCAGGTTTTGCACCGTCATGTTGCCCATGGCGTCGATGTTAATGAGGCAGTGTCCCTTCTGCATATCGGGTATGCAGCGGCTCACGCCATTATCTACGCTGCCAGCGTTGCCGTAGGGCGCCATATAATATTTGCCATTGATGTTAATGGCGATGAGCAAGCGCGACTGCTGTGCCTCTTTGCCCACCAGTATGGTCTTGCCGTATAGTCTGTTGTCCATATTTTTTATTTACTTGTTTACCGCACTGAGGGGCGGCTTTCTATTCGTTTTTTTTATTCGTTAGCGCCTGTGGCTGTGGGTTTGTTGCCCAGAGCATCATTGACGAACGAGGTGACATACATTTCCTTTAGCTTCTTCAGCGCATCTTTTGATATGCTGATGGTGTAGGCAAACATCTCTCCGTCGCTCAGGGTGATGCATTGTTTCAGCACGTTGATGTGGTATACAAAGTCGAGGTTGACGATGTATCGCTTGCCGATGCGTGCAAACACGGCAGCCGCTTCGTGCAGGTTGTCGTTGATAAGCTTTTGCATCTGTGCCAGGTTCATGCACACGGCACCTTTTAGCTTGTTACTCAGCACAAAATTGGTATAGTTGCCTTCGGCCTCAAAATACACTATTTTAGCAATGTCTATCTTATACAGCTCGTCGCGGCTGTTGATATACAAATATTTTTTCATTGGCATACATTCTTTTTAGTTTTAATACATATATTCATCATCAACTGAGGCACACGAGTCAACGGCACACGTATCGGCTTCAGCGTCGTCATAGTACGCCACTGAGTCAGAATCAGCATATTCCGTATCTTTGCTCAGGTTTCCATCGGCAGAGCCAAATCTCCCCATTGCGAGGAATAGCACCATGGCGGCCGCTATGCACACACATAGCACAACCATAATCTGCTTCATGGCCAACTTAGAGGTGCTGGGTGCCAACTCTTCATCGGTGGGGCTCGGTGTTGCGCTTGATGGCTGAGATGGGCGAATGGGTTGTGTGGGCTCGCTGCTCGCAGTAATGGTGTTGTCGTCAACCAGAGTGAAATCTGGGGCAGAGTAGGGTATGGTGCGGCCGTCGTCGAGGGCTTGCACAAACTCGGTTACGGTTTGGAAACGAGCGTTTCGCTGCGGAGCCATGGCGCGCTGCACGGCATTAATCATGTTCTGCTGCACACCCAATTGTTGCAAGAAGCCGAAGGGGAAACCATCGTTTAGGATAACCGAGGCATCATCGGGGCGACGACCTGTGAGCATCTTATACACGGTGGCACCGAAGGCATATACATCGATGGTGGCCTGAAACTGTTTGCCCTGTCCCATGCGGTTGGCCTGCTCAATAGGAGCATAGCCAGGAGTGCCCATGCCGATAGAGGTGCTCGACTCAGGCTCACCGTTACTGTCGTATTGCTTTGAGAGGCCAAAGTCGATGAGGTGCACCTGTCCTTGCTTGTCGAGCATGATGTTGCCCGGCTTTAGGTCAAGATGTAGCATGTGGCGCTGGTGCATATAGCTGAGCGCTTGTCCTATCTGTGCAGCTATTAGTATGGTGTCTTCGGCCGACACCCGACCTTTTGAGGCGATAAAGCTGTCGAGGCTCATGCCCTCGATATACTGCATAACATAATAGGTGGTGTTGTTTTCGTCAAACACATCGGTCACCTGAACAATATGAGGGTGGTGTAGCGAAGCCAGGTTTTGTGCCTCTTTGCGAAATTTGATGCGATAATTGGTAAAGATGGTGCTGCTTGAGCCTTCCACGCCATGCGTCTGCTCGTTGCGCTGGTTCACCTCGCTCATGAAAAACTCTTTGATGGCCACCTTGATGTCGACAGCCATCTTGCCCAGCGCTCCCTCAATGGTGGTGGCGTATGATGCCAGATATGTAATGCCGAAGGAACCTTGTCCCAGCACTTTCTCTATTCGGTATTTTCCGCCCTGCAGCGTATTGCCAGGCTGTAATGTTTTATTTGCCATATCGTTATGTTATTTTTTATTCTTTATTCTTTATGATGATAGGTGTACTGTGTACGTATGTGTTAATTTTTTGCTTTGCGCAGATACATATATTCTACGCAGAAGCTTTGATTGGGGTTGTCGTCGTCGGTCGCAATAATATTAATATTGCCGCGTGTGTCAATCTCTACCTTTACGGTGACGTGGGTGGGTTGACTGCCGAAGCGGCGGCGAAGGTCGAGCGGACGCATATCAGTACTGATGCCAGCATACAGTTCGTCACATTCGGCCAGCGTGAAACTCATCTTATTGCTCAAATTAATAATAGAGAAGGCGGGCAACAGAACGTGGTCAAGAGCGATACGACTGTCGGGATGTGCCTTGCAAAGACCAAAGTCGAGGGGGAAAGCGTCGAGCAGTACATCGGGAACGGTGAGGGTGAAACCTTCGCGCTTGTGCCCGAAGAAGAGGCGCAAAGCCCCTGCTACAAACCAAAAGAAAGCAGTATTGTTGTCGATGGGAATGACGGTTTGAGCACCGTCGGCCAATTTGTCGTCGGTATCGGCTACACCACCAGGCCCTTTGTGAGCATCGTTGAAGAGACCCGACGAGGTGATTTCAAGCAAATTGTCGCGATAATCGTAGGTGCAATACATGCCGTTATACATCAGTAGCACCTCGTCGCCAGTATAGGGCACGCCAAAAGCTGTGAGGTGCTGTTGGCGTGTAACACGATAATTGCGGAAGGCAAAGGGGTAGCGGCTCAGCAGGTCGGCCACTTTGCCCAATTGGCATGTCTGACAATAGGTAATGATGTTATAGCCATCGCGCAACGTCTTCCAGTAGTCAACGAGATAGTCGCCTAAGGAGTGTGTGGCAAAGTCGGCCAATGCCAAGGCGTTGGGCAGATAAGTGGCGGGATGACCTTGCTTTAGGTCGTTGGCCAAATTATCAATCCAATACTGGTTGATGGGCTTGTAGATGCGTCCATCGTGATAAATAAGTATGGTGTTGTCTTTCGTTAGGGTGATAATAGAAATACCAAAGTGGGTGATGTCGGTAGTGGTGTGGCGCACATCAAGTTGCCCATCGCCGGTCTGCCAACGGTGTTTCACGCTAAAGAACGACGACTCGAGTTTTACACGGTCGCTATTTAACGTGTCGGTAAATTCGCCTATCTCCGTCGTTTCGCTGTGTATATAACGCTCGTTATATCCATAAGGGCTACGAGGCGACTCGTCGGGTGAAGTGATAGGTATAGATGGTTTCTGCTCGTTCATGTAGTATATTATGTGCTACAAAGTTACAATTTATTAACCAAAACGACAAAACGATACAAGGTTTTTTATGCCTTAAGGTCACAATTTTTTGGCTCAGATAATATTGTTGTGTTTGTAACAATCTATTTCACGCTTCGCACGTTTTTTGCTTGAACACAAATTTTTAAGTAGGACGGGGCTTTTCTTGTTGCTGGAGGACGTGGCACGGAGACCACTGTCCTACTATGGTTTTCTGTTTTGTAATTATTGCTGTTCGCTAAAACTCCAAAGAGCATAAATATGGTTCATCCCTCAAA
>USAI01000075.1 GCA_900552675.1 uncultured Prevotella sp.
CGCGACCCCAACCTTGGCAAGGTTGTGCTCTACCAACTGAGCTATTTCCGCAATATTTCTTGTCTCCAAGAAGCATCTCTCTTGATTGCGGTTGCAAAGGTAGTATTTTTTTTCGAGCCCACAAACTTTTTCGGCACTTTTTTCAATATTTTCTTCAAAAAATGTTGTAAAAGTGCCGAAAAGGTTGCTTTTTGCGCTTAATCCATGCGCGAAAGATAGTCGTCGGGGGTATATTGTCGCAGCATTACCAGTTGGTTATCCTTTTGTTGCACCATAGCAATATCAGGATGCGTTATACCATTAAACATATTTGTTTTCACGGTAGTATAGTGCAGCATATCCTCGAAGATAATATTTTCGCCCACCTGCAAGGCATGGTCGAAGCGCCAATAGCCCATAAAGTCGCCCGAGAGACAACTATTTCCGCCCAGCCTATATATATAATAAGGTGTATCGGCATCGTTACCCTTTGCGGTAAGGCTGGCCGCCTCGGCCGTTGTTTCCAGCTCAACTATCTCGGCCCCGCGCACCGCTGGTGTGTAAGGCATCTCAAGACAGTCGGGCATATGGCACGTAAAGCTCACATTCAGTATGGCCGTGCGTATGCCACCATTCTCTACCACATCAACCACCTGGGCCACCAGTTCGCCCGTTTGCCATGCAAAGGCGCTACCAGGTTCAAGAATAACCTTGAGATGCGGATAGCGGCTACGAAACTGTGTAAGCAGGCGCACCAAGCGGTCGATATCATAATCGCTACGTGTCATGAGGTGTCCACCCCCGAAGTTTATCCATTTCAGTTGGCTGAACCAAGGCGCAAAGTGGCGCTCAATATGCGCAAGTGTGCGCTCGAAGACATCCGACCCGCTCTCGCAATGGCAATGACAATGAAAGCCCTCAATGTCGGCAGGCAGCTGCGCAGGCAGCAAGTCGGCTGTTACGCCAAAACGTGTGCCAGGTGCACAAGGGTTATACAGGTCGGTGCCCACCTCCGAATACTGTGGGTTGACACGCAATCCGAGGCTAATATCGCCATTCACCTTGCGCACCCGTTCATGCAAACGCTCATACTGGCTGAGCGAATTGAAGGTGAGATGACTTGAGCATCGTGCTATCTCGTCAATCTCATTATCGGTATAGGCAGGCGAATAAGTGTGCGCCTGATGCCCAAACTTGTGGTAAGCCATTAGGGCTTCGGCCAGCGAACTGGCAGTAGTTGAATTGATATACTCGCGAAAGATGGGGAACGTCTTCCACAAAGCATAGGCTTTAAAGGCAAGAATAATTTCTACGCCAGCACGCTGCGCCACCTGCTGTATCAGGGCAAGGTTCTTGCGCAAGCGTGCTTCTTCCAGCACATACATAGGCTGGCGTATCTCATCAAATGTATCTGTATTTACTTTCATGTATAGGGTTATGAAACATTGTATCAAACCTTTTTCGACTTAGTGGCCCAAACGAAGTAGGCTATCAGCAAGGCATAAGCCACCAGAGCACATACCTCTGACATTGGGTTAGCCATCCAAGCGTCGCTCACCATATTATAACCACCAAAACGCAGCAGAGCACTCACCACACCCATCAGGGCGCCACCAGCAATAAAGCCACTGGCTATCAACGTGCCCTTTTCGCCCCGAGCCTCGTTTACCTGTTGTTTTTTCGAACGTGTGGTAACATACCAGTTAATCAAGCCTCCTACCAGCAGTGGCACGTTCAGTTCCATTGGGATAAACATACCCAGCGCAAAGGCCAGAGCCGGTATCTTGGCCCATGTCAACAAGATGGCCATCAGCGCACCTACGCCATACAGCAACCAGGGTGCACCAGCACCTTGCATCAACGGTTCGATAACGGCAGCCATAGCGTGGGCCTGAGGTGCTGCCAAACTATCACCAGCAAAGCCATAGGTTTCGTTCAGTAGCATGATAACGCCACCCACGGTAGCGGCCGACACCAGTGTGCCAAGAAATTTCCAAGTCTGCTGCTTAGCGGGTGTCGCACCCAGCCAGTAGCCTATCTTCAGGTCGGTGATAAAGCTGCCAGCCATTGATAACGCTGTACATACCACGCCACCCATCAACAGGGCGGCCACCATTCCCACTTCGCCTCGCAAGCCTACGGCCACCATCACTACCGATGCCAAAATCAGGGTCATCAGCGTCATGCCCGACACAGGGTTTGAACCTACAATGGCAATAGCATTGGCTGCCACCGTGGTGAAGAGGAAGGCGATGATAGCAACCAGCAAAATGCCTACTACAGCAAACAACAGATTGCCTTGCATCACGCCAAACCAGAAGAATAAGAAGATAACGGCCAATGTAACCAACGAGCCAATAGCGATAATCTTAAACGAGATGTCGCGCTGTGTGCGCACCTGCTCAACGTTGGCTTTGTTGCCACCCTTCAGCTCTTTGCCTGCCAGCGACACTGCACCACGAATAATACCCCACGACTTAATGATGCCAATGACGCCCGACATGGCAATACCACCAATGCCTATGCTGCGACCATATTCAAGGAAGATGGTTTCGGGCGACATTGAGCCTACGGTTTGATGAATATTGGCGTTCCACATATCCAGCACCACATTGTTAAACATGAGCGACATAATGGGCACCAGCACCCACCATACGGCAAACGAGCCCAGGCAGATAATGAAGGCATACTTCAAACCTACAATATAGCCCAAGCCCAGCACGGCGGCACCCGTATTTACCTTGAACACCAATTTAGCATTGTCGGCCAACTGCTGTCCGGCGCTTATCATACGGCTGGTAAACACCTCGTTCCACCATCCATAGGTGCTCACGATAAAGTCGTACAAGCCACCTACCAAACCAGCAAGCAGCAAGGGCTTTGCCTGGCTACCACCTTTGGCACCACTCAGCAGCACCTGTGTAGTGGCAGTAGCCTCGGGGAAAGGATATTTGCCATGCATCTCGCTCACAAAATATTTGCGGAAGGGGATGAGGAACAAAATGCCTAAGATGCCACCCAGCAACGAGGCGATAAACACCTTGAAGAACGAAACGGTGATTGCGGGATAATGGGCCTGCAAAATATAGATTGCTGGCAGGGTAAAAATGGCACCTGCCACCACAGCGCCCGAACAGGCGCCAATGCTCTGAATAATGATGTTCTCACCGAGCGCACCTTTACGTTTAGCTACCGTCGAGGCCCCTACGGCAATAATAGCGATAGGGATAGCAGCCTCAAACACCTGACCTACCTTCAAACCCAGATAGGCGGCGGCAGCCGAAAATATCATCGCCATTATTACGCCCCATGTTACCGACCACGCGTTCACCTCTGGATACACCTTATTGGCATCCAGCACGGGCTCATACTGTTCGCCTTCCTTCAGTTCGCGGAAAGCGTTTTCAGGCAGTTGCATTGCCTTGTTTTCTTGATTTTCCATTTACTATTTTGTTTATATTTTATTCGCGTTTCACATCCTTTTGTTAAGGTTATAAGTTATTCGTGTGCGCAAGGATAGGCACAATGGTTTGCAAATTTACACATTGTAAATGAGAATTCAAAAAAAAAGCCTCACTATCTAACATGAAAAACAACCATAACCCTGCTTTCTGCCTCACCTATCGCAATCATATAATTAGCACTCAGCAATCTCTTTCTTTCATTTCTACTCACTACTATCCCGTTAAAGTAAACTAATCGCTCTTTGAATTAATTGAAAAGTTCTCTTTGAAAGGACTGATTTCAATAATGTCAAAGAACTCGATTGTCCCCTCTTTCCGGGGTTATTTGATTAATATTTAACTGATCTCGATTTTAACGGGACATTAATATCTTCATAACAAGCCAAAGGTGTCAAAGATATTACCCCAGTTCGGGATAACAAATAGTTCATAAAAAAGTTGGTAGTCTCATAAATATTTTGTATCTTTATATGTAAAAATCAATTAGTTACAAAACTATTTGATATAACTACCGATTACAAATTTACAGAATTATTTTGTATAATAGACGAGTTTTGCAAACATTTTGATGCAGAAAATGCAGGAAATCTAAGGGCAAAACAACTTCTTTCTGCCTTCTGTTATTACCCACTCCTAATGGTATGGGGAGGAGGCGTATTCACGCTGCATTTGTATTGTATAAGACGCTCGGCTATTCCGAACTGGGGTCATATTTGTAATGTTAAATATGATTTTGGTGCAAAATAACAATGGAGGTGCGAACATGCCTTTTTCTAAGTGAACTCCATTGTATGTGGTGGTGTCCTTTACTGTAATTTTTTATGTTGATATATTTAGTTTGTATTACATCGTTTGTAATTTTTCTTTATAGTCGTTCATTTTATCAACAATCGTTCTAATGTCAAGACTTTCGAAACTAGAATCGCGTTCGTACCACCAATTATTTAATTCCATGTAATCTGCGCTATCTGGGCTGAAAAGTTTCTGATTTTCTCGTGTAACATGCGTACCAGGAGCCTTTCTTATGCCAATCTCTACATTTCTAACGATACCTTCTTCTATTACGCCATGCCATTCGTAGCACACCATAAATTCTCCCATAACTATTCCGACGCCAATCCATTCTCTTGCCCAGTCTTGTTCTCGCTCTATCCAGTGGTCATTTCCATCATCTGCGGCAAAGTGAGGCTTGGCATTTGGTAAGGACTCCATTACCGAAAGTATCAAATTCTTTCTTTTCTGCAAGGTTTCTGAGAGTACACATTTATCAACTACAGGACGAATCACCTGATACACAGATGAATAAATCATGCAGTATCGTTTAAATGTGAGCTTAGCAAATCGGACGCTGTCTTCATTACTATCAGTAATGTTTTGCTTGAGAGATTCAACCTCTGGTAAGAAACAAAGTGTTTCTGCGTTATCGTAATATTCAGAATAGTCGGTTGTTTTGCCTTTACTTCTATTTGCCTCAAAGGAGATTGCTGCCATATTTCCAATACTCCAAAGCCAGTCTTTGTCGTAGTCTCGGAAAGGGCCCCTTTTATTGCGAATCCATTCCTGTGGTACGATATGATCAAAATCCCACGGTCTGTTTTCTTCTGCCCACATGTCTTGCCTTGCAGGATCATAATTCCGGAAATGGGTATTTAAGTATTGTCTCTCAGCATAGAGCAGCATTTGCTTGGCTTCAGCTGTTCCATACCAAAAAGTCCGATTAAAGAAATGTTTTACTGGTGCTGGCAGACTATTCCATATTCTCCATTTTTCGGACTCTCCTATAGTGAATAGGTTCTTAACTTCTTCGAGAGAATAAACGTGTAGTAAATGACAATCATGCATCAACCTCGAAATCCCTTGTAAGATATTTGATATATTAATACCATTCTTGAATCGTTGGAAAATCTCTTGAACACAAAGTTTTTTGTCATTCCCAAACCAATGAAGCATAAATGCCAATGCTTTAATTTCACAGGCTGACAAATTAATGGGTGACTCCATGTCTTTACGAGCCATATACATTAAAAGCAAATAGACATCTGGAGAATTTCGTGCAATAATGGTGCGCAAGATATTTGGTGTACGTAACACGCTATCTTCTTTTGCACCTAACCATTCATCAACCTTATTCAGGATGTTTTCCAAGCGATTTCCTTCATATAGAAACTCTATCTTTTCTCTTTCATCAGTCTTTATTGCCGCACTTCGGATCTGCTTGATGGTCATTTCTCCCTTAAAACTCTTGTCGTTGTCTGAAGTTAATGCAAGACGGAATGCTAACATTACGAGTTTTGCAGGACTCATATAATTCTCTGCCAGACAATCATTGACCTCCTTGATTGACGGCCAATATGCTTTAATGGCAGAATAGTTCAAATCATCTCTTGAAATAGCCGTTCCTCCAGTGTTTAGCCTGGTGAACAGAACTTCCAATGTTGTCTGTGCCATTAATTCCTCTGTAGTTTCTGTTTCCATTACTTCCTTAGGTAAATGATTACAGGTTATCATATAACTCTTCAATGCATTGAATGCAGGAAATAATACGTCACGAAGATATGTCTTAGCTTCATTGGACTGTTCTACTATTTCGTTAAATCTCGCCCGATAAGAGAAATCTGTGGAATTAAATTCAGCAATAGCCCCCTTAACAAAAGTATCCGCATCAGAAGACTTTTCTACTGCTTTCAACAAGCAATACAATGGTATTGGTAAATGTGCCTCTACGGGCCATGTTTCTGATAATGAGAAATGGTCGTTATAGATATTTCCTTTCAAATTAAACTGATTCAAGGCATTCCTTTTTTCTGCAGTATTTAATCGATTTGCATCATCGTCGTTCTTAAATCCCCATGGGTGAGGTGTTGTCGTTGCTTTAATCCAAAAACAACGAGTGGAGTTGTTGGAAGATGATGGCAATAAGTCAATCCATAATACGGCTCTTGCAGCCTTTACTGTATTAAATCCGATACTGATTGCATTATATCTTTGCTGTCCATCCATAAGGTAATATTTTCCAGAGCCTTCTTTGTTGACAATATCTGACAGCATGAAAGAACCGATGGGAAAGCCTCTGAGAATGGAATCCCAGAGAAGTTCAACCTGACGAGGTTTCCACACGAGACCTCTCTGAAGTGCGGGGATTAGAACCTCAGATTCGTCTGAAGTCCATGATGCAATTTGCCAAAGTGTATAAGATAAATTCTTCATTTCCTATTGATTATCTTTATTAATCAGATTTACAACCACTTTCACCATCACATCTTTCTCTTCTGTGCGGCTCTCGGCAATCATCAGCGTGAGGGCGACGAGGGTGTTGTCTGCTATTCGTTTATGCCCGTCCAGACCATAAAGTATGCCATTCTTTTCCATGAACCAAAGGAAGAGCATGGCAGCAATACGTTTGTTGCCATCGCTGAAAGAATGGTTCTTCACCACGAGATACAGCAACATGGCTGCCTTTTCTTCTACCGATGGATATAGGTCTTCACCGCCAAAAGTCTGATATATCTGCCCTATGCTGCTTCTGAAAGAATCATCTTTCTCATTTGCAAACCATCGACTTTCGCCAAATTTCACTTTCAAGGCGTTGATGGCATCCATGGCATTCTCGTAGGTGGCGTGGAAAATTCCCTCCTTGGTTGTCTTCTCTACGCCCAATGCCTGATAGTCGTAGCGGTCGAGCGTGTCGAGGGCATAGACATAATCGGTGATTACACTGAACAGTCCTGAGTATTCTCCTTCCGAAACCTTGTCTTGGAGAGTGAGAGCTCGCGACATCAACCGGACCACATCCTTCAATTCATCATAGTGGTCGAGGCGACGTTGGTCTATGGCATAGCCTCTGATGAGATACTGTTTCAATATGCTATTAGCCCATTTTCTGAAAAGAATTCCATTCCGGCTTTTCACTCTATACCCAACAGAAATAATCATATCAAGATTATAGTAATCTATTTTCTGCATCTGGGTATATCCCTCTTTTCTGCCATATTTCTTGGGTGTCGCAAATTTTGCGACTACCGACTCTCCTTCTAGTTCTTCCCTCAATGCATTATTGATATGCTTTGCTATTGTCTTATAGTCTCTGCCATAAAGTTGAGCGATTTGCTCTCTATTAAGCCACACGGTATCTTTCTCCAACTTTACTTCAAGTTGGGTGTTGCCATCATCAGTCGTATATAGAACGATAGACGAACCATTATTTGCAACAATTCTATTCTCAGTCATATTTATCCTTGCTCCTTATATTGATTCCACATTCTCTTTATCTTCCCAGCAATCTCCTTACGGAGCCAGAGTGGTTCAAGTACTTCAAGATTTTCACCATTCCAAAGCAGTTCCTGCTGGAAGTCGATTGTTGGTCTGACTTGCAATTCGAAAATGCTGTACCCATCAGTTTGTGCTGTCTCTTGTTGTGACTCATGTAATGGTAAGTCACGGAGATAATTTGCCTGACCGGAGTTGACCTTGATTCTCACTTTCTCGATATCACACCCATCGCCAGAGATTACACCGATACAACCATCAAAGAATTCCTGTGGGTCGAACTCTTCTGGATATTCAAAGGTATGGCTTGAAAGACGGAAGTTCTGTATGCGGTCGAGGCAGAAGACAATATTCTTGCCTGCTGGCCAATTACGTCCCACCATATACCAACGCTGACGAAAGAGTTTAACACACAAAGGCATAACGTAATGGTCGCGAGTATCCCCCGTCCAGTAGTTGAAATAGTTGATGTGGATGAAGCGGTTTTTCTTTATCGCATCCATAACAGGCTCAAGATATTCCCTACCACTTGGCACATTTTCAAGAATAATCCTGTCTTTGATTGATTTGTTTTCAAGGAGCGAATTGCTTACAGAAAGCGTACTCAGCAACCATTTCTGGATACTGTCACTCTTCATGTCGTCCACGTTGGCGATGTAGTACCTGTATGGAGCAACCTTTTCACATTCTATTGACAAACCAAAGGTGTCAAAGATATTCCATTTCCATTTGTGGAATGTACGCTTCGACATCTCCTCACCACCGCTCAGGTCTACATTGTTCATCCAGCGGTGGTTCAGTTCCTCGAAGGAAATTTTATGTGCTCGATAGATGGTTTCAACAATCCATACAAGCTTATTTGTTTGATTTAGAGCCATGGATAATATTACGTCTTTACATACATAACGTTTTAACTGCAAAGCTATTGCTTTTGTATGCCTTTTTTGTTCATACCCGCCTATTCTTTTGCAAAAGAAACTTTTTTTATATGTACGTTTTAGCATAACATATAGCACGTTTTCTAAAAAATAAAGCAATGATAATCAAACGTTATTACAATGATAATCAAACATTATTACAATACTTTCATCCAATAAAGTAAGAACAGTAGATTTTTGAGGAAAATAAGAGGAGAATAAAAACAGGATGATAACGAAGCCTTTAAGGTTACATTATTTTACCTTTTTTGTTATTTACCTTTAAAAAAGTGACACATTATTAAAAAAGAAATAAGCGCAAAGCAACGTATGAGAAGAAATATGTAACTTTGCAGCCATGAAAAAGATTTTACTCTCTTTGTCGGCACTTCTGCTGACAACAGCCTCATTTGCCATACCGGCACGCCCGGGCATTTGGCGCACCATCACCCTCACAAACGGAACACAAGTAAGAGCTCAGCTGCAAGGCGACGAGCATCTAAACTATTATGAAGACGCTGAAGGCAATACCTATACCGAAAATGCCGACGGCACCTTCTACGCTTTCAACCTCAACGAGGCTAAAGAACGCGTAAAAACCCGACTGAACAAAATGCGAGCTACGGCAGCAGCAAAACGTCCGCACCGTGTTATCGGACAGTATGGCAACTATACGGGCAAAAAGCGCTGCCTCATCATCTTGGCACAGTTTAGCGATGTCAAGTTTGCGGCAAGTCATGACAACGCTTTCTATACCCGTGTGGCCAACGAAGAAAACTTTACTTCTCCCGACGGACATCGTGGCAGTGTGCGCGACTATTTCTTGGCACAGAGTAATGGTAAGTTTGAGCTCAACTTCGACATCGCTGGCCCTTACACCATGCCTCACAGCGCAAGCTATTATGGTAGCAATTCGCCCAGCTCTGATGCCAAAGCCAGCGAAATGATTGCCACCGCTTGCAAGATGGCTAATGCCGATGGCGTCGACTTTTCTAAATACGACTGGGAGGGCGATGGCAATGTCGACATGGTGTTTGTGATCTATGCTGGCTATGGCGAAGCCACTTCAACCAAACGGCCTGACGTGATATGGCCGCACCAGTATGAGCTGGACTATACGGGCAACGCCCTCAACCTTAATGGCAAGTATGTAAACGTGTATGCTTGCAGCAACGAGATTGACGAAATAAACGATACGGGCAAACCTCACGTGCAAGGCATTGGAGCCATTTGTCACGAGTTTTCACACTGTCTGGGCTTCCCCGACTTGTACGACACGGGCACAGCAGGACGCTTCGGCATGGGACACTTCGACCTAATGTGCCAAGGCAGCTACAACGGCGACACCTTCCGCCCCGCAGGTTATAGCAGCTATGAAAAATGGATGGCAGGATGGATCACCCCCATCGAACTGTCTGACGAAGATAAGCAGATTAGCAACATGAAGGCTATCTCAGACAACGGCGAAGCCTACATCATATACAACCAGCGCAACCGCGACGAATATTATCTGCTGGAAAACCGCCAGCACATAGGATGGGACGATGCACTGCCAGGCACTGGCCTTCAGATTTCGCACGTCGACTACGACCCCACCAGTTGGGAGTATAACCGCGTGAACGCCGAAGACCACCAGCGTTTCACCATCTTTCATGCCGACGACCTGGCAGGCATCAATAACGAGAATAACGACTTGTATCCTTACAAAGATAACAACAGCCTGACCAACAATAGCGTCCCCGCCGCCACACTACATAACAGCAACATTGACGGCACACTGATGATGAACCGTGGCGTAACAAACATCACACAAAACGCTGACGGCACCATGTCGTTTAACTATGAACACATCTCAAAGACGCTTACCCCTGAGAAAACTGAAGAGATTGTGTTTACAGAAACCTTTGCACGATGCAGTGGAGAAGGTGGCAACGGCTCTACCCCGATCTTTGGTGGCGCTGTAGGTAGCGGCACCTTCCAGTCAGACATCACAGGATGGACCAGCACCGCACGAATGTATGGCGGCTATAAGTGTGCCAAATTCGGACGTCCCAGCGATAAAAAAGTGTCGGTAACATCGCCCACCTTCGTTCTGAATGGCAAAGGCAAAGTAAAAGTATCGGTGGCTCCGTGGGCCAGCAATGCGCAAACACTAACACTGAGCACTGCAGCAGGAACACTCGGCACCTACACCCTTGAGAACACCAAGTGGAACGAGATTACTGCCGATATCACAGGTAGCGGCAGCACAAAACTCACCTTTACCACCAACGGCCGCTTATGGATAAACGAGGTGTCGATCACAGCATTGCTTGAAACAGGCATTGACAACGTGGTTAATGAGAACGTACGTCCTGCCGACAACCGCATCTATACGCTGGGCGGACAGTATGTGGGCACACAGCTCAGCAGTCTGCCAAAAGGCATCTACGTGATGGGTGGCAAGAAGATTGTAAAATAAAGCAATTAGAAACATAACGCGACAAGAATAAGCATCATGACGGAAAACAGAATAACAAAACTCTTCGGCATACAATACCCCATCATACAGGGAGGTATGGTATGGTGCAGCGGATGGCGACTGGCGGCTGCCGTGAGCAACGCTGGCGGACTGGGGTTGCTGGGTGCGGGCTCTATGCACCCTGAAACACTTGTTGAGCACATTCATAAACTGAAAGCGGCCACCAACAAGCCGTGGGGCGTGAACGTGCCGCTGATGTATCCTGAGATTGACCGTCTGATGCAAATTCTGGTCGACGAACAGGTGCGCATCGTATTTACCTCGGCAGGCAGCCCCAAAAAATACACCGCCTTTCTGCACGAAGCTGGCATAACAGTGGTGCACGTGGTGCCCAGCAGCAAGCTGGCCATCAAGTGCGAACAGGCAGGCGTTGATGCCATCGTAGCGGAAGGCTTTGAGGCTGGCGGACACAACGGCAAGGAAGAAACCACCACCCTATCGCTCATACCTGCCGTATGTCAGGCTGTACAGCTGCCCATCATAGCGGCAGGAGGCATTGCCTGCGGACAACAGGTGCTGGCTGCCATGGCTATGGGCGCTGAAGGCGTGCAGATGGGCACCGTGTTTGCCCTCAGTGCCGAGAGCTCGGCCAGCGATGCCTTTAAGCAGCGCTGCATAGCGGCAGGCGAAGGTGGCACCATGCTGTGCCTAAAAGCCCTCTCGCCCACCCGTTTGGTGCGCAACGCGCTGTATGACCGTATAGCCAAGGCCGAAGCTGAGGGGCAGAACGATGCCGAGCAGCTACGCCAAATATTGGGCACAGCAGCTGCTAAACGTGGCATTTTTGAAGGCGATATCGACAATGGCGAATTAGAGATAGGGCAAAGTGCTGCTTATGTAAAAGAGGTGTTGCCCACTGCTACCATCATGCAACAAATAATTCTGCAATATGATGAAGCAAAGAAACGTTTAGCAATGATGTAATCATCTAATTGTTAAAGCACAACGTCACAGATATTCAGGCTCAGATATTATTGTTGTGTTTTTAACAATTTAATAATATATTATTGCGAGTATAAATTTTTATCGAAACGGATGCACCCTCCAAGTAGGACGGTGGCCTCCGTG
>USAI01000076.1 GCA_900552675.1 uncultured Prevotella sp.
CCGTGTGCAGGATGGCCTTCATCACGTAGAGTGGGGATGTACCTATATCTCCAAAAACAATGCCTAAAGTGATGAGCAATCCTAAGAAGCCTACTCGATGATGACAGTAGGCGACTGAACCTTCCGAATTTTCTTTCATATATTCTCTCTTCAAAAAACAAAAAACGTTATCCCTTCGAATAAGAATGATCTCTTAGCTGGAGACCTTTTACTATACTACTTTGATTATAAATTGCGTGCAAAGATATAAAGAGGTATAAATATTTTGATACAATATAAGATTTGTTTAACAAGAATTATCTGATTTAACATTCTGCCGTATTTTGCGAACACCACGAATTGGAATGGCTTGGTAGAAACTATGATGCTTTAAATTCAAAGACATTATTAGGCGAAAACCTTGAGAAAATAGAGTAAAACGCTTGAGAAAATTGAGTGAAACGCTTGAGAAAGTCGAGTAAAACCCTTGAGAAAGTCGTCTCACATCGACCGTTATGAACACGAGCAACGACCGTTATGAACACGAGCAACGACCGTTATGAACACGAGCAACGACCGTTATAAACACGAGCAACGACCGTTATGAACACGAGCGACGACCGTTGTGAGACGACTTTCGAGCCATTTAGCCCGATTTTTCGGTCTATTTCAGAAAAACTATTAGTGGGTTTTAAATGATTATAGGTTGGGGTTTTATAATTAAAAGTAGGACGGTGGCCTCCGCGCCACGTCCTCCCAGATTAGGAAACGAACACAGATAGAACAGATACAACAGAGCTATCTTATCACCGATTATTCTTTTCTTTTTTAAATTTAATAATAATCTGCTATCTGTGTTCGTCTTCTTCGGGAGGACGTGGCACGGAGGCCACCGTCCTACTTGGAGGGCGCACCGTTTAGATAAAAATGAATACTTGCAATAATATCTGAGCTGTTTTAAATAAAAAGCCGTATCTTTGTATGCAATAAAATGTCACTTTGTATGCAATAAGACATGTCTCATTACATACAATAACATCTTTGTACGTGATAAAACTTTTGAAGAAATGAAGATAGCAATATTTTGTTCGGCCAATGAAAACATTGACCCCGACTTTTTCGAGATGACAGAAGCGTTAGGCCGCTGGATGGCCGAGAACCACCACGACCTTATTTTTGGCGGCACCAACCAAGGCTTGATGAACTGTGTGGCCAAGGCCGTGCATGATGGTGGCGAACGCGTGATAGGCGTGGTGCCCTCGCTGGTAGAGAAGGGAGGCCGCATGAGCGACTATATTGACGTACACTTCCCCACCGACAATTTGGCCGACCGCAAGAGCCTGATGATTGATCAGTGCGACGCTGTGGTAGCCTTGCCGGGCGGTGTAGGTTCGCTCGACGAGATTTTTTGTGTGGCAGCTTCAAAATGTATTGGCTACCACTCGAAAAAGGTTATCTTGTATAACATGAAAGGCTTTTGGAACGCCCTCATTGCCCTTATGGACGACCTCGACCGCAAGGGCATGATACGTGGCAATTGGCACAACATGATTGAGGTGGCCAATAGCCTTGACGAGCTGAAGGCGTTGCTAAAATAAGGCGCTTCAGCCCTTCTGTTCCAGCATTTGTTGTCTCAACGCCAAGGCCTTATTCTCGGCAGCCTCCATTTGTTCGCGCTCGCCGGGGCCTTTGTCGTTGATGCCACACAGGTGCAAAATGCCGTGTATGATGACGCGATACAGCTCCTCTTCATACGTTTTATTAAACAGGTGAGCGTTTGATGCCACGGTGTCGAGCGAGATTACCACATCGCCGCTCACCACATCATCTTCGTCATAATCGAAGGTTATCACATCGGTATAATAGTCGTGTCCCAGATATTCGCGGTTCACCTCTAATATTTTATCATCGTTTACGAACATATATCCCACCTCGCCCACACGGCGGCCATAGCTTTTAGCCACAGCTCTTATCCATGCAGTAGTTTCGCGTTTCTTGATCTTGGGCATCTTCACGCCCTCTACGTTATATGTTATCATAATTGTATATGTTTTGGCATTGCTTATCTATTTATTTTTCTTCGGTCGGCCTACAGGCACCGATGGGCGGCTTGGGGATAAACGCCGACACATCTTGCCCAAAGTGAGCCAGCTCGCGCACCATCGACGAACTAATGCTATCAAGCCCAGGCTCGGCATACAGCAGCAGGGTTTCAAGCCCTGACAGGCGACGGTTGATGTCGGCCTGTTCGCGTTCATACTCAAAGTCGCGCACATTGCGCACCCCCTTTACCACAAAGGCAGCCTGATGGCGGCGTGCAAACGAGATGGTAAGGTCGGCATAGCTGTCAACCACCACGCGGGCATCGTGAGCATACAGCTGGCGTATGGCCTCAACCCGTTGTTCGGCCGTAAACATACACTGCTTGCGCTCGTTCACGCCTACACCTATCACCAGTCGGTCGAAAAGAGGCAAAGCGCGGTCAACCACCCTCTGATGCCCGATGGTAAAGGGGTCGAAGCTGCCTACAAATATTGCTGTTGCCATAGCTTATTATGCTTTTATTGATAGCTTATTGTGCTTTTATGAAAGAGTAGCACCCTGTTTCGTTTTCTGCAAAATTACTACTTTCTATTCATACGACCCACAATAATCGTCTTTTTTTTACTATCTTTGTGCCACCCTACAGGCTAAACCCAAAAAGAAAAAGAAAACATACAACGATGGATGTAAAGATAGAACCCACGTGGAAAGCGCAGCTGGCACCCCAGTTTGCCATGCCTTACTTTGCACAGCTCACCCAGTTTGTGCGCGACGAGTATAGCCACACCACCTGCTACCCTCCTGGCCACCTCATCTTCAACGCCTTCAACCTATGCCCCTTCAGCAAGGTAAAGGTGGTGATTATAGGTCAAGACCCCTATCACGAGCCCGGACAGGCACAGGGGCTAAGCTTCTCGGTAAACGATGGTGTGCCCTTTCCGCCATCGCTCATCAACATTTTTAAGGAGATAAACAACGACCTGGGCACCCCCATGCCCACCTCGGGCAACCTCACGCGCTGGGCCGAGCAGGGTGTGTTGCTGCTGAACGCCACCCTCACGGTGCGTGCCCATCAGGCCGCCAGCCACCAACGCAAGGGCTGGGAGCAGTTTACCGATGCCGCCATACGCGCCCTGAACGCGGGTCGCGAGCACCTGGTGTTCATCTTGTGGGGTGGCTATGCGCGGTCGAAGGCGGGGCTTATCGATACCCAAAAGCACCTCGTGTTGCAGTCGGTACACCCCTCACCCCTTTCAGCCAACCGTGGCGGATGGTTTGGCAACCACCACTTTTCGCAGTGCAACCGCTATCTGGCCGAACATGGCATAGCGCCCATCAACTGGTAACGCATAAAAAAAATACAAGCATTATGATTATTGAGATAGACAACGTGTTGGTATCGACCGACATCTTTACCGAATATTTTTGTTGCGACCTTGACGCCTGCAAAGGCATTTGCTGTGTTGAAGGCGATGCGGGCGCTCCCGTCACCATCGACGAGATTGCGGGCATAGAAGATGCCATCGACACCGTGTGGGACGACCTGTCGGCCACGGCACAAGCCGTGATTGATAAGCAAGGCGTGGCCTACACCGACCGCGATGGCGACCTGGTGACCAGCATTGTGGGCGGAAAAGACTGTGTGTTTACTTGTTACGAAAAGGGATGCTGCCTGTGTGCCCTTGAGCGTGCCTGGCGTGCGGGCAAGACAGCCTTCTGCAAGCCCATCAGCTGTGCCCTCTACCCCATTCGCGAAAAAAAGTTGTCAAACGGCATGGTGGCCCTCAACTATAACCGTTGGGACGTGTGCCACGATGCTGTTAAAAAAGGAAACGAGCTGCGCTTGCCCGTATATCGTTTCCTGCGCGACCCCTTGGTGCGCCGCTTTGGCGAAGACTTTTACCAGCAGCTGTGCGACGCCGCTCAGCTTATAGCCTCTGAGGCTGGCATCGAGGCATCGCCCTCTGAGTGATAAAACTGCGCTACCGCCTCGGCCAGCTGGCGCGCTTGCAGGCGTGCTCCACGGCTCATGCGCTGGCGATAGTTATACACCGTTTGTATTGAATAGTGCAAGAAGGCCGCTATGTTGGGCACATCGGTAATGCCGATGCTTACCAAGGCATAGATGCGCTGTTCGGGTGTAAAGGTTTGTGGGGCAGCCAGTTGTTGCTGACATTCGGGCAACATCAGAGTGTTCAACCGCTCTAAAAAGTCGGGGTGGCTTGAAAGGAAAGCTACGTCGAAGTGGTGGTAGAAGTCGGTGAGATACTTATCAGTATTGCCACCTGCCGCCAGTTCGCGGCGTGCCTTATCCACTTTTCCTGCTGTGATAAGGTTGAACACCACCTTGTTAAACGCCTTCACGTCGTTGATATATTTTGTTACCAACATATACACATCCATAAAGTTGCGGTTGCGCTGCTCTATTTCTTCAGACAGGCGCTGGTTGCTCTCGCGCAACTGCTCTTGCATGGCTTTTTCATTGTTAATCATCTCGCGCAGCTGGTTGTTCATGCCCTTCATGGCCACCAACATACGCTTTTGTTTACGGTCGCGTTTGCGTATGCTCCACACCATGCCTAAGGCCGTAAGCACCGCACCTATCAGCAGCACAATAACGGCGAGCAGCAAGCCATTGGTGATTTCCATTTTTCGTTCATAGCCCTCGGCTATCGACGAGTGTATGCGCACCATCATCAGGCTGCGCGCCGAGTCTTTATACGTGTTAATGTTTCGCTACACACACGGGCATAGACGGCGGCACGGCGGCTGGCCTTGTCGAGATAGGGCTGGCGCAAGACGTACAGCAGCGAGGCGGCATCATGAATGCAGCACTGCACATCGTCTAAGGCCGACTGTATGAGATAGTGGCATGCCTCCTCGCCTTCTTTCTTTTCGGCTAAGCAGCACGACAGAGCAATGCCTAACATAGCCGTCTGTGGTGAGGGACGTTTCAATTGCAGCAAGAAGCGCTGCAGCTGTGGTATCAACGACGCGTCGCGCGTAAACTGGGCCGCATAATAGCATGCTTGCCAACCATTGCGCGGTAAATATTGCAGATAGGGTTTCCACAAGCTGTCGGCAACTGATGAACGCACCAAGAGCCCCATGTCGGTGAAGCGCGCCACATAGCGCGCATTATACTCAAGATGTGCCAAGGCCAAGTTTTCGCGCACGATACCCCTATATTGCGATATGGGCCCCATCGCATCGAGGCTGTCGGCAGCTTTCGCGCGGTCGCCACGCGACACCAGTGCCATGATGTTCATGCAACGTGCCAGGGCCAGTTGCTGGGTCATTCGGCCACTGCTTGCCACCCTCATACAACGCTTGGCATAGGCGAGTGCTGAGTCGGAATTAAACTTCATGTATTCGTTAAACAAGCGTTGGTTATACTTAAACAAGGCATCATAAGAAGTATATTCGCCCAACGCCATCTTTGCGGCGTTTATCTCGGCTTGTCGCTTCTTTATATATTGGTAGCGTTTAGCGATAGCAGCATCAAGCTGCCGAAAATCTTTTTCCAGCACACTGCTATGGGCCGTAACAAGGGTTGTCGCGGTAAAAAGAAGAAGCAAGAGAAGCGTCAGCCGACGCGCAAGATGTATCATGTTGTGGTTCTAATATATGTATCCTATCTGTTGAGACAGTAGGTGTTTGGGGGTCTTCATCATTATGGTTTAGGAAGAGAATGTATCATCATGCAAGAGCGTGTAAATGCCCATCCTTCAATCAATTTGCAAATATAGCAATTATTTTTTTGTTAGCCAATTATATACAAAAAAAAATAATAAGCGCCCTACCTAAGTGAAAGCGTTGTTACTTTTACCTATGTAGGGCGCTTATGTATATATCATTTATTTATGCTTTTATACTAAGCAATAGTCAAGGTCTTTCTCTATTTGTTCACGATCCATGTGCTGTCCTATGAACACCAGCTTCTGCATACGGTCGCCATACTGGTCGTCCCAGTCGCGTAGGATGGCGGGGTTTTGCTGTTTAAACTTCTCAAGCTCGTCGGCGGGCATGGTGGCATACCACTGTCCGGCATTGCGCATTTGCACCTGCTTGCCAGCCTGTTCAAACACATAGCAGAAGTCTTCTTCGCCCTTAAAGTAGCACAAGCCTTTGCAGCGCACCACACTCTTGGGCCACTTCTTGGCTACAATATAGTCGAACTTGTTCATGTCGAGCGGTTTACGACGTTTCCACACAAAGGTGCTGATGCCATACTCTAAAGCCTCGCCCGACTCTTCATTCTCCAATCCGTGATGATGGTGGTGGCAGTGATGGCCATCATGGTCTTCGTCATGGTCATCGTGGTCGTCATCATGGTCGTCAAACTCTTCTCCCTCTACGGCCTCAATCCATCGTGCCGAGGTGGCCACCTTATCAAAGTTGAAGGTGCGGGTGTTGATAAGGGTATTAAGGTCGATGTCGCAGAAGTCGCAAGGCACAATGTCGGCGTGCGGCTGTATCTCGTGCAAGATGGCGGTGATGCGTGCCAGCTCGTCGGGGGTAACCATCGAAGCCTTGTTCAGCAATATCTTATTACAGAACTCAACCTGTTGTATCACGAGGCTGGCCAGGTCGTCTTCGCCAATATCTTGGCGCACAAGGTCGTTGCCCTCAGCAAACTCGTCGCGCAGGCGCAATGCGTCGCACACCGTCACAATGGCGTCGAGCTTAGCCACGCCCTTGATGGCAAGGTTAGGATACATTTGCGGATACACGCTAATGGTTTGTGCTATGGGGGCGGGCTCGCAAATGCCGCTGGCCTCAATCACAATATAGTCGAAACGCTGTTGCGACACCAGGTCGCTGAGCTGCTGCACGAGGTCCATCTTCAGGGTGCAGCAAATGCATCCGTTCTGCAGAGGCACGAGGCTGTCGTCGCCTTCGCCCACAATGCCCCCCTTCTCAATAAGGTCGGCATCGATGTTTACCTCGCCAATGTCGTTTACGATCACGGCAAAGCGTATGCCTTTCTCGTTTGCCAATATACGGTTTAGCAGTGTTGTCTTTCCGCTTCCCAAATAGCCCGTAAGCAGAAGAACGGGCGTAACTTTCATTTCCATAACAAATATATTTGTTTATCTTATTGATAGTGTGAAGGCAGACTTACCCAAAGAGGTCGGGCTGCCCCACATTGCTTTCATATACATTGCGGCCCAGATGCTCGTAGGCCATCGGCGTAACCATACGTCCGCGTGGTGTGCGCTTGATAAAGCCCTCCATGATGAGGTAAGGCTCATACACCTCTTCAACAGTGCCCGCATCTTCGCCTATGGCCGTGGCAATGGTGCTCACGCCCACGGGACCTCCACGAAACTTGTCGATGATGGTAAGCAATATTTTGTTGTCAATCTCGTCGAGGCCATACTGGTCAATATTCAGTGCCGAGAGCGACACCGAGGCTATCTTATGGTCGATGCGTCCGCTGCCACGCACCTGTGCAAAGTCGCGCACACGGCGCAGCAAGGCGTTGGCAATACGAGGCGTGCCACGGCTGCGGCGCGCTATCTCGATGGCGGCATCGTCGTCGATGGGCACCTTCAGGATGGCGGCCGAACGTCGTATGATGCGCATCAGCGTGTCGGGGTCGTAATATTCGAGGTGCAGGTTGATGCCAAAGCGTGCGCGCAATGGGGCGGTGAGCAGACCGCTGCGTGTGGTGGCACCCACCAGCGTGAAGGGGTTGAGGTCGATTTGTATTGAGCGGGCCGACGGGCCTTTGTCAATCATAATATCGATACGATAATCTTCCATGGCCGAGTAGAGATACTCTTCTACTACGGGCGAAAGGCGGTGTATTTCGTCGATGAACAGCACGTCGCGCGGCTCGAGCGAGGTAAGGATGCCTGCCAAGTCGCCAGGCTTGTCGAGCACAGGGCCACTGGTGAGCTTAAAGCCCACGCCCAGCTCGTTGGCAATAATGTTGCTCAGCGTGGTTTTACCCAATCCTGGAGGGCCGTGCAGCAAGGTGTGGTCAAGGGGCTCGCCACGATATTTGGCGGCCTCAACAAACACCTCAAGGTTTTCTACCACCTTTTGCTGTCCGCTAAAGTCGTCGAAGCGTAGGGGGCGCAACGCGTTTTCAAAGTCGCGCTCACCGCTCATCGTCTGTTCTTGTCTTATATCAAAATTGTCTGCCATTATCTTATTGTGTCAAAGAGTGACATGCAAACTTACTAAAAATAATTGGAATAATGGCTATGGGTTATATATTTTTCGTTGTCTGCATGGCGGCCACCTCGCCACGAATATAGCTCACAAAGGCTTCGTCGCCCAGCACCTCAATGTCGCGATACAGGCCCAGCACAAAACGGCCTATGCCCAGATAGCTGGCCATGTCGGCCTCGAAGTGCCAACAGGGCGTTGCAGCATCAGCCACTACCGACACGTAGGGCTCGGCAGCAGGATATTCTTCTATCAACAGGTTGCGGGCCAGCTGCCCCATGCGCATCGACACGTGTAGGCGCTGCTCGCCGCTGAACATGAAGATGTCAGTAAACACCTGTTTGTGCTCTTTCTCGGCTATCCATGGCACATCCATCAGCTGCACATTGCCTATGCGCGCCAACTTAAAGGTCTTGTTCGTGTGCGACCGTATCTCGTGACAGCGTATGTCGAGGCCACCATTGAGGAAGAGGAAGGGCTCAACAATGCGGTCGCTCACCGTGTGGCTGTGCGGCGACGAGTAGGCCTGCAGCGTACACATACAACGTCGGCCCATAGCCTCTTTCAGCACCGCCGCGTTGTGGTTTATCTGCGTCAGCACCTCGGGCTGGCGCACATCGGCCACATTATATTGTCGCACCAGCTTCTGGCGTATGCTCTGGGCATAGTGGTCGTGCACGTCGGCCTCTTGCAACTGGCGCAACATATACACGGCCTCGTCTCGACTGATGGCCATATTTTCGTGCAACTTGCGGAAGAATGAGGCCGAGCGGTCAAGACGATAGGTGATGCCTTGCTTCAACAGTTTGAAGCCGCTGAAACGTAGATACTCAAAATAATTATATAGGTTGCGACGAGTGATGCCTAAACGGTCGGCTATCTCCTGCGCGGTATAGTTTCGGTTTTCGGTAAGCAGCAGTATCAGTTCCAGCTCTTTACCATATTTGCCATTTCGCATAAACGACAGAAATCAGAAGGCAAAGCCCCATTATGAATTATGAACTCAAGTTTCGCATGTCTATGACATGCTGTTAGTAAACGAGTTGACAAGTAAACAAGGAGATTTGCATTGCTTGTTTAAAGGTTGTGAGGAACGATTATCAAGAGAAAACCAATCTCCTTGTCTACTCGTTTCTTGTCAACTCGTCAACTCGTCAACTAATAATGTGAATTAATCATCAAACGGCAGCATAGGCTCACTGCCCAACAGGTTATACGACTTGCGATGATAGGGTGTGATACCATGCAAGCGTATGCCCTCGCGGTGGGCACGGGTGGGATATCCCTTGTTCTTTTGCCAGTCGTAGTAAGGATATTCAATGGCCAGGCGGTTCATATAATCGTCGCGGAAGGTTTTGGCCAAGATGCTGGCCGCCGCAATGGCCTGATACTTGCCATCGCCCTTCACAATAGTGGCATAGGGCACATCGTGGTAAGGCGTAAAGCGGTTGCCATCAACAATGATAGCTTCGGGGCGCACCGTCAGTTGGTCGAGGGCGCGGTGCATGGCTAAGAAGCTGGCGTTCAAGATGTTTATCTTATCAATCTCTTCAGGCGTAACAATGCCTATGGCCCACGCCACAGCATCGTGCACAATAGTGTCGCGCAAGGCATAGCGTCGCTTCTCGGTCAGCTGCTTCGAGTCGTTCAGCAAGGGGTTGTCGTAACCCTTAGGCAATATCACGGCGGCGGCATACACGCTACCTGCCAAGCAGCCTCGGCCCGCCTCGTCGCATCCCGCCTCTATCTTTCCTTCAAAATAATGTGGCAACAGCATAATTGGTTAATCTTTAATGGTCAATCTATTTAAAACCTATTCATCGTGACACGTAATCTGTACGAAACGTATGATGAATGATGTATCACAAATTCAACAAGGCGAAGCCCCATTATGAATTATGAATTACTATCGTTCTCCCCTATAAAACGCGATAACGGCTGTTTTGTTGTGTAACGTATCTATAAAAGAGAAAAGAGATGTAAGCAATAAGAAAAAATATACCCTTTCGGGTGCAATGTAAGATATTTTCATTATATTTGCACCCGAAAGGGTATAATCACATCAATCCGTAATAACACATTGAACAATAATAATCATCACAGAAAAGTAAAGTATGGACACATCATTATCTGACTTTGTTAAGGAGCGCCGCAAACAGCTCAACCTAACCCAGATTGATTTGGCAGAAAAGTCGGGCGTGGGGCTGCGCTTCGTACGCGAATTGGAACAAGGCAAGCAAACCCTGCGCATGGACAAGATAAACCAAGTGCTGGCGTTGTTTGGCCATGAGGTAGGAGCTGTTCCCACCACCATGTTGCCATAAAAAGGTTGCTACCATGCAGTAGTATTTCATCAACATAACCCCTATACACAAGATGAAAAGAGCACATATATATATGTATGACCGCTATGCGGGCTTACTGACAGAAGACGAAAATGGGTTTACCTTTACATACGACGCCCAATATCTTCAGCACGACGGGGCCGAAGCCATTAGCCTCACCCTACCCTTACGCGAAGGACCTTATACTGACAAGGTGTTATTTCCGTTCTTCGACGGACTTATTCCTGAAGGATGGCTACTGGACATTGCCGAGCGCAGCTGGAAAATAAACCAACGCGACCGTATGTCGTTATTGCTGGCGTGCTGCAAAGACTGTATCGGTGCCGTGAGTGTAATACCTGATCATGTCGAACAATCCTAATAAAGGAGCTATCACTATGGAGAAATGTCTATACTGCTATAAACCCCTAAAACCAGGGCAAACCGATTTTCATCCTGCCTGTGCACGAAAACTGTTCGGAAAGAAAGACGCACCTATATTGCCCTACACCCGTGCCGAGATTGCCGACCTGGCAAAACAGGTGATACGGGCACAAACCACACTCACAGGTGTGCAAGCCAAACTGTCGCTCGACATCAACCCAGGCGGACGAAACGAGCCCGCACGCTTTACGATCGTAGGACTGTGGGGACGATTTATCCTTAAACCTCAAACCGAGGTTTACCGATCGCTGCCCGAGCTGGAAGACCTCACCATGCACATGGCCGAAGCTGCAAAGATTGCCGTTGTACCCCACTCGCTCATTCGCTTTGCTGATGGCGAACTGTGCTACATCACCCGACGCATTGACCGCGAAGCCGATGGCCGAAAAATTGCTATGGAGGATATGTGCCAACTGTCTGAACGTCTGACCGAATATAAATATAAAGGTTCATACGAACAGGTTGCCAAGCTGATAAAAAAATATTCGGCCATGCCACAACTTGACCTTGTTAACTTTTGGGAGGTAGTGGTATTTTCATGGATTACGGGCAATGCCGACATGCACCTTAAAAACTTCTCGTTATACCACACCGCATTGGGGCATTGCCTCACACCCGCCTACGACCTCTTATCAACAGCCATCGTCATGCCTGAAGATAAAGAAGAACTGGCACTGACATTGAACGGTAAGAAAAGCCGACTGGCACGCCACGACTTTGAGAAGGCCCTTCTTGGCTCGGGCATCAATGAGAAGGTGGTAGAAAACATTGCAAAAAAGTTTCGTAAGGCACTCATCAAATGGCTCGACCTCATTGACCAATCATTCCTTCCCGACGACTTCAAAAAACAATATAAGCGATTGGTCATTAAGCGCATGGTGTTGCTTAAATAAAACAAACAACAGTGAACAAACAAGCGTTGACCTCTGAGAGACAATAAAACAATTATACCCTTTCGGGTGCAATATAAGACATTTTCATTATATTTACACCCGAAAGGGTATAATTGTCTGAGCCACCCTGGCAAGTGTAATCTATGCGCTGGTAGGGGATGCCATCAATTTGGAAGTTCTCCTCTCGTTTTTCAGAAAACGAGAGGAGAACAAAAGTTTATCTAAATATATTTTGTATATTTGCAACCTAAATAATCAATAACTGACGTATAACAAACAAGAAGA
>USAI01000077.1 GCA_900552675.1 uncultured Prevotella sp.
GCATAAAAGCCCTGTCGGTGATTTAAATAAAAAACAGCCGAAAACTTTATTCTTTTACCTCAATCATTAACATTTATATATTTTTAAGTATTATGAACCACCTCATACCTTTCAACATAACGGCGATAAGAGAAAGCATACATTAACGTAACCCATTTTTTTAAACAAACATAGGGGATATATCATTTTTTATGTTTACCTTTGCGTTGAAAGGGCCACAACCGTGTTTGTTGGCTATCAAGACATCACACTGACAATAAAAACATAACCATTATGTATAAAATTCAAGCAAACGTATCTGGAACCCGCTCTATCGAGGTAAGTGATAAACATTTAGAAACCATTGAGCGTTATTCGTTGCTGAAAAACCTTATCGACAGCAACGGCATTATTGACGAGCAAGTGCTTGACAAGCTGAAACTGAACGTGCGTTCGATGCTCGAGTCAGAAGCAGGCAAAGACCACGACCTGCTTGATTTGTGCCTCGACGTTATCTATCATCCTAACATGAAGGCCTTTGGCCTGCACAAGCTGGTGCTGCTGTACGTGCAGTGGGCACAAGAGCAGGGTGAAGACAACGATGCAGAAGACAAAAACGAAAGCGAGGGCAACGAGTAATGAGTGGCCACCAGCTTACCGACTGGCTGCCTACAACACGCAAGGAGATGGATTTGCGGGGATGGGACGTAGCCGATGTCATCCTATTCTCGGCCGACGCATACGTCGACCATCCTTCGTTTGGTGCGGCCGTTATTGGACGCACCTTAGAGGCTATGGGCCTACGTGTGGCCATTGTGCCGCAACCCGACTGGCATGGCGACTACCGCGATTTCAAGAAGCTGGGGCAGCCACGCCTGTTCTTTGGCATTGCTCCTGGCTGCATGGACTCGATGGTAAACAAATATACCGCTAACCGCCGCCTGCGCTCAGAAGACGCTTACAGCCCTAACGGCCGACACGACTGTCGCCCCGAATACCCCACGATTGTCTATACCAAGATACTGAAAGAATTGTATCCTGATGTGCCCGTTGTGCTGGGCGGCATTGAGGCATCAATGCGTCGTCTTACCCATTACGACTATTGGCAAGACCGTTTGCGCCCTTGCATCTTAATCGACTCGGGTGCCGACCTACTTATCTATGGTATGGGCGAGAAGCCTATGCGCGACCTTTGTTTGCAGATGCTTGAAGGCAAAGCCATTGCCGACATTCGCGACATTCCGCAAACCGTATATCTGTGCCCCAAAGATGCTGTGCCAGGCGGCGTTACAGCCAATGATATTGTGCTGTATAGCCACGAAGAATGTTTGCAGAACAAGAAGGCACAGGCCGACAACTTCAGACATATTGAGGAAGAGAGCAACAAGATACACGCATCGCGCATCTTACAAAACGTGGGCCAGCAGTGTGCAGTGGTGAACCCACCCTACCCACCAATGACCACCGAGGAGATTGACGCGTCGTACGACTTACCCTACACCCGCCTGCCACATCCTAAATATAAAGACAAGCGCATACCTGCCTACGAGATGATTAAATTCTCGGTAAACATACACCGTGGCTGCTTTGGCGGTTGCGCCTTCTGCACCATCAGCGCCCATCAAGGCAAGTTTATCTCGTGCCGAAGCAAGGAGAGCATATTAAAAGAGGTAAAGAAGATAGCCGAGATGCCCGACTTCAAAGGCTATCTGTCAGACCTGGGAGGCCCTTCGGCTAATATGTATGGCATGGGTGGCCGCAACAAGAAGGCATGCGAAGCCTGCAAGCGCCCCTCGTGTATCAATCCGCAGATATGCCCCAACCTTAACACCGACCACAGCAAGCTGCTGGAGATTTACCGTGCCGTTGATGCTTTACCCTACATTAAAAAGAGTTTTATAGGCAGTGGCGTGCGTTATGACCTGTTGCTACATCAAAGCAAAGACGAACATAGCAACCAGGCAGCACGCGAATATACCCGCGAGCTGATTGTAAACCATGTGAGCGGCCGACTGAAGGTTGCTCCTGAGCACACCTGTCCCAGCGTGCTAAAGTTGATGCGCAAGCCTCCCTTCGAGCAGTTTAGCGCCTTCAAGAAGATATTTGAAAAGATAAATGCTGCCGAAAATTTGCGCCAGCAAATCATCCCCTACTTCATCAGTTCGCACCCTGGCTGCCATGAAGAAGATATGGCCGAGTTGGCTGTGCTGACCAAGCAGATGGACTTTCATCTTGAACAGGTGCAAGACTTTACGCCCACGCCCATGACTGTGAGCACCGAGACATGGTATACAGGCTATGATCCTTATACCCTTGAACCCGTATTCAGTGCCCATACTCCTAAGGAAAAGTTGGCACAGCGTATGTTCTTCTTCTGGTATAAGCCCGAAGAGCGCCGTAACATTGAAAACGAGTTGCGACGTATCGGACGTGCCGACCTCATACCACGCTTATACGACCACACCACCTTCACGCCCAACTATAAAAACAGGGCTGATGAGGAGGGGCGCAAATCGTTCTCGCCCAATTTCAGAAACGGAAAGATCATACGTTCATACAGCGACCAAAACACGTCGCGCGACAAGAAAAGCCAGCAAGATAAGAACAAAGTTTATCAAGGCAGAAACAAAAAATATCACGATAACGACAACGCTTATCAAGGCAAAAGCAACGCTTATCAAGGAAAGAACAAGGCCTATCAAGGAAAGAAACAAAGCCAAGACAAACCCTATCAAGGACAACCATCACGTCGTCGGCGATAGTTTTTTATAAGATTAAATATTCTTATTAAGGGTAAAAAGTCTTATCAAGAATAAAAAGTCTTATCAAGAATAAAAAGTCTTATTAAGGGTAAAAAGTCTTATTAAGAATAAAATTTAAGAGTTTTGAATGATTAGCAACAAAATATCAGCTTATCATTCAAAACTCTTTTTTATATTTTTACAGTTCAATCACCATTCCGTCGTATGCCAATTGCACATCGGCGGGAAGACGATTTACAGATGCAGCATACAAACCTATATCATGACTTTCATGTATTAAAAAGGTGCGACGCGCTCCTACCTTCTGTGCAAAGCGCACAGCCTCTTCAGCGGTTTGGTGTGAGTGGTGCGGTTTTGCAAATCGCAATGCGTTAACAATCAACGTATCAACGCCTTGCAAATACGCCATCTCACTATCAGCTATTGTTTTCATATCAGTGATATAGGCCAACTTTCCTATACGATAGCCCATGATAGGCAGTTTGCCATGCATCACCTCAATAGGCATCACCTCGATATCACCCACGCTAAACGCATGATGCGGGCGCACCCTACGTTCTTCAAGCAATGGCACCCCTGGATACAGCTTAAACAGATGCAAGAACGGCACCATAGCCTTTGTGCGTTGCATGATGCCCGACGGAAAACAGTAAGGCATATTATGTCGCACGTTTTTCAGTGTGCGACGGTTGCCATACAGCGTGATGCTACCAAAAGAGCAGAAGGGTCGCAAATCGTCAAGCCCTCCCACATGGTCGTAATGCTCATGGGTGAGCAGCACGCCATCAATTTTCTCAAACGGAAATGGCATCAGTTGCTGGCGTATGTCAGGGCCACAATCAATCAGCAGTCGGGTATTTTCAGTTTCTACCATCGCCACACAACGCAAGCGGTGGTCGCGAGGGTCGGTGCTACTACACACCTCACAGTGACAGCCTACTGAAGGTACGCCGCCAGATGTTCCTGTGCCCAAAAGTGTTACTCGCATTGTTTTCATCGTTATGGTTTGAAATAAGCTAAGAGGCCTCTACATAATAAGCTTTGTCAGTTTCCAGTGTTTACCTTTGCGCACAAAAGTAAGTTCGGTTTCCTGTCCGTTAGCAATGCCACGTATCACAAATATCTTTTTATTGCTTTCAGTATATTTCTGTCCATACAAGATATTGTATATCATACCGTTAGGCAGTTCTGGTGCAAACATTGGCCACTGCTCAGGAGCAAGAATTCCTGACATATTTGTAAACTCATCGTCAGGATCGGGTCCTGTGAAGTGTAATGGGTCGTCAATGCTCTCTGCCTGGAAGGTAGAGTCGGACACAAAAGCTTTATAAAATTTCAAGAACGACGAGTTATAGTTTTCACCAATGTTTTTATGACAGATGCTTGTCAGCATCCATTTACCTTGCTCACGATCAAAGTTATACTGCTTTACGCTGTTACGCGACAAGAAAATCTTCTCTACCACTACATGGCTGATGGTGGTATCTTTCACCACATTCATTTGTTTGGCGTTATCGAAAATCAAGGTATAATAATCTTGACGCATAAAGAAATGTTCCATCTTCCACTTATTAGCAGGCACATACGTTATCTTTCCTCCACGCTGAACGGGTAGCGGAAACTGGATACGTTTGTACTGAAGCTTTTTGTTTGCAGCAAAGTTGAAGATAAAATCGTCAAACAGCTCATCGGCAGCCTTTGGCATGGGGGCTTCAGCGATAATGGTTTCCATGGTGTCGGTCACAGCCGACACGCTGTCGGTAGAACTGATGGCTGTGTCTTGTGTTGTGGGTTTCTTGTCAGAACAACCTGTTGTTGAAAAAAATGTCATGACAGCAATCATTGCCATCACAACAAACAAAGCACCTTTTCTATTCATAACATCTAATTTGCGCTTTAATGTCTCTCAAATTTTCTGTGCAAATTTACAACTTTATTTCTATATATTTCTTCTTTTGCCGTAAAAATGTTAACTTTGCATTGTTTTTTAAAAAGCACTCGATTATGATATTAGACAAGATAGAGAAACTTCTTCAGGAAGTGAGCAATCTTACCGCGCAAAACGCCGATGAGATTGAGCAGCTGCGTTTGAAATATCTCAGCAAGAAAGGCGAGATAGCAGCGCTTATGGCCGATTTCCGAAATGTGTCGGCCGACCAAAAGAAGGCTGTGGGCATGAAGATCAACGAATTGAAGAATATGGCCATTGCCCGTATCAACGAGTTGAAGGAAAACACTGTCGCTGCCGACGACAATGCCGACGACATCGACCTCACCCGCTCGGCATACCCCATCACGCTGGGCACACGCCACCCGTTGACCATTGTGCGCAACGAGATTATCGACATTTTCCAGCGCATGGGCTTCACTCTGGCCGAAGGTCCTGAGATAGACGACGACTTGCACGTGTTCACCAAGCTGAACTTTGCCGCCGACCACCCCGCCCGCGACATGCAAGACACCTTCTTCATTGAGCAGAACCCTAACGAGGTAACCAAGAACATTCTCTTGCGCTCGCACACCTCAAACGACCAAAGCCGTATCATGGAAAAGCAGCAGCCACCCATCCGCGTTATCTGCCCGGGTCGCGTATATCGCAACGAGGCCATCTCGGCTCGTGCCCACTGCTTCTTCCATCAGCTCGAAGGCTTATATGTTGACAAGGACGTGTCGTTCACCGACCTCAAGCAGGTGCTTCTCACCTTTGCTCGCGAGCTCTTTGGTGCCGACACCAAGATACGTCTGCGCCCCAGCTATTTCCCCTTCACCGAGCCCAGCGCCGAGATGGACATCTCATGCCATATTTGTGGTGGCAAGGGTTGCGGTTTCTGCAAGCACACTGGCTGGGTAGAGATTTTAGGTTGCGGTATGGTAGACCCCAACGTGCTTGAAGCCTGTGGCATTGATAGCAAGGTTTACACTGGCTACGCCTTCGGTTTAGGCATAGAACGCATCACGAACCTGAAATATCGTGTGGCCGACCTCAGAATGTTCTCAGAAAACGATATGCGCTTCTTGCGCGAGTTTGAGGCTGCCGAATAATCATTTACAACATTACATAAGGCGCGCCCTGTAAGGCCGAAAAGTAATCAACAGTTGCTCTTCACCTTACAGGGCGCGTCGTTTATATAGGCTACAACTACACCTAAACGAAATAATTATATAGAAAACTTTGGCGCTAAAATTAATTTTCACTAATTTTGCATTATACATAATTATAACGCTAAAAAACAATAGCATATATGCAACCGATATTCATTGCCGGACCTTGTGTTATCGAGTCGGAGGCGCTACTTGACACAGTAGCACAAACCCTGTGTGCCATTAACAAAAAATTGGGCATCGACATTATTTTCAAGGCCTCGTTTGATAAAGCCAACCGCACCTCTATACACTCGTTTCGCGGACCAGGAATAGAAAAAGGACTGCAGATGTTAGCCGACATCAAACAGAAATACGGATTGAGAATTCTTACCGACATACACGAAAGTTGGCAAGCAGCCGACACTGGACAGGTGGCCGACGTGATACAGATACCCGCCTTTCTTTGCCGACAGACCGACCTGTTGGTGGCCGCAGCAAAGACCGGACGCATCATCAACATCAAGAAAGCCCAGTTCTTAAGCGGACAAGACATGATGTATCCTGTTGAAAAGGCACGCGAGGCTGGCGCCAAAGAGGTATGGCTCACCGAGCGTGGCAACATTTATGGCTACAATAATTTGGTAGTCGACTTCCGCAACATCAGCGATATGCTCAACATTACCCCCACCGTGGTGATGGACTGTACACACAGCGTACAGCGCCCTGGAGCGGGTGGAGGCAAAACCAGTGGCGACCGTCGCTTTGTGCCCTCAATGGCATTGGCCGCCAAGGCATTTGGTGCCAATGGCTACTTCTTCGAAGTGCATCCCGACCCTGACCATGCCTTGAGCGATGGCCCTAATATGCTGTATCTTGACCAGTTGGAAGCTTTAATTGAGAAAATATTGCAATAAGAAAGCAACACGTAGATATGAACAATACAATAAACGAACGGCTGAAAAACGTGCGACTATATGCCACACGCTGTCTTGAAGACGAGGCTAAAGCCATACTCGACCTCATACCACAACTCGACGACAACTTTGACAAAGCAGTAGAAATGATTCTCAACTGCAAAGGAAAAGTGGTGGTAACAGGTGTAGGCAAAAGCGGACACATAGGTGCCAAGATAGCCGCCACCCTGTCGAGCACAGGCACACCATCGTTCTTCCTCAACCCCCTCGATGCCTATCATGGCGACTTAGGAGCCGTAAACAGCAACGACCTGGTGATAGCCATCAGCAACTCGGGACAAACCGACGAACTGCTGCGCTTCATACCCATGCTGCTGCACAACGAGATACCCATCATTGGCATGAGTGGCAACCCCCACTCGCTGTTAGCAAAATATTCAACCATACACATCAATGTGTATGTGGCACACGAGGCATGTCCTCTCAATTTGGCCCCCACAAACAGCACCACAGCCGTATTGTCGATGGGCGATGCCCTGGCAGTAGCACTGATGGTAGTGCGCAATTTTAAGCCCAAAGACTTTGCACAATTCCACCCCGGAGGCGAGCTGGGTAAACGCCTACTGACCACAGCTGCCGATGTGATGCGCACCGACGACCTGCCCATCATTCCACAAGACATGCACCTGGGCGAGGCCATCATACACGTAAGCAAAGGCAAGCTGGGCATGGGTGTAGCCCTTGAAAACGAACATATCGTAGGCCTCATTACCGATGGCGACATACGCCGTGCGATGGAAAAATGGCAAGCCATGTTCTTTGACAAGACGGTGAGCGACATTATGACTCGCCAGCCAAAGATTGTACGCCCCACAACAAAAATTAGCGAGATACAAAGTATCATGCACAAATACAAGATACACAGCGTGCTGGTAGGCGACGAAGAGAATCACCTATTGGGGGTTGTCGACCACTACAGCTGTATGGTATAAGAAGCACAAATGAACAAATACATAACACGCCTCATGGCCGTCATTGCCTGCACACTGTGCAGTATAGGCATGATGGCCATGAGCGTATCAGAAATTGCCCAAAACGACTCAACAAAGCTCGCCTTGCGTAGCGACTCGGCCATTGTTCGACAGCTACGTGCCGTAGGCGTTAACTTCTCAAACGATAATGCAGTAACCTTGCTCATGAGTGGGCAAGAAAAGTTTGACGATATGTTTCATGCCATTCGTCAAGCTAAAAGCAGCATACATCTCGAATACTTTAATTTCCGCAACGACTCTATCGCCTCGCTGCTGTTCGACATTTTAGCCGAAAAAGCACAGCAAGGAGTTGAGGTGCGTGCCCTCTTCGATGGGTTTGGCAACGACTCGAACAACCAGCCTTTGCTGAAACACCACCTCACCAACTTGCGCGCCCGCGGCATACAGATATACGAGTTTGACCCACTGCGCTTTCCATGGATAAACCACGTGTTTCACCGCGACCACCGCAAGATTGTGGTGATTGATGGAAAGATGGCTTACACTGGAGGTATGAACGTGGCCGACTACTACATTAAAGGCACGAAAGAGGTGGGCTCGTGGCGCGATATGCACTGCCGTATTGAGGGCAGCGAGGTAAACACCCTGCAGCACATCTTCTTGAAAATGTGGAAGAAGGTTACGGGCGAAAACATTCATGGCGCACAATATTATCGTGGCTACAAAAACGCCGAATATATCACAGGCCTAAAACCAGACACCACCCTTACGGCTGGCAAAAAGATGGTGGGCATTATCAACCGCGAGCCACGCACGAGCAACAAGATTATACGCCAGTTCTACATCAACGCCATCAACGATGCTACCGACAGCATTAAGATTGTAAACCCCTACTTTACCCTATCGCACAACCTGAAAAAAAGCTTGCGTAAAGCCATCAAACGAGGTGTTAAGGTGCAAATAATGGTGTCGACACATAGCGACATACCCCTCACCCCCGACTGCGTGTTCTACAACGTGCATAAACTGATGAAGCGCGGAGCCGAGATATGGATGTATGAACCAGGCTTTCATCACACAAAAATTATCATGGTAGATGGCAAGTTCTGCACCGTAGGTAGCGCCAACCTAAACGCACGTAGCCTACGTTTCGATTATGAAGAGAACGCCGTCATCATCGATTCCGCCACCACCCACGAACTGGAACAGATGTTTGAACGCGACAAAGCCGACTCGTTTCTGCTTACGCCACAAACCTGGAATACCTTCCGCACCCCCTGGAAGAAATTTGTAGGATGGTTTGCCCATCTGCTCACCCCCTTCCTGTAAAACGAAGGGGGGGGACGCAACGGCCTACACTCGTTTTTAGAAAGAAACCCTTTACCCAATGGCAAAGTTTAATGCTTCTACAATCACATTTTTTAATAAATAAATTTGGTTAATAAATAAAAAAGGCATATCTTTGCAAGACACTAGTGGTAGATGGAAGGATATGTTCCTCCTTGAAACACACCTCGGCCGCTTGTTTATAATAATAGAACATCAATATTAACAATAAAAACGATATTGCCTATCGATATACTTTTACTTAAATAAAAAGGATAAAAGTAATGAGAATACTTGAAGAGATGACCGATGAAGAGTTGGCCATGCTGTATATCGACGGCAATAACAAAGCTTTCGACTTGTTGTTATCACGCAACCAATCGAAGATATTTTCATATATTGTTTTTGTTGTACGCAATCAAGAAACAGCAAACGACATTTTCCAAGAAACCTTCATGAAGGTGATATCGCGCCTACAACAAGGCAAATATACCACCTCAGGAAAGTTCTCGGCATGGGTAATGCGCATTGCCCATAACATCATTATGGACTGGTATCGCGATCATAGCACCGAACATATTGTTGAGTGTAACGATACCAACGACCTGTCAAACATTGGCAGCAACGACCTGGTGGTAGGCAATATTGAGAACCAATATGTTTACGACCAAGTGATGACCGACGTGCGCCGCATGATGAACCTCTTGCCTGCCTCGCAACGCGAGGTAGTGTTTATGCGCTTCTATCAAGATATGTCGTTTAAAGAGATTGCCGACACCACAAACGTAAGCATCAACACGGCACTGGGACGCATGCGCTATGCCATTCTGAACATGCGCCGAATGGCAAAAGAGCATGACGTAGCCTTACAAACGGCCTGACACTGTTTTCAGGCTGTGTATGGTAGCAATGGGGTCGGCGGCTTTAAAGATATAGCTGCCACTCACCAGCACATCGGCACCAGCCTCTACCAGCAGGGGTGCTGTTTCGCCTTGCACACCTCCATCAATCTGTATCAGCGCCTGGCTTCCGCTTTCGTCAATCATCTTGCGTAGGCGCTTCAGCTTATCAACGGTTTGCGGGATAAACTTCTGTCCGCCAAAACCTGGGTTTACACTCATCAGCAGCACCATATCAACATCGCACAGCACGTCTTCAATCTGGCTAAGCGACGTTGCTGGGTTCAGCGTTACGCCCGCCTTCATGCCAGTAGCATGTATCTCTTGAATGGTGCGATGTAAGTGTGTGCAGGCCTCACAGTGCACGTTCATCATCATGGCACCCGTCTTTGCCACACGCTCAACATAGCGTTCGGGCTGCACTATCATCAAGTGAACGTCCAGCGGCTTGGTGCAACGCTTGGCCACAGCATCAATCACAGGAAAGCCAAACGATATATTAGGCACAAACACGCCATCCATAACGTCTAAATGCAGCCAATCGGCCTCACTGGCGTTAATCATTTCCACATCCTTCTCTAAATTCAAGAAATCGGCCGACAGCAATGACGGCGATATTAAAGTCTTCATTGTTCTTTATTATTTGTTTTTCTTTAATCTTCGTATTACCCTTATTTTTATACAACAATAGCGATAGGTTTGCCACACATTAGTTAAGGCAAAACATTTCTTTCTTTGCGCCCATGCGCACAACACGATAAGTGTAAGCCACCTGACGTATCAGGTTAAGAGTTTGTTCTGAAGGTTTCAATTCGTCTTGAGTAAATAGCCCCATAAGCGTCAAATTATTTGTTATACAAAGCGCACAGGCATACAACCATCAGGCAGCACACCATACACCGATTAGAGTATCTAATCTATTGATTAAACGGCCTAATTGCCTTTTTATTACATTTTCAACAGAATTTTGTTGCAGTAATGTAAAAAGGATGAAACCGAGAGATAAAAAGAAACTCTTCTACAAGAAAAGCCTCGCAAAAAGAATATTCCTTTGACATATTTATATTTAATAATGTTAAATCGGACTGTAAAACCATATTCTGCCTACAAAAGAGGAAAAATATAAGATAAAAATATTACCTTTGTCTTGTCTTCAACCCATACCGAAAGCCCCAATGGGCAGAGGTTGGGCAGACATATATACATATAAGGCGTAACTGTACGCTTTGG
>USAI01000078.1 GCA_900552675.1 uncultured Prevotella sp.
GTGCAACTTTTTACTCATATTTATCAACTTAAATTAATTCCGCCAACGGGTTGTTATAAGGATATTATAGCTTTAATATCATCTTATCACAAGCCCGTTATCGCCTTGCTTTATTAGCATCTTGCACAAAAACGAGGTTTATCATGAGTGCTTATTACAACGTATAGGTCAATGTAAGCAAAAGCTGGTTGCGCTTGTTGCTCACCTTCACTGCATTAGCATAGTTTTCGAGGGTATTTTTCTCAATAACGCCATCAGTGTTTTTGATGTAATAATCGGTGTAAGCATCCATAAAGGGGTGGAAATCGCCATCGGTCTGCGAGTATTGGTAGGCCAAATCAATAGCAAACTTATTGATGCTATAACCAAAACCTACGGTGAAACGATTGGTGCTCTTCCAGTTGGTGTAGTCGGTAGCCGAACTATAATTAGAGGCATACGAGTCGAGTCCGCCATTCTTAAAGCCCTCTTTCTTGAACATGGGCGACACATAATTGTAACCCACACGTACAGCAAAGTTGTCAAGAATCTTACATTCGGCACCCATCTTCACGGTTGAAACACCCTTTAAGGTTTCTTTGGTATGGGCGTTCATCTCGCTGTCGCTATAACTATTGTCGTAAACATTGTCCCAATAGTCGCGATAACTACCATCGTTTACACGCGAATCCATTCTGCTATAATCAGCATATTCGTATGAAGCGCCTAAGGCAAGCATGCGTCCAACGGTGGTTCCTGCACTCACGCCAAACTTCCAAGGGGTAAAAACCTTATAGTCGTATGACGCTTTAGCTGTGTATTTAGGATTGGCGCCAACATAATTTGAGCCATTCACCATATAGGTTTTGTTTGATGTAGTGAGGTCATACCAGGTGGGCGAGATGACCGAGAGGCCAATGCGGAACGGCGAAGCTTCAATAGGACGGAAGATAATGCCAGCACCTACGTTAAAACCTGTACCCGTAATGCGTCGGTCGTCAACAATAGTAGTGTTGCCTGCTGGAGCATCATTGGCATCAAGCAGTTGCTCAGTATAAAGACTTTGGCCCTTATAATGCACATCGTGTATGCCAATGGTCAAGCCTAAATATACGCGGTCGTTTAGGTTTCCGCTCATATTTAAGTCGTACTGACCAATATAGCCAGTGTTAGCACGACCAAACTGATAGCCCGAAGCATTGTTATAGAACAGTCCGTCTTGGCTACACATCAACGCATTGTAATACAAATTGTCGAGCTGCGAGGTGAAATAATTGGTGCCATGATAACCACTTGAACTGTTTTCTATATTAATATTTGTAAGCCCCGAGGCATCTCTATCGCCCAATGCCTTGATATATGAAAGGCGGTTTTGCGATGATCCATTCAGGTTATCAGCAGCCGAAAGAATGTAATCAAAATTCTTACTCTTATGATAATTGAAGGCAAAGTTGGCAAACGAGCGGCTACCAGCACGGTAACTGTACACAAAACCTATCTGGTCGAAGCTCATATTGGTTTTATTGCCATACTTAAAACTGGGGGCCTCGTCTTGCTGTACCAAACCTGCCGACACGCTTCCTTGCGAGTGACGGAACAAGCCTATACCAGCAGGATTGCTTGAAATGGTTGAGATATCGGCACCCAAGGCTTCCATCGCACCACCCATACCTACGTAACGAGCTGTACCGTTGAGATCGTTATCAACCAATTTGGTGTTCTCGTATGTTTCTTGTGCATGAGCATTTGCCATAAACAACGATAGCAAACATGCACTGATAAATATTTTTCTCATATCTTATTTGTTTCTATATGTTCGGGTATAATATTGGGGTTGATGTCATTAACGACGGCCTGTGCGCATACCGCCACCGCCCATACCTGAGCCATGACCTCCACCAAAGCTACCGCCACCACCGAAGGAGCCACCACCGAAGGAGCCACCACGAGAGCCGCCAAACGAGGGCGACGACTGCATAGGACGTGAGCCACCGAAGGTATCGTTATTAAAGCCCGAGGTGTTGCTACGACGACTACCAAATACTGTTGACGAATTGGGGCCACGATACGTGCCATTGTCAGATGACGAATAACGACTACTTCCCCTGCCACTATTGCTTCGGCGCGAGCCTCCTGCATAGTTTGAGCGGTCGTAATAGCTCAAAGTGCCCGTATGCCCACGACGATAAGCTACGACAGGTGCCCCCCAATAATAGGAGCTGCCCCAATAATAGGGATATCCCCAGCCACCCCAATACCATGATGAATAATAGGGCCAGCCATAGCCATAATAGCCATAATAGCCATAGCGCCACGGACCATACCAGCCACGATAACCATACATCCATGGATCATACCAGGGGTCGTACCAGCCAGCGCTCCAATAAGGCCCATAAAAAGTGCTATATCCATAAAACCAGGGGTCGTAAAAGCCATCAAAACGCTGCATACGGCGACAATAACGATAATCGTCAGCATCGTCATAGTCGGATGCCGCAAAGTTTTTACGATGAGACGTAACGGCAGAATCCAATCCAAGGCTATCGGGATAAACACCATCACCTGCAGCAAAGTCAATCACGTCGTTATGTAACGAGTCGTTGCCAAGCGTGGTATATGTACTGCGAAAGCCACGACGACGGTTATATTCATCCACATCACGATTGCTTCCCACATAGTAGGCAGGACGATCATCGTTAGCTTCCCAACGCGGTGCAGCATCCCAACGCTGTACAGGTACCTTTTTCACCTTCTTCGGCACAAAATACATATCGTCAGTCTGTGCTGTAACGGAGGCAGCAGCCATCGCCAGCAACATCAATATCAAGTTAACTCTTTTCATCATTATATACTCCTTTCTGATGTAAATAATAACATCATTCTGTTTTACGGATACAAAAATAATTACTTTTCTACATGCAAAATTAAGGAAAAACCCTAAAGGAGTATAGGATTTCCCCTATTTTTTATATTTTTGTAGCGAAAAATAAATTTATTAAGAATTGATTATGGATTATTTAAAGATAAAATTCAATATAACATGCAAGGCTGACATGAAAGACATTGTGACAGACTTGCTAACTGACATGGCTGGAGAATGTGGATGCGAAGCGTTTACCGACGATAACGACGAATTGACAGGCTATGTTCAAACCGAGCTTTTCAACAAGCCTGCATTGGATATGGCACTGGAAGAATTCCCCATCGACGACACTACGATTACCTATGAAGTGGAAACAGCCCCCAACGAAAACTGGAACAAAGAATGGGAAGAAAACGGTTTCGACCCTATTGAGATTGAAGGAAAATGCACTATCTTTGATGCCAAACGTGTGGATGCTGAAACCATTGCCACCCAAACAGCCCAAACAGAGCTACCTATGTCGATATTTATTGATGCCAGACAAGCCTTTGGAACAGGCACGCACGAAACCACACAAATGATTGTTTCGCACCTTTTCCAGATGGACTTGAAAGACAAAAACGTATTAGACTGTGGCTGTGGAACAGGCATCTTGGGTATTGTTGCCTCAAAACTGGGCGCTGCCAAAGTGGTGGCCTACGATATTGATGAATGGAGCGTTGACAACACTCGACACAATGCCGAACTGAATAACGTTTCAAACATCGAGGTGTTGCATGGCAATGCTACCGTACTGAACCATGTAAGCGGTGTGTTTGACGTGGTGATGGCGAACATAAACCGCAACATTTTGATTGCTGACATGGAAAACTTCATTCAGGTAATGCGTCATGGAACCACCCTTATTCTTAGTGGTTTCTATGAAGAAGACATACCCTTACTGCTGGAAGAAGCTGAGAAGCACGACCTGCGCGAAACCCTTCGCGACAGTGCAAACAATTGGGCATGCTTGGTGCTTACCTATAAATAACGTTTGCATTTACAAAAAACAATTGGCTACCTATAAAAACCTATTGGCTCACCACACATCTTCTTGTGAGCCAATAGTAAGTTTTTTAAGGTCATAGTAAGAGCCATTATAGATATTGAAATCAACATACCCCTTTATACCTGGCAACTTACCCACATCAGTATGTTGCCAGAATTTCCAATTTCCCTTGTATTCAATTTTGTCAACATAGTAGTGGGCTATCCAGTAAGGATAGTCTTCAAAGACAGGCGTGCTGAGATATTGCTCTTTAAACTTATAATAGGTATAGAGAATGGGCTTTACATGATACTTATCTTCAACAATATGAAGCCATGTAAGGATGTCTTGCTGAAACTCTTCCACACTTTTATCAGCAGGTTTATGTTCAACATCAAGCACAGGTGGCAGGTCGCCCTCTTGCAGATGCACCTTATCAAGAAAATGATAGGCCTGTGAACGTGCCGACGACTTATTGCTCCAAAAATGATAAGCGCCACGAATATATCCGTTTTCGCGAGCTTGATAAAAATTATCAACAAACTTATCATCAAGTTTTGTTGAACCTTCAGTAGCTTTAATCATGATAAAGCGTAGCGGATAGCCTTCAATCATGGCATCGCGCAACTTATCCCAATCAATCTCGCCCTGATAGTGTGAAATATCAACACCGTGTATCTCATAACCCTTAGGATAGTTGGCATCGCCAAACAAAGCACGCCAACGAAAGCCCGTAGGACTGACAAAGAAATAATAGAACAGCCATGCATAGAGCAAGGCTGCCAAAGAACCACCTATCCACCACCCCATGCGCATATGCTGTCCGCACAAGTTTGACAGCCACGACGGCTTACCCGAACGGCGTTGGCGCGTCGGTTTACGGCGATTGGATGTGCTATGCGTAGTGGTTTTGCCTTGAGACATACGAGTGATTATTATATAGAAGACAAATAATGGCTGAAACAAAAAGTGATAACAGCCGAAACAGCGGACGGTATATTTATAAAAGTTGACGAGTTGGTAAACATGATAAATACCCAAGAAAAGGGCGATACGTATCTATTACCGACTCGTCAACCTAATGATATTCATTTTATTCCTTATTAAGCCGAGGCTAACAACAAGGAACAAAGCATGCGTTTATTACTTGTTATGCTCGAGAGCAAGAGTGCGTGTGGTCTGATCGCAAACCTCGCTCGGACCCCAGTACTGGATAGGACCAGGATAGACGTAGCAAGTGTTCTTAGCCCACTCGTCGCGATGAGCAGCGAAGGTCTTGAAGGGTTTGCCGTCGAGTTCAACGAGGGCCTTGCGGATAACGGGCTTCATCTCGCCATTACGACGTTCCATATTCATCATCATAGTGATGGGCACACCGCCAGCCTTCCACTGGTCAGTACCAGCAGTAGTGTTCTTCACGATAGCCATATAGCCAGTCTTACCGTTGGCAATGAGCTGAGCAGCGCTGGTACCGAGAGCATAGCAGTAGTCGGCATCAAAGTTAGAAGGAGCTGCGCAGCGTCCCTCGTAGCCGAAGAAGTGATGCAGAGCTGAGAAAGAGCCAGTATACTTGCCCTCAGCCTTCCACTGAGCGAGCTTGTCGCCTACCATCTCTGACAGCAACTTCTCGGTCTCGATGAGCGATACCTGTACGTTTCCGTGGGGGTCGCGGTCGAGTGAGAGCTGACGAGCAACACCCTCAGGCAGTGTCTCGAAGGTAGCCTTATTAGCCTCGCTAAGGTGAGCGAGGATATATTCGCGCTGAGCATCTTTGTCAAGATCCTTGTAGTCGGCACCATGAGCAGCGAGCAGGTCGTTCAGCTCCTGGATAAGACGACCGATAGCGGGGATAAACTCGATAAGCCCCTCGGGGATGAGCACAACACCGAAGTTGTTGCCCTGGCTTGCACGGTAAGCAACAGTCTCAGCAATCTGCTCTACCACCTGGTTCAGGGTGAGGTCTTTCTGCTGAATTTCCTCAGAGATGAGGCAGATGTTGGGCTGTGTCTGCAGAGCACACTCAAGAGCGATGTGAGAAGCCGAGCGACCCATCAGCTTGATGAAGTGCCAGTATTTGCGTGCAGAGTTGCAGTCGCGCTCAATGTTACCAATAACCTCAGCATAGGTCTTGCAGGCAGTATCGAAACCGAAAGAAGTCTCAATCTGGTCGTTCTTCAAGTCGCCATCGATGGTCTTGGGGCAACCGATAACCTGTACACCATAGTTCTTGGCAGCATAGTATTCAGCCAGCACGCAAGCGTTGGTGTTTGAGTCGTCACCACCAATAATAACGAGAGCCTTGATATCGAGCTGACGCAAAATCTCGATACCCTTCTCAAACTGAGATACCTCCTCAAGTTTGGTACGGCCAGAACCAATAAGGTCGAAACCACCAGTGTTGCGATAGTCGGCAATCAGTTCTTCGGTAATTTCGATATACTTGTGATCAACGAGACCGCCGGGGCCCATCAAGAAGCCATAGAGACGGTTTTCGGGGTTCAGCTTCTTAACCTCGTCGAACAGACCGGAAATAACGTTGTGGCCACCAGGAGCCTGACCTCCACTGAGGATCACACCAACGTTCATAGCCTTGGTGGTCTCGCTCTCAGCGGGAACAAACTCTACCAACGGCATACCGTAGGTATTGGGGAAGAGCTGTTTGATTTCTTCCTGATTGTCAACGCTCTGAGTAGGAGCACCTTCCATTACTTTTACTGCACCTTGAAGAGCTTTCGGCAGCTTAGGCTGATAGGCAGCTCTTGCTTTCTGCAATGCACTTTTTTCCATAAATGAATGTTCTGTTAAAAAATTATATTAATATAATGTGTTCCGTTTTTTCCTAATTCGGTGCAAAAGTACGCTTTTTCTATGATATATTAAAACAAATAAAAAAGAAAACCTATTTTTATCATAATTTTTTAATCTTTCTTTTGTATTTATTATTTTTTTCTCTATCTTTGGCGTGGAAATACTAACAAAAGGAATATGGCTAACAAACGTAAACTTAAGAAAGCAATCAATTCAGTATGCGGCGAGTTGTTCGCCGAATGTGTGGCAACATCATTGTACAGCGGCAAGCCCGAACAAGACAATGTGCATGCTCTTTTGACATCTATCTTAGTGATACATAACGACTTTACACGCCGTGTATCGCACCCTGAACCTGGCATGAAAGCCAAGGCGTATTATAAGGCCATTGTGGCCGACTTCAACAAGCAGATAGCAGAGGTAGCCGACCAAATCACAAATTTAGGTTAACACCTCGCCAGCCATTAGCTGGCACAACATCATCTCCCCAAAGAAAAGAGAAGGCCATCATTGTGCGCCATTGTCTCAATGCGACGTTACACAACGATGGTCTTCTTTATTTTTGAAAATCAGAATAATTAATACAATATATGTGGCAGAAATTTTGCACTTGGATGTTATACAAGCGTATGGGCTGGTCAAAAGACATTAACCAGCCACACCCCAACAAGTATATCATCTGTTTAGCCCCCCACACCAGCAACTGGGACTTTCTCATTGGCCAGCTATTTGCTGGGGCTGAAGGCATGAAAATAAACTTTCTGATGAAGAAAGAATGGTTCTTTTGGCCCTTGGGGCCCATCTTTCGCAAGATGGGCGGCATTGCTGTCTTTCGCGACCGACACACCAGTATGACCGACAATCTGGCCGAAACAGCCAAGCGCCTATCATCATTCAAGCTCTGCATCACACCCGAAGGCACCCGCTCGCTGAACCCAGAATGGAAGAAAGGCTTTTATTATATCGCGCTAAAGGCAGGCATACCCGTGCTGCTTTACGGTGTCGACTTTACCGACAAGCGCATTGTGTGCAAGAAAACCATTATACCCTCGGGCAACATCGACAAAGATATGCGCGAGATAAAACTATATTTCAAAGATTTTAGAGGCAAAAATCCAGAGCTCTTTACCATTGGCGAGCTTTAATGGCAAGACAAGCCTCATCACTCCATCGACAACGAAAACAAAAACAATGACACGGCACAAATATATAACCTACATTCTCATTCTTTGGGCGATACTCTACACGGGCATCGCCCAAAGTGCATTTGCTCAAACCGATGACAGCGAAGCACGTCTGAAAGAACAAATAAACCACTACTTCGCCCATTATCATCCCGACGACGATATACATTGGCCCAACCCGCCACAGGTGCAAAGCTATAAAGTTGACGACCTATTGCGACGCGTTACCGTACAGGTTGACGCCACTTTTGCCAACCAAACCTTCACTCCCACAATGGTGAAAAAGGTATATAAAAAGCTGAGACGTAGCTTGCCACGCCCCTTCAACAAATATAGTGTGAAGGTGATGTGTTGTGGACTACCCATCGAACACCTGTCGACCCCCTACCCCGACATGGCTGGCATGAAACCAGGCCAGTGGGGACGCATCAATTATACAGGCAAACCATGGGTTGACAACGTGTCGCGACCCAATACTATCACGCATGGCCTTTATAACCATCACCTATCGCTTTGGGCCAGCCATGGCCTCTTTTTCGATACCAACAAGCAGCGCTGGCGCTGGCAACGCCCTAACCTTTTCGGCACAACTGAAGACCTTTTCACACAAACCATCGTGGTGCCATACCTTATGCCGATGCTACAAAATGCTGGTGCAGTGATTTTTACACCTCGCGAACGCGACTGGCAGACACACGAAGTGATTGTTGATAACGATATGGCCACAAACAAAGGCTATAGCGAAGAAGGACAAAAATGGCACCGAGCTCCCCTCAGCGGCTTTGCTCTGCACAGCGGATGCTATCAAGATGCCGAAAACCCCTTTGCCGCTGGAACGGCCCGCATGACGACTACCACAAAACGTAAAAGCAGTTCGGCCACAGCCACGTACCAACCAAACATACCTGAAGAGGGGCGTTATGCCGTATATGTAAGTTACCAAACGGTAGAAGGCAGCGTTGACGATGCCGAATATACGGTGTATCATAAAGGGCAGAGCACCACTTTTCGCGTAAACCAGCAGATGGGCGGGTCAACGTGGGTGTATCTTGGCACCTTCGATTTCGACCGCGGAAGCAATATATATAATAAGGTGGTGGTGAGCAACCAGTCGGCCAAACGTGGCATCGTAACCACCGATGCAGTGCGCTTCGGTGGCGGCATGGGCAACATTCAACGCGGAAGCAGCATCAGCAATATGCCACGATGCCTTGAGGGCGCACGCTATTGGGCACAATGGGCGGGCGCACCAAAGTCGGTTTACTATCTTAGAGAAGGAGGCGACGACTATGCCGACGACCTCAACTCGCGCTCGTTGATAACCAACTGGCTGGGCGGCGGATCGGTTTATATGCCCGCCCTTGAGGGCAAAGGGGTGCCTATCGAACTGAACATGGCTTTGCACAGCGATGCAGGCTACGACGAGTTTGGTGGCGATGCCCTTACAGGATCGCTGGCCGTATGCACCACGCGCTTTAACGATGGCAGGCTGAACAGTGGCATTTCGCGCATGCTGTCGCGCGACTTTGCCGACTCGCTTCTCAATAACACCTACCGCGACATTCATTTTGCCTATCGTCGCTGGGCAAAACGTTATCTGTGGGACCGCAACTACTCTGAAACACGGTGCCCCGAGGTACCATCGGCCATCCTCGAAATGCTATCGCACCAAAACTTTAACGACATGAAGATGGGGCAAGACCCGAATTTTAAATTCACCTTGGCTCGCTCAATTTATAAAACCATTCTTAGGTTTATAAACACACAACATGGGCAACCCTGCATCGTGCAGCCACTGCCACCCACACATTTCAGCGTCAACATGCGCGAACAGGGCGCAATAACGCTATCGTGGACACCTACCATCGACCGCCAAGAGCCCACCGCCATGCCCACCAGCTATAAGCTATACACAGCGGCGGGCAGCGCAGACTTTGACAATGGCACGATGGTAAACACCACACACTACACGTTTAAGCCCGAACCTGGCGTTACATATCGCTTCAAGGTGGCAGCCGTAAACCGTGGTGGCGAGAGCTTCACCACTGAGACATTAGCAGCACTTTACAACCCCACAGCCACCAAGACGTTGCGCATTGTAAACGGTTTTCATCGTTTAGCAGCACCCGCCATCGTTAACAATGTGGGCGAAGAGGGATTTGACTTTAACGCTGACATGGGTGTGCAACGCGATATCTACGCGGGATGGAACGGCGCACAAACCTGTTTCGATAAGCGACACATGGGTAAAGAAGGACCTGGTGGCTTAGGCTATGGTGGCGACGAATGGGCAGGAAAGTTTATCATGGGCAACACCTTTAACTTTGTAGCCGAACATGCCGAAGCCATTGGCAACAACACTTGCAATATTGTAAGTTGCTCGGCCGATGCCGTTATCGACGGACAAGTAAAATTGAGCGATGCTAATGCCATCGACCTCATCCTCGGATTAGAAAAAAATGATGGCCACTCGCTCATCGTTTACAACGCATTGCCCATAGCATTACAACGCAAACTGACCGAATATCTGCGCAACGGTGGCCGACTAATGATGAGCGGTGCCTACATAGGCGAAGACATGACAAAAGAACAAGACAAGGCGTGGCTGGCCGACTTATTGAAAGTGAGCTACGAACCTACCAACAGCATACAACAAGGCAAGCTAAACGGTTTGGGAATGGAATTCGACATCTACCGCACACCCAACGACAAGCATTATGCCACACAACACCCTAACGTGCTGGCCCCCCTACCGCCAGCTTATTGTGCTATGCAATATGCCGACGGCACATCGGCAGCCGTAGCCTATGATGGCGCCGACTATAAATGTATCGTAGCAGGCTTTCCGTTTGAATGTATTACCGACAAGGGACTACAAGCAAAACTGATGAACGGTATGCTACGCTTTATATTAAAATAAAAACACACCACACACTTACCTATCATGGGGAGGCTGTGTCGCAAATATCAGTTACAGTTACAGCGACTCGGCCTCCCCTCTTTTTATTGTTAAGACAAAGTTTTCTTTTCATCATCACCTTTGTATCATCTATTTGTAAGCCCTGAAACACATAGCATAGAAACACTTAACAGTTAGCATTTTTAGGTAAACATAGGATTTTAGAAGGTAAAACAACATGTATATAATATTAATTTAGTTAATTATTTATAATTTAATGACTCAAAATAAAATTAGCC
>USAI01000079.1 GCA_900552675.1 uncultured Prevotella sp.
CGGCAATATCATTCATCGTGTAACCTTGGGCAGACAATCTCAAAACATCTCTCTCAGTCTCGCTCAAGGTTATGCCTTCTTTCTTTTCCCACTTGTGGCGCGAGGTGGAGTATTCGTAATAGCCGTGCTCACCATTCTTCTGCATGATGATATGTCCCGGCTCGTCGGTTGCCGCCAATGATACGGTGCAAAGGGCAAGCCATATTCTTCCATCAGCAGAAAGGAGGATAGGGGTGAGGTGATGATGAATCAATCGGCTATTCTTGCCATTGGTAAGATGAAAGTCGTACGAGATGCTGTAGTCAAGACGGTCGCCCACAGGCAATTCGTTGAAATGATCAAACCCTTTCTTGTTCACTTCGATCAGCATCTGCAGGTCGGCATCCGGAACATGGTCGATATACATCTGATAACCAGCCTCCATCAATTGCTCGGGTTCCAATCCGCAGAGATAAGCGAGATTATCAGATGCATAGATGAAATCCTGATGAAAATAGTCGATGATGTACACGCATTGGTAGGTGCTGCGAGCAAAAGCCTTTACTGCATTCACCAATAATTCAATCTTGTCGTAATCTTCCTTGCTGATATGGTTCACCACATTCGAATGGAGGAAGAAGTCATTCTTGTCGTTGCTCATAAGCAAATTGTCTATAAGGAAAAACAGAAACTTTTTGTCGTTTTCTTAACAATTTAATAATATATTATTGCGAGTATTTGTTTTTAGCAAAACGGATGTGCCCTCCAAGTAGGATGGGGTCTCTGTGCCCCGTCCTCCAGCACCCTGCACTTTTAAATAGATACCTTCACATATTAGATGCAGAGATATTTACAATGAAATAAGGGCTATCTTCTAACGAACAAACCGTAGTCGTACCCATAACCATCGTGGTATGAGCTGCCAGACCGAAACCAGGAGGCGGTAGCGCCAGTCGATGGTGACGGTGGCTTTGCCACGTTTCACGGCTTTTACAATGGTGTGGGCCACATCTTCGGCCTTCAGCTGCAAGGGGAAATGGCTGCCCGCAATGAGGTCGGTGGCTACAAAACCTGGCCTTATGTCGGTGATGCCGATGTTCAGCCTGCGCATGCGAGCCTGTTGAGCTAAACATTCAAGATAGTGTGCTTGAAAACGCTTCGTGGCCGAATAGGCTGGTGCTGCCCCTAAGCCCCGTGTGCGAGCAATAGAGGTGATACAGGCTATGCGCCCATTGGGGTTGTGCTGCGCCATATAGTTGAAGGCCGCTGTCACCATGCGCGTAAAGCCCATAGCGTTAGTTTGCACTGTCAGCAGCTCGCGCTCGGTGTTCAGTTCGCAGTTTTCCCAACCTATGCCCGAACTATGAAAATAAAGATCCATGCCCCCCAGCTCGTCTATCAGCTCGTGCAGGTGCTTTACCGCCTCAGTGTCGTTCACATTGATAGGGCGATAGGCCACAATATTAGCTTCGGCATTTACCGCTTCGGCCAGACGGTCGGCCCGTCTTCCTGCAACGCCCACAGCATATCCTTGTCGTGCCAGCAGGCGCGCTACCTCCAGTCCGATGCCCGATGTGGCACCCATCACAATTGCTTTTTTCATTGTTTTGCTATGTTTTTCCTGGTTGCAAAGGTAAGCTTTCTTTTCCAAATATCGTCCCTTTATCCTGTGCTTTGTGCTATTGTTTCTTGTTTTTCTATCATTGATAGGCTTATAATTCAATATTTTTATCTAATTTTGTAGCCTATATAATTCATTCAATTCTTGTATGAACAAAAAACTGATATTGAAGATATTGGCTTTCATTGCCGTGGTGGCCATCACCGCTTGTACGGGTCGAAAAGCTGACAATGGCGAGCTGGCGAAAAGCGAGTCGCTGATTGAGCTGAAGGGCGACAGCACCATTTATGGTTTGGTGTGTGATGGCTGCACCGACTCGGTGCTGGTGATGCTGCCCGCCGACGTGAGCGACCCCATAAAATACGACATTATTGATGCCTTTCAGGCACACCAGGTGTTTGGCAAGATGCGCATTGGCGACCGTGTAGCCATTCTTCTCGACCCCACCGACCACCATGTGGCGCAGCTGGTGGTGAACCTTGACGACCTGAAGGGCACGTGGAGCTATGAGGTGATGCCACAGTTTCGCGATTTTGCCAGCATGAGCAAACGCATGCAGCGACGCATGATGCAGAATATGCCCGACTCGGTGAAACAGGCCTTCCTGGTGCCACGTAGGCATGGCTTTACGCTGAAACGCGAGAATATAGCTGCCCCCATAGGCCTCATGCCGCACGAAAACGCCCTTGACGACGAGAGCCCCGTGGTTTATCCCAATGTGCCTTTCTATACCGAGTGGCATCTGTGGAACGGAAAACTGCTGTTGGTGCGCCACGATCACATGAGCCCGACTCACAGCAAAAACGATGTGCGCATTGACACGGCGCAAATACTAATGCTGCGCCCCGACACGCTGGTGCTGCAATTTGCCGACCATGTGCAAGGTTATAGTCACACCGCCGAAAAGCGATAGGCTGAGGGGTGATAATCGTCAAGAAGTACTAAAAAATACATTATATATATGGTGGTCTGACATTTTTTGTCTAATTTTGCACCGCTATATGTGTTGCGGCTTGTTCCGCAGCAAGCAAACAGAAAACAATATTGTATCATATACATATATAGATAAAATATGAAAAAGAAAATTCAATTCAGTCTCGTATATCGTGACATGTGGCAGTCGTCGGGTAAATTTCAGCCCCGCAAAGACCAGTTGGAGCGCATCGCTCCCGTCATTATCGACATGGGTTGCTTTGCCCGTGTTGAGACCAATGGCGGTGCCTTTGAACAAGTAAACCTGTTGGCTGGCGAAAACCCCAATGATGCCGTTCGTGCTTTCTGTAAGCCCTTTAATGAGGTAGGCATCAAGACACACATGCTTGATCGCGGATTGAACGCCCTTCGTATGTACACTGTGCCTGATGATGTTCGACAGCTCATGTACAAGGTAAAACACGCTCAGGGCGTTGATATCACACGTATATTCTGTGGATTGAATGATGTGCGCAACATCATCCCCAGCATCAAGTGGGCTGCCGAGGCAGGTATGACTCCTCAGGCCACACTCTGCATCACCACATCGCCCGTACACACCGTTGAATATTACAGCAACATTGCCGACCAGGTGATTGCTGCTGGCGCAAAGGAAATCTGCTTGAAGGATATGGCTGGTATTGGTCAGCCCGCTATGTTGGGCCGCCTCACTCGCACCATCAAGGAGAACCATCCCGACATCATCATCGAGTATCACGGACACTCTGGCCCCGGCCTCTCAATGGCCTCTATCCTTGAGGTTTGTAACAATGGTGCCGACATTATCGACACCGCTATGGAGCCACTGTCATGGGGTAAGGTGCATCCCGATATCATCTCGGTACAGAGCATGCTGAAGAACGAGGGCTTTGATGTGCCCGAGATCAACATGAACGCCTATATGAAGGCTCGCTCGCTCACACAAGAGTTTATCGACGAGTGGCTGGGCTACTGGATTAACCCCGCTAACAAGCACATGTCGTCATTGCTCTTAGGCTGTGGCTTGCCTGGTGGCATGATGGGTTCGATGATGGCCGACCTGGGTGGTATTCGCACCGCTATCAACAACATTCGCAAGAAGAAGAACGAGGCCGAACTGAGCATGGACGATATGCTGGTGAAGCTGTTCAACGAGGTTGAATATGTATGGCCACGCGTAGGCTATCCTCCATTGGTAACACCGTTCTCACAGTATGTGAAGAACATCGCGCTGATGAACCTTCTCACCCTGGAACAGGGCAAGGGCCGCTTCGTGATGATGGACGATGCCATGTGGGGCATGATCTTGGGCAAGAGCGGAAAGATTCCTGGAACCATCGATGCCGAACTGCTGGAGTTGGCTAAGGCTCAGGGCCGCGAGTTTACCGATGCCGACCCCCACACCCTCATCCCCAATGCGCTTGACGACTTCAAGAAGGAGATGGACGAGAACGGATGGGACTATGGTAAAGACAACGAAGAACTGTTTGAGCTGGCTATGCACCCCGAGCAGTATCGCAACTTCAAGAGCGGACAGGCTAAGAAAAACTTCTTGGCCGACCTGCAGCAACTGAAGGATGCCAAGCTGGGTAGCAACCTGTCGCCCGAGCAGATTAGCGCCTTCAAACATGCGAAGGCCGACGCTATCGTGGCACCTGTTAAGGGGCAAATTTTCTGGGAGTTTAATGGCGAGGGCGAGTGTGCCCCCTCTGTTGAGCCCTTCATCGGAAAAGAATATAAGGAAGGCGACGCCTTCTGCTGGATAGAGGCTCCTTGGGGCGAGTTTGTCGAGGTGCAGGCTGCACTGGGTGGCAAGCTTGTTGAAATTAATGCCAAGCAGGGCGCTAAGATACAGAAGGGCGACGTAATCGCCTATATTGAGCGCGAACAATAATCGCCTTATCGCCTTTTGATGCATAACCGCTCTTGCCAGCCCTCTCACCCCGTTGCGGGGGGCGCGACGGGCGGTTATGCATCTGTTTTATTCTATATGATATATAAACAGATTATTGACAAATATTACGCCCAACAGCCCGACCTGATGCACATACTGATGGTGCACAGCGAGGCAGTGGCACAGCGTGCTTTGCGCATCTGCGACGCGCACCCCGAGCTGGGTGCCGACCGCCAGTTTGTGTACGAGGCCGCCATGTTGCACGACATTGGCATTGTGCAGTGCGATGCGCCTGGCATCTGTTGCCACGGCACACAGCCCTACATCTGTCACGGTATCTTGGGCGCCAAGATGTTGCGAGCCGAAGGTTTGGAGCAGCATGCACGTGTGTGCGAACGTCATACGGGTGCGGGGCTCTCGGCCGACGATATCATTCGACAGCAGTTGCCTCTTCCGCATCTCGATTTCTTGCCTGTAAGCATCGAAGAACAGATTATCTGTTATGCCGATAAGTTTTATTCAAAGAGTCATATCGACCGCGAAAAAACATTGGCACAGGCCGAGAAAACTATCGCCCGCTTCGGACAAGATAGCCTTGAGAGGTTTCTGCAGTGGGAACGTCGGTTCGAATGAACAGGCGCTTGTGTGCGCACTCTTCGGACAATTCGTAATTCACAATTCATCATTCGTAATTTATCATATGATAGCCAAAGGTTGTTGTGCCTTTATACAACCACCTTTCGGTATTCGTACAAATAGAAAATGAGGTCAAAGACTATTATAGCCCTTCTCTTATCTGTCGTCATGTTTGTGATGGCGGGCTCGGGTGTGCCCTATAAGTTGCACGCTGGAGCATCGCATCATGCCAATGATACAGTGAACGATACTGTGATAATAGCCGATACCGCCGCCATGGACTCGCTGCAAAAAGCAATATGGCTGCACAATAAGCAGGTGGACGACTCGATACGTCTCGACTCTATCAACAGGGCTAAGTCGACTGGCATCAATTCGCCAGTAGAATATTCGGCCACCGACTCGCTGGTGTACGATGCTAAGAGTAAACGCGCATACCTCTTCGGCGAATCGGCCGTGAAGTATGAGAACATGAACCTGAAGAGCGAGCGCATCAATATGTGTCTTGACAGCAGCTTAGTGCATGCAACGGGCATACGCGACACGGCCGACCATACTGGTAAGACGCTTACGGGCACACCTGTATTTACGATGGGTAACGACTCGTATGAGAGCGACACTATGGCCTTCAACTTTAAGTCGAAGAAGGGCCTTATCAGCAATGTCTATACACAACAGGAAGATGGCTATATGCGTAGCGAACTGTCGAAACGTAACGACAATGGCGAGATTTATCTGCAACATGGCCGCTATACTACCTGTAATGCACCACACCCCGACTTCTATATTGCCATCTCGCGCGCTAAGATGCGCCCTGGCAAAGATGTGGTCTTCGGGCCCGCTTATCTTGTTGTGGCCGATGTGCCATTGCCTTTGGCCATTCCTTATGGCTTCTTCCCTTTCACCAAGAGCTATTCAAGCGGACTTATCATGCCTACTTATGGCGATGAAAGCAACCGTGGCTTCTATCTGCGCGATGGTGGCTACTATTTTGCTATGAGCGATAAGTGGGACTTGAAACTGCTGGGCGAAATCTATACCAAAGGGTCGTGGGGCGTGTCGGCAGCCTCCAACTACCGCAAACGATATAAGTATAGCGGCAGCTTCTTGTTCTCGTATCAAGACACGCGAACAGGCGATAAGGGCATGCCTGACTATATGAAGCAAACAAGCTTTAAATTGCAATGGAACCACCGACAAGACTCGAAGGCTAACCCCTTCAGCTCGCTCTCGGCCAGCGTCAACTTTGCTACCACCAGCTATGAACGTAACAACCTTAGCAGCTTGTATAACCCGCAAACGCTTACACAGTCGACACGTACCTCTTCGGTAAACTGGAGCACCACCTTCTCAAGTATTGGACTTTCGCTGAGCTCTACCGCCAACTTGAACCAAAACATGCGCGACTCTACTATCGCCATGACCTTGCCCGACTTGAACATCTCGCTCAGCCGTTTCTATCCCTTCAAACGTAAACACGCAGCGGGCGATGAACGTTGGTATGAGAAAATTTCGGTGGGATATACTGGTCAGCTCTCTAACTCTATCAGCACGAAAGAGGACAAGCTGATGCACTCAAATCTGGCAAAGGATTGGCGCAACGGCTTCCAACATAACATTCCTATTAACGGTAGCTTTACGCTGTTCAACTATCTGAACATTAACCCCTCGCTCACGTTCACTGATCGTATGTATGCTAACAAGGTAATGCGATCGTGGGATAAAGAACAACAAAAAGAGGTGTGCGACACCGTTTATGGCTTTCAAAACGTGTATAACTGGTCGGCCAGCCTCAGTATGTCGACCAAAATGTATGGCTTCTGGATACCAAACCGTAAGGTGTTTGGCGATAAGATACAGGCCATCCGACACGTCATCACGCCTACGGTAAGCTTTAGCTATGCGCCCGACTTTGGCGCTTCACGTTATGGCTACTGGCAAACCTACCAAAAGACTGATGCCGATGGCAATGTGTCGCTGGTTGAATACTCGCCTTACTCGCAGGCTCTGTATGGCGTGCCAGGTAGAGGCAAAACGGGCAACATCAGCTTCTCGCTGTCGAACAACTTGGAGATGAAGGTGAAGTCGGATAAAGACACTACGGGCATACGCAAGATAAGCTTGATTGATGAGCTGGGCGCTCGTATGTCGTATAACATGGCCGATAAGGAACGTCCGTGGAGCGACCTGTCGATGGACATTCGCTTGAAGTGGTGGAAAAACTATACCTTTAACATGACGGCGGTGTTTGCTACATACGCTTATGAGCTGGATAAGGATGGTCGACCTTATGTGGGCACACATACCGAGTGGGGTAAAGGACGTTTTGGCCGCTTCCAAGGCACCTCGCAAAACATTTCGTTCACGCTGACGCCTGAAAAACTGAAGAAACTGTTTGGAGGTGGCGATGATAGCGACGACGAAAAGAAAAAGAAGAAAAACAACGACGAAGGCATTGATACAAATATTGAGAGCAATGTCGACGACGATATGATTGAGGGACAGCGTGGCGCCAAAAAGTCGTCGGGCGGTAAGGCCGAGACTGATGCCGATGGCTATATGAAGTTCTCAATGCCATGGTCGTTAACCTTTGGTTATGGTATCACCATGCGCGAGAATACGCAGGGAAAGTTTAATACGAAGTCGATGCGCTATCCGTATAAGTTCACACAAACCTTGAACGTGAGCGGTAACGTGCGCATAAGCGATGGATGGAACATTAGTTTCTCAAGTGGTTACGACTTTGAATATAAAAAGATGTCAATGACTACCGCCTCGCTGCAACGCGACTTGCACTGCTTTAACATGAGCTGTCAAGTGGTGCTGGCTCCTTATACCAGCTATAACTTCACCTTCCGTTGTAACGCTTCTACGCTGACCGATGCTCTGAAGTATGACAAACGCAGCGGGTATAGCAATGCCGTGCAGTGGTATTAATATGGCCGTGCAGTGTGGTGCGATAGTTTACGAAAGTAGTAAAAGCATGCTGTAAAGGTAAGCATAAAAGGGGTGCAGAGTTTGCACGACTCGTTTTTTTTGCCTACCTTTGCAGTCAATCAATAACGCGAGGGCTTGTTTCTTATAAGCCAGTAGTGTGAAAGGTTCCGTAGCTTAGCTGAATAGAGCGTCAGATTCCGGTTCTGAAGGTCCTGGGTTTGAATCCCAGCGGAATCACTTCTAAAGGTGTAGTTCTTTTTAGAACTGCGCCTTTTATGTTTTTCAAACTGAAAGACTTGGTTGAGAAAAAGTTCTGAAGGTCCTGGGTTTGAATCCCAGCGGAATCACTTCCTAAGGTGTAGTTCTTTTTGGAACTGCGCCTTTTTATTTTATTACCTTTTTCCGCACCGATTTATAATGTTAAGCACAGCCTCGCCATATTTCTGCGTTTTCTTTGGTCCGAAGCCCTTTACGGCTGCCAGTTCGCGGGCAGTAGAAGGCATATCGTTAGAGATGGCAATGAGCACTTTGGTGTGCATCACCATGAAGGCGGGTATGCCCTCTTCGTCGGCAGTTTCTTTACGCCATTGGCGCAGCTTGTTATACAATACGGGGTGAGCAATGTCTTGCTCGCTGATGGGGGCATCGCTGAAGGGGTTTGCCACCGTTGCAGGAGCCTTGCTGCCTGTGCTTTTAGTGCTGCGTGTAGCTTTAGTGCTGCGGGTAGTTGTTACTTTGTCAGCCTCGTCGATAGCAGCCATTGCTTTGGCCCGTAGATAGGTGGGTAGGGTGAAGCCCTGTTTGATGACGAACGACAGCATGCGTTGCTTCATTTGCAACACTTCAACCAATGTGTTGAAGTTGTCGGCCGTGCGCTTTTTCACCTCTTTATTATCGGTTTGTAGGCTGGTTGACGACACCAGGGCTGCCGCCTCTTTCAGCTTTTTCAAGAAGTAGGTGGCACCTTTCTGTATGCGTTCTTGTAGTAAGGGCGAGGTGGTATAGTCGGGTTCGCTGCCAATGATGGCGGTGTATTGCTGACTGAAGGTCTTGGCCACCTCTATCACCTCTTTTATAATAAAGGCGTTGCGGGCTTTATACTCTAAGGCCAGTCGTGGGAAGGTTTTGCCATAATGTTCGTTTACCAGGCGCATGGCCGAATAGAAGGCCGTAGAAACATCGTTGAAGTCGAACAGATCGGCCACTTGTTGCAGATAGTAAGCGCGCTGCATGGTGCTGATGGCGGCGTTGTCGGGCTGGCGGCTGGCGGCAAAGGCATTGAAGGCATCTACCGAAGCATCGCGAATAATGGCATGGGCGGGTATGGGGGTGCTGAGCACCAGTCCGTCAAGATTTTTGCATCGGCTCAGTGCTACATAGGTTTGTCCGTGTGCAAAAGAGGCGGCAGCATCAATGATGGCATGCGAAAATGTTAGTCCCTGACTTTTATGTATAGTAATGGCCCATGCCGTTTTTACAGGATACTGTCGGAAGAGGCCTTCGGTCACCTCTTTAATCTCGCGCGTGTTCTCATCCAGCTCGTATCGGTTGTTCTCCCACTCTTCGCGGTTTACCTCAATGGCTTGTGTGCTGTCTTTGGGTATCACGCTGAAACCACTGGCATGGATGGCGCTCACACGTCCTATCATGCCGTTATAGTATCGCTTCTCGGGCGATGAGTCGTTCTTCACAAACATCACCTGAGCGTTGAGTTTTAACTCTAAAACGTCATCGGTAGGGTAGGATAGTTCGGGAAATTTTCCTTCCACCTCGGCTTTAAATGTAAAGGTTTGGCCTGGCAGTTTTGTCAGTTCTTCGTTGTTAATGGTTTGCGCCAAAGCGTTGTGCGTGGTCAGACGAATGTATCCTTCCTCTTCGCGTGGCTGAAAGTTGGGTATGTATCGGCTGTTCAAGGCGCGTAGTACGTTGACGTCGGCAGCATTGTCGCGCACCTTGTTCAAGAGGTCAACAAACAGTTGGTCTTGCTGTCTGTATACATGTGTTAACTCTACCACCGAGTAGGGCGTTTGGCGTAAGGCGTGGCTACTGAAGAAGTAGGGCGTGTCGTAATAGCGCGACAGCAGCGTCCACTCTTCATCTTTGGCCACGGGCGCCAGCTGCCCCAGGTCGCCAATGAGCAGCAACTGCACGCCACCAAAGGGCTTTGTGTTGCGGCGATAGTGACGCAATACGCTGTCAACAGCATCCAGCAAGTCGGCACGCACCATACTTATTTCGTCAATAACGATAAGGTCGAGGCTTCGCAATATTTTAATCTTCTGCTTGCTAAACTGGTAGCGGCCGTTCTGTTGGAATGACGAGTCGGGGATGAAGGGTGCAAATGGCAACTGGAAAAACGAGTGCAGCGTAACACCTTCGGCATTAATAGCAGCAATACCTGTCGGAGCCAGCACCACGTTGCGTTTTGAGATATTGTGTTTCAAATATCGCAACAGCGTGGTTTTACCTGTTCCTGCTTTACCTGTAAGGAAAAGGTTACAGCCTGTGGTTTCAATAATTTTTAGTGCCACCAGTGCCTCTTCGCTCATGTGTATCTTACTGGGTTGTTGGTTTTCTGATTGTATGTTGCCTGTTTGCATATCGTCAGTATATTGCTTGTGTATTAATTTACCTACAAGGATGAATGTTCAACCTACAAGGATGAATGTTCAACCTACAAAGGTACAATTCTTTTCTCTATTTCAGCCCAAGGCTCGCTCATTATTTCCCCTTTTCTTGATATGTGTTTTAAATTTTCTTCTTTACCTGTTGGCGGAATTAATTTAGTGCATACTTAATTCTGCCAATGGGCTTGTC